>NZ_CM001976.1:3967471-4276081 GCF_000406145.1 Dickeya dadantii NCPPB 898 | reverse complement strand
GGTCAGGGCAGGCGGCGGCCCGGTGTGCGGTTTTACGGTCCGGGCCGGTCCGGTCCTGTGCTCTCCCCGGCGTTGTGTCGCGCGCCTGCGCTGTGCCTGTCGCTTTTTCCCTGCAAGGCCTTCTCTTTATTCCCCTCTCTCTGCGGTTTTTATCACTCGGCATCAACAGAATAATCATCTCGCTTTGCGTCATACTGTGTAATTCTTATGCTAAAAATGGATATACAAATCTGATTTCTGATGAAAGATTTTCAACCAGACGGTTATGTGCTCGACATTGCGCTGGAAAGTCGCTATCTTCGGCAGCCTAGAAGGCTAAACGTATAAACGTATAAACGTATGCAGTGAGGTGTAAGGTTATGCCAATTCGGGTTCCTGATGAGTTGCCGGCTGTCAGCTTCTTGCGCAATGAAAACGTCTTTGTGATGGCGTCTTCCCGAGCCAGAACGCAGGAAATTCGTCCGTTGAAGGTACTGGTACTTAACCTGATGCCAAAGAAAATCGAAACGGAAAACCAGTTCCTACGGCTGTTGTCGAACTCGCCACTGCAGGTGGATATTCAGTTGTTGCGAATCGATAGCCGGGAATCGAAGAACACGCCGGCGGAGCACCTCAACAATTTTTACTGCGATTTTGAAGATATCGAGCACGAGAACTTTGATGGTTTGATCGTGACCGGCGCCCCGCTGGGGCTGGTGGATTTTTGCGATGTGGTGTATTGGCCGCAGATCGAGCGGGTGGTTAACTGGGCCAAAGAGCATGTCACTTCTACACTGTTTGTGTGTTGGGCAGTGCAGGCGGCGTTGAATGTGTTGTACGGCATCCCCAAGTTGACCCGTGACGTGAAATTATCCGGCGTGTATTCACACCATACGCTGCAGCCGCATGCCCCGTTGACACGTGGTTTTGACGAAACCTTTCTGGCCCCACATTCCCGTTATGCGGATTTCCCTTCCGATGTGATTCGTGAACACACCGATCTGGATATTCTGGTGGAGTCCGAGGAAGCTGGAGCCTACCTGTTTGCCAGCAAGGATAAGCGGCTGGCGTTTGTGACCGGGCACCCAGAGTACGACGCGCTGACGCTGGCGAGCGAGTATTTCCGTGACTGTGATGCCGGCCTTAATCCGGTGATCCCGGTGAACTACTTCCCGGGGGATAACCCTCAGAAAACGCCGCGGGCGACCTGGCGTAGCCACGGCCATCTGCTGTTTTCCAACTGGTTGAATTACTACGTTTACCAGATCACGCCGTTCGATTTGCGTCATATGAATCCTACGCTGGATTGATTTTTCCTCTCGTTCTCTCCCATCAGGCGCCTTATGGCGCCTTTTCTTTTTCCTGCTGAGCTGCAGCCTGCGGATACGTCGCGACTTCTTCTCCTTGTTGATTCATGGAATGTATTTCTCTATTCCGTATAACTTTAATTTTAAATTAATCATGTGCTTGAGTTTAATTAAAATTAAAAATGGAAATTGTTTTTGATTTTTAATTTTATTGGATTAGGCTTAGTTCTGTTGGCTGAAAAACGTTCGGGTTGAGCTCACAGATTGAACAACCGATCAGGCGAAGACAGCGGAATAGGAAATACGACATGACACAACAGACGATAAGCAGGGAATTGGCGTTTACCGCCGTATTTGGCGAGGAAGAACGGCAGATTTTGACGGCAGAGGCGGTGGATTTTCTCACGATGCTGGTCAGCCGGTTCACCCCGCAGCGTAACCGCTTACTGGCGGAACGTCAGGCGGTACAGGCGCGCATTGATAACGGAGAATTACCCAATTTTATTTCGGAAACGAATTCCATAAGGAGAGCCGACTGGAAGGTGCGTGGCATTCCAGCCGATCTGCTGGATCGCCGGGTAGAGATTACCGGCCCGGTGGAACGAAAAATGGTGATTAATGCCCTGAATGCCAACGTGAAAGTCTTTATGGCGGACTTTGAAGATTCACTGGCGCCCAGTTGGTCGAAAGTGATTGAGGGGCAAATCAACTTGCGGGATGCGGTACGCGGCACCATCACTTATACCAGCGAGACGGGAAAGATTTATCAGCTCAAACCCGACCCGGCGGTGTTGATCTGCCGGGTACGCGGTTTGCACCTGCCGGAAAAACACGTGTTGTGGCGCGATGAGCCTATCCCTGGCAGCCTGTTCGATTTCGCACTCTATTTTTTCCACAACTACCGTCAACTGCTGGCAAAAGGCAGCGGCCCCTATTTCTACCTGCCGAAAACCCAGTCCTGGCAGGAAGCCGCCTGGTGGGGTGAGGTATTCAGTTACACCGAGGACCATTTTGGCCTGACGCGCGGCACCATCAAAGCCACCATCCTGATTGAAACCCTGCCCGCCGTGTTCCAGATGGACGAAATTCTTTATCACCTGCGTGACCACATCGTCGGGCTGAACTGCGGTCGTTGGGACTATATCTTCAGCTACATCAAGACTTTGAAAAATCATCCGGACCGGGTATTGCCGGATCGCCAGTCGGTGACCATGGACAAACCGTTTCTGAATGCCTATTCACGTTTGCTGATCAAAACCTGTCATCGGCGCGGCGCGTTTGCGATGGGCGGGATGGCCGCGTTCATTCCCAGCAAAGACGTGGAGCGCAACGCCTGGGTGCAGGAGAAAGTGCGGCAGGACAAGGAGCTGGAGGCCCGCAATGGTCATGACGGCACCTGGATCGCCCATCCCGGCCTGGCCGACACGGTGATGCCGGTGTTCGATCGCCTGCTGGGCGATCGTCCCAATCAACTGGATATGTTGCGCGAAGACGATGCGGCGGCGACCGCCGACGAACTGCTGGCACCTTGTCCGGGAGAACGCACCGAAGCCGGTATGCGCGCCAATATCCGCGTGGCGGTGCAATACATCGAAGCCTGGATTTCCGGCAACGGCTGTGTGCCGATTTACGGGCTGATGGAGGATGCCGCCACCGCCGAAATCTCCCGTACCTCGATCTGGCAGTGGATCCACCACGGCAAAACCCTCAGTGACGGTCGGGTGGTGACCAAGGCGCTATTTCGCCAGATGCTGGCCGAAGAGATGCAGGTTATCCGTGTTGAGCTGGGCGACGCCCGCTTCGACGGCGGCCGCTTCGAGGAAGCCGCCCGACTGATGGAACGCATCACCACGCAGGACGCATTAATCGATTTCCTCACCTTACCCGGTTACGACTTACTTGATTAATCCTGTTTAAAAAAGGAATCGCTATGAGCACCTCTCGTACCCAACAAATCGAGCAACTGGAACAAGAGTGGAACACGCCGCGCTGGAAAGGCATTACCCGCCCGTACCGCGCGGAAGACGTGGTGAATCTGCGCGGGTCGGTGAACCCCGCCTGTACGCTGGCGCAACTGGGCGCGGAAAAGCTGTGGAAGCTGTTGAACGGTAAGTCGCGCAAAGGCTACGTCAACTGCCTTGGCGCGTTGACCGGCGGGCAGGCGTTGCAGCAGGCGAAAGCCGGGCTGGAGGCGGTGTATCTGTCCGGCTGGCAGGTGGCGGCGGACGCCAACCTGGCCGCCAGCATGTACCCGGATCAGTCGCTCTATCCGTCCAACTCGGTGCCAGAGGTAGTGCAGCGTATCAACAATACTTTCCGGCGGGCGGATCAAATCCAGTGGGCCAACGGCATCGGGCAGGATGACCCACGTTACACCGACTACTTTTTGCCGATCGTGGCGGATGCGGAAGCCGGTTTCGGCGGGGTGTTGAATGCGTTTGAGCTGATGAAATCGATGATTGAAGCGGGCGCCGCCGCCGTCCATTTTGAAGACCAACTGGCGTCGGTGAAGAAGTGCGGCCATATGGGCGGCAAGGTGCTGGTGCCGACGCAGGAAGCAGTGCAGAAACTGGTAGCGGCCCGGCTGGCGGCGGACGTGCTGGGCGTACCGACCTTGCTGGTGGCGCGTACCGACGCCGACGCTGCCGACTTGCTGACCTCGGATTGTGATGATTACGACCGAGACTTCGTTACCGGCGAACGCACGGTGGAAGGGTTTTACCGTACCCGCGCCGGGGTGGAGCAGGCGATCAGCCGCGGGCTGGCGTACGCGCCTTACGCCGATCTGGTGTGGTGTGAAACCTCAACGCCCGACCTGGCGTTGGCGCGGCGTTTCGCCGAGGCGATTCACGCCTGTTTTCCCGGCAAGCTGCTGGCCTACAACTGCTCGCCGTCATTCAACTGGAAGAAGAATCTGGACGATCGCACCATCGCCCGTTTTCAGGATGAACTGTCGGAGATGGGCTACAAATACCAGTTCATCACGCTGGCGGGTATCCACAGCATGTGGTTCAACATGTTCGACCTGGCGCATGCTTATGCGCAGGGCGAAGGCATGAAGCACTACGTGGAGAAAGTACAGCAGCCGGAATTTGCGGCCATTAAACAAGGGTATACCTTCTCGTCTCACCAGCAGGAGGTGGGCACCGGTTATTTCGACAAGGTGACCACCCTGATTCAGGGCGGCGCGTCGTCCGTCACCGCGTTGACCGGTTCGACGGAGGAACAGCAGTTCTGAATCCTCCATACGATGAAGCGGCCAGCCTGATGCTGGCCGCATTACGTTAAGTCGACGGCGTTAGAGGAGAGATGGATGAGTCGGGGACGGGAACAACTGGTGGCGCAGACCATTCTGCAAGGGTTCGATGCGCAGTACGGCCGGTTTCTGGAGGTGACTGCCGGGGCACAGCAGCGCTTCGAGCAGGCGGACTGGCACGCGGTGCAGCAGGCGATGAAGCAGCGTATCCAGCTTTACGACCATCATGTCGGGCTGGTGGTGGAACAGCTGGGCTGCATCACCGACCGGCAGTGTTACGACGCAGCGTTTGTCGCGCGGGTCAAACAGATTTATACCGCGCTGTTGCCGGACTATCCGCGCTTCGAAATTGCGGAGAGCTTTTTCAACTCGGTGTATTGCCGGCTGTTTAATCACCGTGAGCTGACGCCGGACAAACTGTTCGTGTTCAGTTCGCAGCCGGCGCGACGCTTTCAGGAAATCCCGCGTCCGCTGGCTCGGACTTACCAGCCCGACGGCGGCTGGCCCGCGATGCTGGAAGCGGTGCTGACCGCCTTGCCGCTGCGGTTGCCGTGGGAAAACCTGACGCGGGACATCGGTTATGTGGTGCGGTCGTTGCGGGAAGCGTTCCCGGCGGCGTCGCTGGCGAACGCCTCGTTGCAGGTGGCGAACGAGCTGTTTTACCGTAACAAGGCGGCCTGGCTGGTGGGAAAACTGCGTTTGCCGGGCGGCGTGTTTCCGTTTTTGCTGCCGATTCACCACAACGAGCGCGGCGCGCTGTTTATCGATACCTGCCTGACCCGCCATGCGGATGCCAGCATCGTGTTTGGCTTCGCCCGTTCCTACTTCATGGTTTACGCGCCGCTGCCGTCGGCGCTGGTGGCCTGGCTGCGGGAGATTTTGCCGGGTAAGACCACCGCGGAGCTGTATCTGGCGATCGGCTGCCAGAAACACAGCAAGACCGAGTACTACCGGGAGTACCTTGATTTCATCGCCGGTACGCAGGAACCGTTTATTACCGCGCCGGGGGTGAAAGGAATGGTGATGTTGGTGTTCACACTGCCGACCTTCGACCGGGTGTTCAAGGTGATCAAGGATCGGTTTGCGCCGCAAAAAGAGGTCAGCGAGGCGCGGGTGCGGGAGTGCTACCGGCTGGTGAAGGAGCATGACCGCGTCGGGCGCATGGCGGACACCCAGGAGTATGAAAACTTCGTGCTGGAGAAAGCGCGCATCAGCCCGGAATTGCTGGCGGAACTGCGGCGGGAGGTGCCGGATAAGCTGGAAGATCTCGGCGACCGGCTGGTGATCCGCCATCTGTACATGGAACGGCGCATGACGCCGCTGAATCTCTATCTGGAACAGGTCGACGGGCAGGCGCTGCGCGATGTCATCGACGAGTACGGCAACGCCATCCGGCAACTGGCGGCGGCCAATATCTTTCCCGGCGATATGCTGTTCAAGAACTTCGGCGTCACTCGCCACGGCCGGGTGGTGTTTTATGACTACGACGAAATCTGCTACATGACCGAGGTGAATTTCCGCGACATCCCGCCGCCCCGCGACCCGGCGGACGAACTGGCGGCGGAGCCCTGGTACAGCGTCGGGCCGAATGATGTGTTTCCGGAAGAGTTCCGCCAGTTTCTGTGCAGCGATCGCCGCTTGCTGCCGCTGTTTGAAGAGCTGCACAACGACCTGTTTCGGGCCGAATACTGGCGGGCGTTGCAGCAGCGAATCCGCGACGGCTATATTGAGGATGTCTACGCTTACCGGCGCAGAAAGCGCTTCAGCTTACGTTATGCCGACCCGGTAACGTCAGCGGGCGCGCTGACGTCATGACGCCGGCGATCAGCGCGCGCCGCCGTACTGGTAGGTAATCTCTTTCGCCGCCTTGATCACCAGCGCGCCCAGTTCGGTGATGCGATCGTCGGTGATGCGGGATACCGGACCGGAAATGGAGATGGCGGCAAACGCCTCGTGGTGTTCGTCCAGAATGCAGGCGGCGACGCAGCGCAGGCCCAGCGCGTGCTCTTCATCGTCCAGCGCGTAGCCCTGGCGGCGAATGCTGGTCAGGTTTTCCTTTAGCGTCTGGGCACTGAGGGTATGCGGGGTATAGCTATGCAGCCCTTTGCGGTGCAGCAGTTGGGTGATGTTGTCGTCCGGTAGCATGGCGAGGAACGCTTTGCCGGCGCCGGACGCGTGCATCGGCAGTTTGCCGCCGATCGGCGCGGACATGCGCATCAACGCGGTACACTGCACCTGATCGATGATAATGGCCTGATAATCACTCTGATCCAGCACCGCCAGATTCACCGTCTCTCCGGAACTCTCCATCAACTGACGCAACATCGGGTGCACCAGACTGAGCAGATTACGGCTTTGCAGAAAGCTGCTGCCGACGATAAAAGCATGGGTGCCGATGGTCCACAATCCCAAATCGCCGACCTGGCGCACGAACCCCTGCTGTTGCATGGTAGTCAGTAACCGGTGGGTGGTGGAGTTGGGCAAGCCCGCCTGTTGAGCCAGATCGGTCAGCGCGATGCTGCCGTTGGCTTTGGCGATGTATTCCAGCAGCGTCAGCCCGCGTGTCAGCGACTGTACCTGCCCGGCAGGCTGAGCGGGGCTGGCGCCGGCAGCGCGGGGTTTTTTGCCGCGTTTGGCGGCTTCGGGTGGTGTCATCGTCGATTTCCTTTTTCATATCATGGAATCGATTTTCGTTTTTTTAGCGCAGAATGCAACCGTCTTGTCAGGCGGTTTTATCAACAGCGTACTGCGCTGGCGCGGCGGGCTGTTGTGCTAGGATAAAGGTTCGCACAGACGAGGGTGATAACGAGAATAAGATGATGGCAAATCGGTTACAGGCATTACAGCAGCAACTGGCGCAACGCATTATGATTCTGGACGGCGGCATGGGCACCATGATCCAGAGTTACCGTCTGCAGGAAGAGGATTACCGCGGCGAGCGCTTTGCCGACTGGCACTGCGACCTGAAAGGCAATAATGACCTGCTGGTGCTGAGTAAGCCGGAGGTGATCACCGCCATTCATAACGATTATCTGGCGGCGGGCGCGGATATTCTGGAAACCAACACCTTCAACGCCACCCGCATCGCGATGGCCGACTACGAGATGGAAGCGCTGTCGGCGGAAATCAATACCGCCGCTGCCCGGCTGGCGCGCGCCTGCGCCGACGAGTGGACGGCACGCACGCCGGAGCGTCCGCGCTATGTCGCCGGGGTGCTGGGGCCGACCAACCGCACCGCGTCGATCTCGCCGGACGTGAACGACCCGGCGTACCGTAATGTTAGCTTCGACCAACTGGTGGAAGCGTACCGCGAATCGACCCGCGCGTTGGTTGAAGGCGGCGTTGATATCATCCTAATCGAAACCATCTTTGATACCCTGAACGCCAAAGCCGCCATTTTCGCGGTGGAAACCGAATTCGAGGCGTTGGGCGTCACGCTGCCGGTGATGCTCTCCGGCACCATTACCGACGCCTCCGGCCGAACCCTATCCGGGCAGACCACCGAAGCGTTTTATAACTCGTTGCGCCACGCCCGGCCGTTGTCGTTCGGCCTTAACTGCGCGCTGGGGCCGGACGAACTGCGTCAGTACGTGGCGGAGCTGTCGCGCATCGCCGAGTGCTATGTGACCGCACACCCCAACGCCGGTTTGCCGAATGCCTTCGGCGAATACGATCTGGACGCTGACGAAATGGCGCGTCAAATCGGTGAATGGGCGCAGTCCGGTTTCCTGAATATTATCGGCGGGTGCTGCGGCACCACGCCTGAGCACATCGCCGCGATGGTCAAAGCCGTTGACGGCGTGGCGCCGCGTGCCTTGCCGACGTTGCCGGTAGCCTGCCGTCTGTCCGGGCTGGAACCGCTGAACATCGGCGATGACACGCTGTTCGTTAACGTTGGCGAACGCACCAACGTCACTGGCTCCGCTAAATTCAAACGCCTGATCAAAGAAGAAAAGTACAACGAAGCGCTGGACGTGGCGCGTCAGCAGGTAGAAAGCGGCGCGCAGGTCATCGACATCAACATGGACGAGGGCATGCTCAACGCCGAAGCGGCGATGGTGCGTTTCCTTAATCTGATCGCCGGCGAGCCGGATATCGCCCGCGTGCCGATCATGATCGACTCCTCCAAGTGGGAGGTAGTGGAAGCCGGGCTGAAGTGCATTCAGGGCAAAGGCATCGTCAACTCCATCTCCATGAAAGAAGGCGTGGACGCCTTTGTGCATCATGCCCGACTGGTGCGCCGTTACGGTGCCGCGGTGGTGGTGATGGCGTTTGACGAAGTGGGGCAGGCGGATACCCGCGCGCGCAAGATTGAGATTTGCCGCCGCGCCTACCACATACTGACCGAAGAGGTCGGTTTTCCGCCGGAAGACATCATTTTCGACCCGAACATTTTCGCCGTCGCCACCGGTATTGATGAACACAATAATTATGCGGTGGACTTTATCGAGGCCTGCGCCGACATCAAAGCCCAACTGCCGCACGCGATGATTTCCGGCGGTGTGTCCAACGTGTCATTCTCGTTTCGTGGCAACGAGCCGGTGCGCGAGGCGATTCACGCCGTGTTCCTGTATTACGCCATCCGCAACGGCATGGACATGGGCATCGTCAACGCCGGTCAGTTGGCGATCTACGACGATTTGCCCGCCGAGCTGCGCGACGCGGTGGAAGACGTCATTCTCAACCGGCGCGACGATGGCACCGAACGGATGCTGGCGATTGCCGAGAAGTATCGCGGTAGTAAATCAGACGACGACAGCAATAAAGCCGAGGCCGAATGGCGCGGCTGGCCGGTGAGAAAACGGCTGGAATACGCGCTGGTCAAAGGCATTACCGAATTTATCGAGCAGGACACCGAAGAGGCGCGGGCGCAGTCAGCCCGCCCGATCGAAGTGATCGAAGGGCCGCTGATGGACGGCATGAACGTGGTCGGCGATCTGTTCGGCGCCGGTAAGATGTTCCTGCCGCAGGTGGTGAAGTCGGCGCGGGTGATGAAGCAGGCGGTGGCGTATCTGGAACCGTTCATTCAGGCCAGCAAAGACCAGGGCTCCAGCGCCGGCAAGATTCTGCTGGCGACGGTGAAGGGCGACGTACACGATATCGGTAAAAACATCGTCGGCGTGGTATTGCAGTGCAACAACTACGAGATTATCGATTTAGGCGTGATGGTGCCGACCGACAAGATCCTCAAGACCGCCCGCGAAGAGAAGGTCGATATCATCGGCCTGTCGGGGTTGATTACCCCGTCGCTGGACGAAATGGTCAACGTCGCCAAAGAGATGGAGCGCCAGGGTTTTACGCTGCCGTTGTTGATCGGCGGCGCCACCACCTCCAAGGCGCACACCGCGGTGAAGATCGAGCAGAATTACAGCGGCCCGACGGTATACGTGCAGAATGCGTCGCGTTCGGTGGGCGTAGTGTCGGCGCTGTTATCGGATACCCAACGCGGCGACTTTGTGGCGCGCATCCGCAAAGAATACGAGACGGTGCGTATCCAGCACGGCCGCAAAAAACCGCGCACGCCGCCGGTGTCGCTGAGCGTGGCGCGCGACAACGCCATGCCGATCGACTGGGATAGCTATACGCCGCCGGTGGCGCACCGCCTCGGCGTGCAATCGGTTTCCGCCGGCATCGAGACATTGCGTACTTACATCGACTGGACGCCGTTCTTTATGACCTGGTCGCTGGCGGGCAAATACCCCAACATTCTTGAAGACGAGGTGGTGGGCGAAGAGGCCAAGCGTCTGTTTGCCGACGCTAACGCCATGCTGGATACCTTGTCAGCCAACGGCACGCTGAATCCGCGTGGGGTCGTAGGGCTGTTTCCGGCCAACCGGGTGGGCGATGACATCGAAATCTATACCGACGAGCGTCGCACCGAGGTGCTGACCGTCAGCCATCATCTGCGCCAGCAAACCGAAAAGACCGATTTTCCCAACTACTGTCTGGCGGATGTTGTGGCGCCAAAAGCCAGCGGCAAGCCGGATTACCTCGGTGCGTTCGCGGTGACCGGCGGGCTGGAAGAGGACGAACTGGCCGCACAATGGGAAGCGCAGCACGACGACTACAACAAGATTATGCTCAAAGCGCTGGCCGACCGGCTGGCGGAAGCTTTCGCCGAGTACCTGCACGAGCGGGTGCGCAAGGTCCACTGGGGCTATGCACCGAACGAGAACCTCGGCAACGACGAGCTGATCCGCGAAAACTATCAGGGTATCCGCCCGGCGCCGGGTTACCCGGCCTGTCCGGATCACACCGAGAAAGCGACCATCTGGCAACTGCTGGACGTGGATAACACCGTCGGTATGACGCTCACCGAGTCTTATGCCATGTGGCCGGGCGCGTCGGTGTCCGGCTGGTACTTCAGCCACCCGGACAGCAAGTATTTCGCCGTGGCGCAAATCCAGCGCGATCAGGTGGAAGACTACGCCGTTCGCAAGCAAATGCCGGTGGAGGAGATCGAGCGCTGGCTGGCGCCGAATCTGGGGTATGATGCGGACTGATTCATTTGGATAATAAAAAACACAGGCCGGGTTATCCCGGCCTGTGTTTTTTCGATGCCGAATAGGCTCAGTAAAGCCCGATCACCTTCCACCACAACAGACCGGCGGACATAAAGATCGCCTGATTGATCAGGCTGATGACAAAGCCGGTGCGCCACCAGACGGCGGTGGGTACGTAGCCGGCGCCGAACAGAATCGGGCCGCGGGCGTGGGTGTACTGGGTCAGCGAGCAGTACAGGCTGCTGGTGAACGCCAGCATCAGCGCCATCGGCGCCGCCGGGATGTGCAGGTTAATGCCCACGCCGAGGAACACCGCGTACAGCGCCGCGATCTGGGCGTTGCCGCTGGCGAAAAAGTAGTGGGTGTAGAAGTAGGCGGCGTTAAGCAATAGCAGCACCAGCACCCAGCTGGTGTCCTGCATCAGGTGACCGATGCTGTTGCCGATCAGGTCGCCAAACCAGGTAGTGAAGCCCAGTTTCTTCAACTGGTTAGCCATCATCAGCAATGCGGCGAACCAGATTAGCGTATCCCATGCGCCTTTCTCGCTCTTGATATCTTCCCAGCTTAATACGCCGGTCAGCAGCAGGAAGGAGAGGCCGACAAACGAGGCGGTGGTGGCGTCGACGCCCAGCAGATCGCCGAAAATCCACAGCACCAGCAGAATCACCACGGTGGCGGCCATCAGCCACTCGCCGCGCGACATGCTTCCCATTTTTTCCAGTTCGGCAACCGCCAGTTTCGGTGCGTCCGGCGTATGGCGAATTTCCGGTTTCGCCAGCATGTAGACGCACAGCGGCACCAGCAGCAGAGAAATCACGCAGGGCACCACGGCGGCGATGAACCAACTGCCCCAGGTGATGGTGATGCCGGCGTTGGCCGCCAGTTTCACCGCCAGCAGGTTACCGGTGTAACCGGTCATGAACAGCGCGGCGGTGACGTCGTTGACGTTGCCGATACAGGTCACCAGAAAGGTACCGATTTTGCTGCGGGAGGCGTCTTCCGGTTTGGAGTCAAAACTGCGCGCCAGCGAATCGGCAATCGGGTAAATCACCCCGCCGCAGCGGGCGGTGTTGCTGGGCATGGCGGGCGATAGCACCAGATCGGCGAACGCCAGACCGTAAGCCAGCCCTAACGTGCGTTTGCCCAACAGGCGGATCATTTGTAAGGCGATGCGACGGCCCAAGCCGGTTTTGATAAAACCGCGGGCGATCATGAACGCCACTACAATCAGCCAGATCAGCGAGCTGTTAAGGTCGCTCAACGCGGTCTGAATGGAGGCGCTGGCGCTGGTGTCGCCGGCGGCGTAGGTGAGGGCGAACAGCGTAATACTGATGATACCGATGGCGCCGATCGGCAACACGTTCGCCACGATGCTGATGATGGTGGCGACAAACAGTACGGCGGAGTGCCAGGCGGCGGGTTTTAGCCCGGTTGGCGGCGTCAGTTGCCAGAAAAAGGCGGTCACAATCACAATGATGAGCAGCGCCAGCCAGTTCAGGCCATATGCGGTTTTGGTCTTCATCCGTATATCCTTGACTCAGGTCTGAAGAGGATGCCGTCGCCAATGTCGGGCGAAACGGCTGATGGACGAAGCATAACGCCAGAAACGTACCGAGTGGGGGAAATACGCTCGGTTATTGATTTAGGCCGTGATTTTAAAAAAATTACCCTTATTTACACCCGCTGACCCACTCAAGAACAGATAAGATGTCAGTAAGATGTCAGACTTAAAACCGGGCGCAAGTGAGACGTACACCGGGTTTGTGCGCGGGAATGCCATTTTTTCCATAACTATTTTTCTATAGCTATTTTTCTCTAACCATTTTGACTGAGGGAGGCTCAGTTCCGTGTTGACGCTGCTGCATTTATTGTCTGCCATCGCGTTGCTGGTCTGGGGTACGCATATTGTTCGTACCGGGATTATGCGGGTGTACGGCGCCCGTCTGCGGCGAACGATCAGCGATAGCGTGAGCCGTAAGCCGCTGGCCTTTCTCGCCGGCATCGGCGTGACTGCGCTGGTGCAGAGCAGCAACGCCACCGCGCTGCTCGCGATCTCCTTTGTCTCGCAGGGGTTGATTGCGCTGGCGCCGGCGCTGGTGATTATTCTGGGTGCGGATGTCGGCACCGCGCTGATGGTGCGCGTGCTGACGTTTGATCTCTCCTGGCTGTCGCCCTTGCTGATTTTCCTCGGGGTTATCTTTTTCCTCAGTTGCAAGCAGACCCGCGCCGGACAGCTGGGGCGGATTGCCATCGGGTTGGGGCTGATTCTGCTGGCGCTGGAGTTGATTGTGGATTCGGCGACGCCGATCACCCAGACCGCCGGGGTTAAGGTGCTGTTTTCCTCGCTGACGGGCGATGTGATGCTGGATGCGTTGGTTGGCGCGGTGTTCGCCATTGTGAGTTATTCCAGCCTGGCGGCGGTGCTGCTGACCGCCACCCTGACCGCCAGCCATGTGATCTCTCTGGATGTGGCGTTGTGTCTGGTGATCGGCGCTAATCTGGGCAGCGGCATTCTGGCGCTGGCGAACGCCAGCACACAGGGCGCGGCGGCGCGGCAGGTGGCGCTGGGGAGCATGTTCTTCAAACTGATTGGTTGTCTGCCGGCGTTGCCGGCCATCGGTTATCTGGCGGACGGAATGGAAGCGGTGCCGTTGCCGGATGAAGAACGGGTGATTTACTTCCACCTGTTTTACAACCTGGTGCGCTGCCTGCTGCTGTTGCCGTTTGCCGAGCGTATGGCGGAGCTGTGCGGCAATCTGGTGCGGGTTGAGCCGGAGCTCGACCCGCGATTGCGCCCTCGTCATCTGGATGTCAGCGCGCTCGATACGCCGACGCTGGCGCTGGCTAACGCGGCGCGGGAGACGCTGCGCATCGGCGATGTGATCGAACAGATGCTGAAAATGTTTCAAAACACGCTGCGGGGCGAGCACCAGCAGGTGCGCGAAATCCGTAAGCTGGATGACGACGTGGACGTGCTCTACAACGCCATCAAGCTCTATCTGGCGCAGATTGAAAAGGCCGGGCTGCACGAGCGCGATTCACGGCGCTGGGCGGAAGTGATTGAAATGGCGCTCAATCTGGAACAGGCCGGCGATATCATCGAGCGGGTGGTCTGCGATCTCGACGCGCATGCGCCGGATGGGCTGCGCGGTTTTTCGACCGCCGGGCAGGACGAACTCAATACCCTGTACGAGCAACTGATGAGCAACCTGCGGCTGGGAATGTCGGTGTTCCTGTCGTCGGACGTGACCAGCGCCAGACGGTTGCGCCGCGCCAAGCATCGTTTCCGCATTCTGAACCGGCGTTATTCCCACGCGCATGTCGACAGGCTGCACCAGCAAAACGTGCAGAGCCTGGAAACCAGTTCGCTGCACCTCGGACTGCTGGGCGACATGAACCGGCTGAACTCGCTGTTTTGCGCGGTGGCTTACAACGTGCTGATGATGATGGAAGAAGAGGACGAAGGGCGGGAAGAGTCCTCCGTCTCCATGTAAGCCATGCTAAGAGGCGGGCGACGACGATGTGTTTGCCGTCGCCCGACGTTTTATGTCGGCGTGTTCGTTCGCTGTTCGATCACGCCGTACCAGCCCAGGCCCCGGTAGCTTTCATAGCCTGGCGTCAGCGCGAAAGACAGGGTTCTGCCGTCGGTTTGATAGTACCCGGACGCTTTTCCTTCCGTGCGTAACGGAAAGTGCTCGCCCAGTGGCGTCGCGTCATCGGAACTGGCGATGACGCGCGACGCTGAATCCACAATCAGGCAGCGCGTATGCCGCCACTCCTCGTCCGTCAGGCGCACATTTCGAACCACCGTCGTGGCCTGCGGCGCCCAGTCGAAGAAAATCAGCAGTACGCCGACCGGGCGGCCATGTTCATCGCCGTTTTCACGAATCGCCGTGGCGTAGGTAGCGACCGCCGCATTACGCAACAGCGCGATTTTCTGGATATCCGCCGCCACATAGTCGGTGCCGTTTTTCGTCGCTTTCGCCCGCCGGAAAATGGCAAGGTCGGAGACGTTGCGGCCGGTGACGTCGTAATCCTGCCCGCGTCCGTTCGCCAGCACCGTACCGTTCAGGTCGGTTACCCACAAATCCAGATACACGGTATAGCTCGCCAGAATGACCGACAGCCGGTGCGAGGCGTATTGCCGCTCGGCGTGACCCGGATGGGCGGCGCAGGCGACCACCGCGGTGTCCGTCGCCCACCAGCGCACGTCGCAGGAGCGCTCGTACAGGTTGCGATCGATAATGTCGATCATATTCAATGCCTGATCGACATGGCGCCCGCTTTCATGCTCGTGTAGCCGGGAAATCATGCTGTCGCCCAGCTCAGTCAGCTTTGACAGCGAGCCTGCCAGTTCCTGATTAAGGTCGGCGGTGATTTGGTTAATCAGCGACGCCACGTGTTTAACCTGAGCGGCGACCACCGCAAATCCTCTTCCCGCCTCTCCGGCGCGTGCCGCCTCAATCAGAGCATTCAGGGCGAGAAACGTGGTTTCCCGGTTGATGTGGTCGATATCGGCAATCTTGTTATTGGCGATTTTTCGTATGTGATGACTAAGCTCTACAATTTCACGAGGATTTGCCATGTGTTCACCGCGTTCCCTTTTTCCTCCCACCTTGATGGTTAAACATCGTGTTTTCCGCTGCGGCAGGCTCTGTCGTTTATCCTTTTTTATTGGTTGGGATCATGGAGGCGGTGGCGGACCGCAGGCATAAAAAAATCCGAAACCCGCATTGGGTTTCGGATCTGTCTGCCTTTATGGCTCGTAGCCGGTTTTATCCCGGCCATTGCATCGTGTTATTTAAACCGCGTTATTCAAACCACATTATTCAAACAGATTGTGATGCAGCGTCTGTACCACCTGCTCGGCATCGCTGGACGGCACCAGGAAGCACAGGTTGTGGCTGCTGGCGCCGTAGCAGATGAGGCGGATGTTGAACGGCTCCAGCACCCCGAACACCTCTTTGCCGACGCCGCAGGCCTGCGACAGCTGGTTGCCGATCAGCGCCACCAGCGACATGTTCTCTTCCACTTCCACCCGACACAGCGAGGACAGTTCGGTCAGCAGCGCGCTGGACAGCAGGCTGTCGCCGGTCGAGGTCGAGCCGGTGGTGTCCAGCGTCAGCGCCACGTTCACCTCGGAGGTGGTGATCAAATCCACCGAGATGTTGTGGCGAGCCAGAATACTGAACACTTCCGCCAGAAAGCCGCGCGCGTGCAGCATGTTAAGGCTATGCAGGGTCAGCAGCGTCTGCTTGCGGCGCAGCGCCAGCGCGCGGAACAGCGGCGGGTTTTCGGTGTTGTTGCACACCAGCGTGCCGCCGGCCGCCGGGTCTTTGCTGGAGCCGACGAATACCGGAATGTCGCTGCGTACAGCAGGCAGCAGCGTGGCCGGGTGCAGCACCTTGGCGCCGAAGGTGGCCATTTCGGCCGCTTCTTCAAAGGTAATCTGGTCGATGCGGTGAGCGGACGGCACCACGCGCGGGTCGGTGGTGTAGATGCCGGGCACGTCGGTCCAGATGTCGATACGGTTGGCGTGCAGCGCTTCGCCCAGCAGGGCGGCGGTGTAATCGCTGCCGCCGCGGCCCAGCGTGGTGGTGCGGCCTTTGGCTTCGCTGCCGATGAAGCCCTGGGTGATGATCAGCCCCTGCGCCAGACGCGGCGTCAGCTGGCTGCGGGTCAGTTCGCCCAGCGCGTCGCAGTCCGGCTCGGCGCGGCCGAAGCGATCGTTGGTACGCATGATTTTACGCACGTCGAACCATTCGGCGGCGACGTTGCGCTCGCGCAGAATTTCCACAAACAGCAGGGTGGATATCAGCTCGCCGTGGCTGACCAGTTCGTCGGTCAGGGCGCTGGAAGTCGCCAGCGCCGCCGCTTCCGACAGGCGGGCCACGTTGTCCAGCATGCGGTCGACTTCTTCACGGATGACGGCCGGCTGGTTGAGGCGGTCGATGATGGCGTATTGAATCTGGCGCAGTTTTTCCAGTTGCGCGGTGCGTTCAGCCGGCGGTAAACCTTCCGCCAGCGCCACCAGCAGGTTGGTCACGCCGGCGGAGGCGGACAGCACCACCACCCGTACCTGCGCGTCGGACAGCACGATGTCGGCGCTGCGGTTCATGGCGTCGAAATCAGCGACGCTGGTGCCGCCGAATTTGGCGATAATCAGTGAGTTATCAGTGTTAGCAGACATTCAAAAACCTCGTGTCAGGGGCGTCATTGTCGTCGTCGACAACAGCATTCCATCGTTAAGCCTTGGCACAAGGGAAGAGCGGTAAGCAGGGGGCAAGCGTAGGTTACTGGCTACGGCACACCCAGAAGCGCTCCACCTTGCTGATCGTTCCGCCTTGCGGAGCGATGCGGGTGACAACCCAGGGGATTCAGCCCCTGCGGTCGGCAGCGTAAACACCGTAGGTTACGTCTGTCTCGGCGCCGCTCCCCCTCTGGTATCCTCATCGGATACGGTTCCTCCGATACCTTGCCTGGGCGGCGCTCCTCTTCTGGCTTGCGCAACGGGTGCGCAAGTAGGCTTTTACAAATAGCGGGTAACGCGGCGGCTGTCAATCAACATTGCTGTCAATCAACATTGCTGTTGATCAACATTGGTCAGGGGCGCGCCATTTCGCAAGAAAAGGGCTTCCCCGCACGACGTTAAGGGATACAATCGGGAAAAAGCGGGCAGGATTTCCCGCCCGGCGACCGACTTGTTCTCAAACCTATTTGTTCTCAAACCGACTTGTTCTCAAACCGAAGAGTAGTGTGATGAAAAATATCAACCCGACGCAGACTGCCGCCTGGCAGGCATTGCAGCAGCATTTTGCCGCGATGAAAGAGGTGCAGATCAGCGATCTGTTCGCGCAGGATCCCGAGCGTTTCTCTCACTTTTCCGCCACGTTCGGCGACCTGATGCTGGTGGATTATTCCAAGAACCGCATCACCGCCGACACGCTGGAAAAACTGCAGGCGCTGGCGCGTGAAACCGATCTGTCCGCTGCCATCAAGTCGATGTTTTCCGGCGAGAAGATCAACCGTACCGAAGATCGCGCCGTGCTGCATGTCGCGTTGCGCAACCGCAGCAACACGCCGATCGTGGTCGACGGCAAAGATGTGATGCCGGAAGTGAACGCAGTGCTGCAAAAGATGAAGCAGTTCAGCGAGCGCGTGATTGGCGGCGAGTGGAAAGGCTACACCGGCAAGGCGATCACCGACGTGGTAAACATCGGTATCGGCGGGTCCGACCTGGGGCCGTTCATGGTGACCGAGGCGCTGCGCCCGTATAAAAATCACCTCAATATGCACTTCGTTTCCAACGTCGACGGCACCCACATCGCCGAAACCCTCAAACGCGTCAACCCGGAAACCACCCTGTTCCTGGTGGCCTCCAAGACGTTCACCACGCAGGAAACCATGACCAACGCCCATAGTGCGCGCGACTGGTTCCTGAAGACGGCCGGCGATGAAAAACACGTCGCCAAACACTTCGCGGCGCTGTCTACCAACGCCAAAGCCGTCGGCGAGTTCGGCATCGACACCGACAACATGTTCGAATTCTGGGACTGGGTCGGCGGCCGTTACTCGCTGTGGTCCGCCATCGGCCTGTCGATTGTGCTGTCTGTCGGGTTCGATAACTTCGAACAACTGCTGAGCGGCGCTCACGCCATGGACCAGCATTTCGCCACCACCCCGGCCGAGAAAAACCTGCCGGTGCTGCTGGCGCTGATCGGCATCTGGTACAACAACTTTTTTGGCGCGGAAACTGAAGCGATTCTGCCGTACGATCAGTACATGCACCGTTTCGCGGCCTACTTCCAGCAGGGCAACATGGAGTCCAACGGTAAGTACGTTGACCGCAACGGCAATCCGGTGGATTACCAGACCGGCCCGATTATCTGGGGCGAGCCGGGCACCAACGGCCAGCACGCGTTCTATCAGCTGATCCATCAGGGCACCAAGCTGGTGCCGTGCGACTTCATCGCGCCGGCGCTCACCCACAACGCACTGAGCGACCATCACAGCAAATTGTTGTCGAACTTCTTCGCCCAGACCGAGGCACTGGCGTTCGGCAAATCCCGCGAGGTGGTGGAAGCGGAGTTCGCGGCGGCCGGTAAATCAGCCAAAGACGTCGAGCACGTGGCGCCGTTCAAAGTATTCGAAGGCAACCGCCCGACCAACTCGATCCTGCTGCGGGAAATCACTCCGTACAGCCTGGGAGCGCTGATCGCGCTTTATGAGCATAAGATCTTCACCCAGGGCGCGATCCTGAACATCTTCACCTTCGACCAGTGGGGCGTGGAGCTGGGCAAACAGCTGGCTAACCGCATCCTGCCGGAACTGCAGGATGACAGCGCCGTCAGCAGTCACGACAGCTCCACCAACGGGCTGATCAACCGCTTCAAGCAGTGGCGCGCGTAGTTACGGCGTATCCGCGAATAGCAACAGGCCCCGATTTCGGGGCCTGTTGTTTATGGCATTGGTTTGTATAACATTAATTGTTATAACATCAGCTTTTATAGCATCAGTTGGCTTCGACAATCGGCGTCAACTGGCTGCCGTTCCAGATACCGCCCCGATTAACGACGCTGCTGTCGTTGTAGGCGGCGGAAGCATTCAGATTTTTCACCGGGCCCCATACGTTATTCCAGGGCAGGAAATAGACGGTTTTGGGGAAATTGCTTTTGATGATGCTGACCAGACGGGCGTAATCAAACTGCTGGTTGGTGGTGGACGGGCCGACCTCGGTTAAGGCGAATGGCTTGTTCAACCGCAGCATCTCGTCGTAACCGCTGAGATTGGCCGGATTGTCCAGATACATGTCCAGCCCGGCGATATCCACATAAGCGTCACCGGGGTAGAAGCCGGTCTTGTCCTGACGGTTGGCGTCCGGCGCGTACACCCACAGCAGGTTGTTCAACCCTTTAGTCTGGGTGAAATAGGTATAGATGTCGCGGTACAGGCGGATATACAGGCTCATCCGCGTGGTGTCATGGGTGTTGTAGCCGGTGGCGCCCCACCAGAACCATTCGCCGTTCATTTCGTGCAGCGGACGGTACAGCACCACCACGCCCTGCTGTTGCAACTGTGCCAGCCCGGCCGCGACCTTGTCCAGAATAGCCAGCCAGCGGGTACGCTCCGGCGTTCCTGACTGTAGCACGGCAGCCAGTTGCTCGTTGCTGACCGCTTTTTTCAGCCCGCCTTCGCCGGTGCCGGGGTCATTGCCGGCAAAGACCGGGTTGGGCAGATGATGGCTGATTTGCACCAGACCGCCTTTTTTCCAGTAGTCGATCAGCGTGCTGTTACAACTGTAATCCACCAGGTCCGCCTCGTTACCCGCCGAGGTTCTGTCCCAGCCGCGCGCGTAGTCGCAGGCGTAGATGGCCGGATACTGGCCGGTGCGGGCGGCGATGTTCTCCGCTTCGGTCAGCGAGAAGGCGTCATCGCCGCCGATATTGGCGTAACCGCCAAACGCGCCGGAGAGCAGGCGAGAGTCGCTGCGATTCGGCAGGTGCGCCATCCAGTTGTAGATAGCGCGGGTAGTGGCCATCGCATTAGCGGTAACCGGTGAAACGGTATGGGCGCCGACCTGGCTGATTGTGGCGGTCATCAGACAGGCGGCAAGCGATATCCGGCGAAATAGCTGATACGTCCTTTGCATGAGATATATCCTGTTGGTGAAGGGAAAATGCTTCGGTCGCAACGACTGCCCCGAGGTCGAGCACGACAATCCTGCGCCCGCCGATGTGAAACCGGGCGTGATCATCGTCATGGTTAGAGAGCGTCATGGCAACAGAAATTGTTGTCGTTTATCCGGTAATTGCAACCCCGATGGTGGTAACATGGGCCTGTTTTGGCATAAGTTTTCGATTGTCGGGTCGGGGTAGCCCGGCTTCGGCCAGTGTATCGACTATCACGGAGAGAAGCATGCGGACTCGTATTCTGATGGGATTGGCTGCCGTCGCCTTGCTGGCGGGATGCAGCACCAGCAACGAACTCAGTGCTGCCGGTCAGGCGGTGCGTTTTACTGACAGTAAACCGGCGGCGCAATGCCAGCTGTTGGGCAACATCACCGGCACGCAGTCCAACTGGCTGTCGGGCGGCGGCAACGAAGGCAGTTCAATGCGTGGTGCGGCGAACGACCTGCGCAATAAAGCGGCGGCGATGGGCGGCAACGTGATTTATGGTGCGACCACGCCGAGCCAGACGTTCCTGTCCAGCTTCGCGCCGCTGGACAGCAAGATGCAGGGTCAGGTTTACAAGTGCCCCTGATGTCGAAGACCGCCAGCGTCGCGTGACGCTGGCGGCGCCTCAGTTCTGATTTTCCTGCCGTTGCGGCATTCCGATATCCAGCAGCGTCTTGCTGGCTTCGCCGCCGATTTCCCTTGTCAGGCTTGGCACCAGATAGCCTGATACCTGCGTCATCAATTCCCTGATCAGCGCTCGCGCTTCGTCGTCCGGCACCAGAAAGTGCGCCGCGCCCTGTACCTTGTCCAGCACATGCAGGTAATAGGGTAGAATGCCGGCGTCGAACAACGCGTTGCTGAGCGCCGCCAGCGTATCGGCGTTATCGTTGACGCCCCGCAGCAATACGCTTTGATTGAGCAGCGTCACGCCTGCGCGGCGCAAACGTGCCATACTGTCGGTGAATTCGGCGTCGATTTCGTTGGCATGGTTGATATGGGTCACCAGCACCACGCGCAGCGACGATTGCGCCAGCCGCTGGCAGAGTTCAGCGGTGATGCGCGCCGGAATCACCACCGGCAGGCGGGTGTGGATGCGCAGCCGCTTCAGGTGGGGAATCTGTTCCAGTTCGTTCAGCAGCCAGTCCAGCTCATGATCCTTGGCCATCAGCGGATCGCCGCCGGAAAAGATGATTTCGTCCAGTTGCGGCTGCTGGCGAATGTAATCCAGCGCCTGACGCCAGTTGGCCTTGTTGCCCTGGTTATCCTGATAAGGAAAATGGCGGCGGAAACAGTAACGGCAGTTGACCGCGCACCCGCCCTTCACCAGCAGCAGTGCGCGATTGTGGTATTTGTGCAGCAGTCCGGGCACCACGCTGTGCTGTTCGTCCAGCGGATCGTGGCTGAAGCCGGGGGTGACGATGAACTCGTCCTGCGCGGTCAGCACCTGCAACAGCAGCGGATCGCGGGCGTCGCCGGGGCGCATACGCGCGGCAAACGCGCGCGGCACCCGCAGCGGAAACAGTTTGCGGGCATCGCGCCCGGCGCTCAGTTGCGGATGGGTATCCAGCGCCAGAAGTCGCAGCAATTCATCAGGATCGGTAATAACGTCGGTGAGTTGCTGCAACCAATCTTCTCGGGAAGGTATATTTAGGGTTACAATGTGTGCCATTTTTTTGGCTAAGTACCAGTATTAATGTAGAGGGCCATTATGGCGACTTATTTTAGCAACGATTTCCGCTCCGGTCTTAAAATCATGTTCGAGGGCGAGCCGTATGCCATCGAATCCAGTGAATTTGTGAAACCGGGTAAAGGCCAGGCTTTTGCTCGCGTCAAAATGCGTCGTCTGTTGACGGGCACCCGCGTTGAGAAAACCTTCAAGTCTACCGACTCGGCGGAAGGTGCCGACGTGGTGGATACCAACATGACCTACCTGTATAACGACGGTGAGTTCTTCCATTTCATGCACCCTGAAACCTTTGAGCAGCATCAGGTTGAAGCGAAAACCGTGAGTGATTCCGCTAAATGGTTGCAGGATAACGCCGAATGTATCGTTACCCTGTGGGACGGTCGACCGATCGCCGTTCAGCCGCCGAACTTTATCGAAGCTGAAATCACCGAAACCGATCCGGGCCTGAAAGGCGACACCGCTGGTACTGGCGGCAAGCCGGCCACGCTGTCTACCGGCGCGGTGGTAAAAGTGCCGCTGTTCGTCCAGATCGGCGAAGTGATTAAGGTTGACACCCGCTCCGGCGAATACGTCTCCCGCGTGAAGTAATCTTCCCGGCGCGTAAACTGCCCGTCGGGCGGTTTACGCGTTGCAATGCCCTTGATATCCCGCCTGAAAAATTCTCTCACACAAGCTGAGCGTTGCCTGATGGTATTTTCTCCCGCCTGACGTAATAATGCCGCGTCTTGGTTAAGGAGATCGCTATGTCCCCACTGATTATTACCGTTTTCATGCTGACCCTCAGTAATGTATTCATGACCTTTGCCTGGTATGGGCATCTTCGCTATTTCAGCGGCCGAACCTGGATGGTGGCGGCGTTGGTCAGCTGGGGGATCGCGCTGTTTGAATACCTGTTGCAGGTGCCGGCCAACCGTATCGGTTATCAGGTAGCGTCGGCCGGGCAACTGAAAATTTTGCAGGAAGTGATCAGCCTGTCGGTGTTTATTCCTTTCTCGATGATTATTCTCAAAGAACCATTCCGCACCGACTATATTTGGGCCGGTTTGTGTCTGCTGGGCGCGGTATTCTTTATGTTCCGCGACAAAATTATGGGTTGACCCATCGCGTAACGATATTTCATAAAAACCGCCGGTTCACACGGCTGAAAATAAACCGGGTGAACCGGTTTGCTGTTGCAGGAAACAATAATATCGAAACGCTGTTTTATTTATTTCCTGAGCTGTTTTGACTAACCAGATTATTTCCCTAAACCGGCGAACGGATTCACCCAGATTAAGGGCGAGCCCAGATTAAGTTGTCCGTCTGAAAACCATTGCGTTGGGCGGTCGCCAGCAGCGCCTGCCTGACGAGATGATTGATTTCAGGCGTGCGGGACAGAATCCAGAGATAATCTCGGTTTGGCCCGCACACCAGCGCGTAACGATAATCGCTGTCCAGCGCAATTACGTTATAACCGCCATAAAACGGCCCGAAGAACGACACTTTCAGTGCGGCACGTTGCGGCGAGCCGGTGAAGTAGCCCTTGCCGATACTTTCGCGCCAGACCCGCTTAACCGGGTCGAAACCGCGGTTAACCACGGTGATGCCGCCGTCCTCCCGCGGGCTGTAGGTGGCGGTGACCTGCTCCAGACCGCGCTCGAAACGGTTGTCCAGTCGGGCGATTTCATACCAGGTTCCCATATAGCGGGAGAGTTCGAAGTTGTCCACGACCTGAACGCCCCGCGGCGGCGTGGTGCTGCAGGCAACGGAAAACAGCGCAACGGCGGTGGTGAATATGACGCGCCAGTATGTCATGGCGGGTGATCCCTTTTCAGTCCGAACACGACTTTAAAGGTAGAAAGGGCTAGGCGAAGATGCAATGAAAAGCTGAGGGATAAAGCCTGACGTGGGGCTGGCCCAAAGCATAACGGCCTGCGCAGGCAGGCCGTTGGTGCAGACGTGGGTAGCGCCTTACAGCGTCACGACGCCGATGACGGTCACCACCGACAGGATCGCCGCCAGACCGTAGAACACCCATTTACCGGCCGGCACATGGATTTTCAGGTCGTGCATGGCGTGGTGGATGCGGTGCAGGCCGAGCCACAGCGGCAGCACGATCATCAGCAGCAGAAACACGCGGCCAATCAGGCTATGACTGAACGCGGCGATGCGATCGTAGGTCAGCGCCTGCGGGAACAGACCGAGCGGCAGCAGCACGCCCACCAGCAGGATGATAACCGGCGCGAACATGGCGCACCACATGCCGCCGGCGCCGAACAGGCCCCAGAACGGTGGTTCATCGGAACGTTTGGGTTGTTGATTAATCACGAGATTCCTCCTGTTCAGAACAGCAAGGCGATGGCCAGCACCGCCAGCGTGATGACCACAGCGGCCGCCCACAGTCCTTTAACGATCGGCTCCGGCCCCATTTTTTCATCTTTTACGATGATGATGGCGGCCTTCGGCGCCAAATCGAACCAGGTCTTGGTGTGCAACACCGCCGCCAGCAAGGCGATGATGTTGAGCAACAGTACCAGCGGGTTTTGCAGGAAGCCGACAAACTGGCTCCAGCCTTCCGGGCCGGCTTTGAGCGAAAACACGCCATGCAGCAGCACGATGCTGAACCAGACGGCGGGCACCGCAGTGCCTTCGCGCAGCATATAGAAACGGTAGAAACCGAGCTTCTGCCACCAGGTGGGCGTCATGCCACGGACATACGCTTTACGTTTGGTGATCATTTGTTGCCTCCCTTATTGTGGTCTCAGCATGGCGATCATGAAGTCTTTGGCGCTTTCCACCTTACCCTGCTGGATAGCCGCCGCCGGATCGACGTGCTTCGGACACACTTCGGAGCAGTAACCCACGAAAGTACAGGACCAGACGCCGTTGTCGCTGTTCAACTGCGCCATACGCTCTTTCTTGCCGTGGTCGCGGTTGTCCAGGTTGTAACGGTGCGCCAGCGTGATGGCGGCGGGACCGATGAACTCCGGGTTCAGGCCGAACTGCGGGCAGGCGGCGTAGCACAGCCCGCAGTTGATGCAGCCTGAGAACTGATGGTATTTCGCCATCTGAGCCGGCGTCTGTTTGTTCGGGCCCTGATCCGGCGTGCGGTTGTTGCCGATGATGTACGGCTTGATGGCTTCCAGACTTTCGATGAAGTGGGTCATGTCCACCACCAGATCGCGTTCGATCGGGAAGTTACCCAGCGCTTCGATCTTCATGCCGGCCGTGTAGTCGCGCAGGAAGGTTTTACAGGCCAGCTTCGGCACGTTGTTGACCATCATGCCGCAGGAGCCGCAAATCGCCATGCGGCAGGACCAGCGGTAAGACAGGTCCGGCGCCAGGTTGTCCTTGATGTAGCCCAGCGCATCGAGCAGCGAGGTTTCGCGGGTATACGGCACGTCGTAGGTTTCGAAGTGCGGGGCGTTATCCTGCTCCGGGTTATAGCGCATGACTTCCATTTTCAGGGTTTGCATATCAGCCATTCGCTTGCTCCTTCTTGTTTTTCTCCTGAGCTTCCGCTTCGGCGCCGTAAACGCGTTTCGCCGGCGGCAGCTTGGTGATCTTCACATCGCTGTATTCCAGGCGAGGCGCGCCTTCCGGGTTATAAAACGCCAGCGTGTGCTTCAGGAAGTTGACGTCGTCACGCTCGGTGCAGCCTTCGTCCAGACGCTGATGCGCACCGCGTGACTCTTTGCGGTTGATGGCGGAATGCGCCATACACTCGGCAACGTCCAGACTGTGGCCCAGTTCGATGGTGTAGAGCAGATCGGTGTTGAACACGCTGGAGCGGTCGGTGATCTTCACGCGCTTGAAGCGCTCTTTCAGTTCCGCCAGTTTGTCGACGGTTTTCTGCATCAGGTCGGTGGTGCGGTAAATACCGCAGCCTTCTTCCATTGACAGCCCCATTTCGTCGCGGATTTTGGCCCAGCTTTCGGTGCCTTCCTGCTTCATCAATGCGTGCAGGCGCTGCTCCACGTCATTGGCCTGCGCATCCAGCGCGCTGGCGTTGGCCGGCGCTGCGGACTGCGAGCGTTCCACTGCTTTTTCACCGGCGACGCGGCCGAACACCACCAGTTCCGCCAGCGAGTTGGAACCGAGACGATTGGCGCCGTGCAGACCGACGGACGAACATTCGCCGACGGCGAACAGGCCCTGAATACGGGTTTCACACTGCTGATCGGTTTCGATGCCGCCCATGGTGTAGTGCGCGGTGGGGCGAATCGGAATCGGCTCTTTCACCGGGTCGACGCCGACGTAGGCTTTCGCCAGTTCGCAAATGAACGGCAGACGTTCTTTCAGTTTCTTCTCGCCCAGATGGCGTAGGTCGAGGTAGACCACGTCGCCCAGCGGGGTGGGCACGGTGCGCCCGGCGCGCCATTCGTGCCAGAAAGCCTGCGACACTTTATCGCGCGGCCCCAGTTCCATGTATTTGTTTTTCGGCTCGCCCAGCGGCGTTTCCGGCCCGAGGCCGTAGTCTTGCAGATAGCGGTAGCCGTCTTTGTTGACCATGATACCGCCTTCACCGCGGCAGCCTTCGGTCATCAGAATACCGGAACCCGGCAGGCCGGTAGGGTGGTACTGTACGAATTCCATGTCGCGCAGCGGTACGCCGTGGCGGAAGGCCATGCCCATGCCGTCGCCGGTAACGATGCCGCCGTTGGTGTTGTAGCGATAGACGCGACCGGCGCCGCCGGTAGCCATCACGATGGCGTTGGCGCGAATCTGAATCAGCGACCCTTCCATCATGTTGATGGCGACGACCCCGCGGGCGTGCCCGTCATCCACCAGAATATCCAGTACGAAATGCTCGTCGAAACGCTGAATCTGCGGGTATTTCAGCGAGGTCTGGAACAGGGTGTGCAGCATGTGGAAGCCGGTTTTATCCGCGGCGAACCAGGTGCGTTCGATCTTCATCCCGCCGAAACGGCGCACGTTGACCGAGCCGTCCGGCTTGCGGCTCCACGGACAGCCCCACTGTTCAAGCTGGGTCATTTCGCGCGGGCACTGTTGCACGAAGTGGTCCACCACGTCCTGTTCACACAGCCAGTCGCCTCCGGCCACGGTGTCGTGAAAGTGGAAGTCGAAGCTATCGTGATCTTGTGTGACCGCCGCCGATCCCCCCTCTGCGGCCACGGTGTGGCTGCGCATCGGGTAGACTTTGGAAATCAGCGCAATCTTGAGTTGGGGATTTGCTTGTGCCGCAGCAATCGCGGCCCGTAAACCTGCTCCCCCGGCCCCGATAATGGCCAAATCGGCATTAAAGGTTTGCACTGCATGCCTCCAGTTACTTAAGTTAAATAAATTAAATTAAGAAAATAATATGCAATTCAGTCTAGTCACTTATTTTCCGTTTTAATTTCCAAGACATTAAATCGAGTGAAAAAATATCCGAACTACCTATAAAGAGAGAGTCAATCACCCTTTTTTTGTATGGAAATGATTATAGCGATTTGCAGATGTCTGAAATTTGATGTGATCCAGTATTTTGCTGTTTTTTAATATCTATACGGACATATTTCGGAAATTGTGATTTATCCGCAAATAACGCTTTCATACCCTAAATAATTCAAGTTACGGGAAGACGGCAACCAGGTGAATGGTCAGGATCGTGCACCGTAATTATGAATGTAGGTAAGCTAAATAGTCGCTTGCCAATATAGAGGAAAACCTTTCGCGGGATAAATTTGTCTGGTTGTGGTGATGCGGGTAGACTGCACCTCCAGTTTGAGTGTGGAGTGGAAATCATGAGCGAAACGGCAAGTTGGCAGCCCAGCGCCCCTGTCGCCAATCTGTTGAAGCGGGCGTCGATAATGAAAGAAATCCGGTGTTTCTTCTCAGACCGCGGCGTGCTGGAGGTGGAAACGCCGGCCATGAGCCAGGCGACGGTGACGGATGTGCATCTGTTCCCGTTCCAGACCCACTTTGTCGGCCCCGGCGCCGCCGATGGCATGGCGCTGTATCTGATGACCAGCCCGGAATACCACATGAAACGCCTGCTGGCGGCGGGCAGCGGGCCGATTTACCAACTGTGCCGCAGTTTCCGCAACGAAGAGTCCGGCCGTTATCACAACCCTGAGTTCACTATGCTGGAGTGGTATCGCCCGCACTACGATATGTACCGGCTGATGAACGAAATGGATGACCTGCTGCAACAGGTGCTGGAGTGCGATAGCGCGGAGATGCTTTCCTATCAGCAGGCGTTCCAGCGTCATCTGGAGGTGGATCCGCTGTCGGCGGACAAGGCGCAACTGCGTGACGCGGCGGAGAAAATCGGCGTGGGGGATGTCGCCGGCCGGGAAGAGGATCGCGATACCCTGCTGCAACTGCTGTTCGCGTTTGGCGTGGAGCCGCACATCGGCCGCGACAAACCGGCGTTTGTCTACCATTTCCCGGCGACGCAGGCGGCGCTGGCGGAAATCAGCACCGAGGATCACCGGGTGGCGGAGCGTTTCGAGGTCTATTACAAAGGCATCGAACTGGCTAACGGTTTCTGCGAACTGACCGACAGTAAAGAGCAGCGTCAGCGTTTCGAGCAGGATAACCGCAAGCGCGCGGCACGCGGCCTGCCGGTGCAACCGATCGACGAAAACCTGCTGGCGGCGCTGGAAGCCGGCATCCCGCCGTGTTCCGGCGTGGCGCTGGGCGTTGATCGTCTGGTGATGATGGCGCTGAACGCCGAGTCTATCGGCGAGGTGATGGCGTTTACGGTCGATCGCGCCTGACATCGCTTTTTCATTCTTAATGACTTAGGGATGACAGAAAACCACGGAAGCCATCGCTTACCGTGGTTTTCTTTTTCTAAGAAATTACAATCCGCTTAAGAGGAATTACAACCCGCCTGCGGTGCGGGTTGACGTGGTAGCGTTACGCCCGGCGATTTGCACCGAATCCATCTGTACCTGAAACGGTGGGAATGGCATCACCAGATTGTGCTCGCGGTAGCTTTCCAGAATCAGCTGGTGCAGTTCATGGCGCAGCGGCATACGGTGGCCCATTTCCGCGGCGAAGATACGCAGTTCGAAAATCTGGATGCCCTGACGCAGGTCCACCAGAAACACTTCCGGCGGCGGGTTATCCAGCACCAGCGAGCAGCGTTTCACCGCGTCCAGCAGCAGCGTGGTGACCTCCTGCGTACTGGCGTCGGCGGGCGCCGGGATGGTCAGCACCACGCGGGTGACCGAGTCGGACAGCGACCAGTTGATGAACTGTTCGGTGATGAAAGCCTTGTTGGGCACGATGATCTCTTTGCGGTCCCAGTCGGAAATGGTGGTGGCGCGGGTATTGATGCGCATCACGCTGCCGGTTAGATCGCGGATGGTCACGGTATCGCCGATACGGATCGGTTTTTCGAACAGAATGATCAGGCCGGAGATGAAGTTGGCGAAGATTTCCTGCAAACCGAACCCCAGCCCCACGCCGAGTGCTGCCACCAGCCACTGGAGCTTCGACCATTCGATACCGATCAGCGAGAACCCCATCAGCCCGCCCACCAGCATCATCAGGTATTTGCTGACGGTGATGATGGCGTAGCCGGTGCCGGGCGACAGTTCGATATGTTGCAACACCGCCAGCTCCAGTAGCGCGGGCAGGTTGCGCATTAGCTGCGCGGTGATGATAAATACCAGCAGCGCGATCAGCACCGCGCCAAGGGTAATCGGCTGCACGCTCTCCACGCCTTTCACCGTGCTGGTGACATCCCACAGGCTGATGTTTTCCATAAAGGCGAACGCGGAATGGATTTCCGACCACAGCGCAATCACCGACACCAGCGCGATCAGCGTCAGGATAGAGCGCACCAGTTTCAGCGAGCGGGCGCTGATAGCGTCCAGATCCACCACCGGCTCTTCCATTACGTCGCCGCTGGCTTCGTGGGACGACGGGTTCGCGTCTTCCTCGCCGCGGGCGCGTTGCGCCAGCATGTCCGCCCGGCGCTGTCTGGCGCGGTCAAAGGCGATGCGGCGGCGCTGAATCCACATCCAGCGGCGGATGATGTGATAAATCACCAGCAGGAAGAACCAGATGGCGACCGAGGTTTCCAGCCGCGCCAGCAACGCCTGCGAGGTAGTCAGGTAGCCCAGACAAGACGCCAGCGCGGCGATCAGCGGGATGCAGATCATCAGATTCCACATCGCGCGGTTCACCGGGTTTTCGCCGGAGCCTTCCTTATCCAGATACAGCGGAATACCGGCGCGTTTCAGGCTGGTGGTCACCAGGCTAAGCGCCATACACAGCAGGATGAAGCACAACCGCCCCAGCGTGCTGGAAAACTCGCGGTCGTTGAGGTTATCAAAGGTGATCAGCGCCATCACCAGCGGCACGATAAGGCCGATGGACAACCGGTAGTAGCGCATGGCGCGCGCCACCTGTTTCGGCGACCAGCCGAAATGCACGATGAACAGCCCCTGGCGGTGGGAAAACGCGGCGCAGACCATCACCACCCACATCAGCGGCACCGTGGCGGTAACACTGTCGCCGATCGCCACCGCCACCGGGTAAGGCCAGGCGTTTTGCAGGCCATAACCGAGCGCGGCCCACAGCACCGGCAGCGGCATCGCCACCATTACCGACCAAAACACGGTACGCAGCGTTAGCATGAAATAGTCGAGGGTGACTTTGCCCACCCGGCTGCTGGCGCGTTCCAGAAAAGCGTGATAATGACGGCGCGAGCTGATGCTGAGCCCGACCAGCAGCAACGCGCCCAGCAGCGGCAACAGCGTGCTCTGGCTGGTTGCCATCATCAGCATCGCGCCGCTCAGTTGGGTGAGGGTATCCAGCGACAACAGGCGCGACAGGTCGCGCAGCAGGTTGAGCGGGTAGGCGAAACCGATCGGGTCGACATCCGCCACCCAGAACAAATAACGGTGCGCCGCGTCGCGTATTTCGGTCAGCGCGTCCTCCAGTTGGCTGCTGGCGACTTTCAGCTTGGTCAGTTCCAGAATCTGGGTGTCGCAGCCGGAAATCAGCGACGTGAGCAGATCGCGCTGGGTGCGTTGCTGATCGTTGACGATCTTTTGCTGGGCGGTGGTGAGCGGTGTGCCGTCGTCCTGCCGGGCGGGTTCGCCGGTCGCCGACAGCTTATTGAGCAGGTCTTCGTAATGCAGGCGCTGGGCGCGAAGTTGCGCCATATCGCCGTCCAGTTGCTGGGGCTTGGGCATTTCCGGCAGCCGCGCCACCTGTGCGCGCAGGGTTTCACCCAGCGCCGGCGACGAGCCGAGCCATTGCGCCTGTTCGCGCAGCGTGCTCAGCGCCTGACGTACCTGTAGCGTTTGGGCGGCGGTCTGGCGCTGGCGGGCGGCAATCTGATCCATGCGTTGCGCCTGCTGGTTGAGCGCCAGAGACAGCTCGCGGTTGGTTTGCAGCAGGCCGGCGACCGCGGTGGGCAACTGACCTTCCTGTTCCGCCAGTTGCTCGGTACGCTCCAGCGCTTGCTCCGCCTCGCGCTGGCGCAGTGTATTCAGCGTGCTGCGCAACAGCTGGAGCTGATTATCCAGCCGGTCGCGCCGCTTTTTGTAGACGTCCGCCTGCAGGCGCGACAGTTCCTGACGGTTGCTGGCGGAAAGCTGCGCCAGTTCCAGCTCTTCCACCCGGCTTTTACGCAGCGCCGCCTCGGCCTGCAATGCGGCCAGTTGTGCTTGTCCGAGCGCGGTCGTCGGGTTGCCCAGCGCCTGTAAGCGCCGTTCGACCTCGCTCAGCGCGCGGTTGGCTTCGGTTTGCTGTTGCGGCAGTTGGGCCAGCGAATCGCTGATTTCCCGCTGGTGGTCCTGCTCCTGCTGCAACTGGCGGCTTTGCTCCAGCAGTTGGCTGCTGAACTGAACAATCTGCTGTTCCAGTTCGTTGACCGATGTCGCTTTCGGCGGCGCCGCCGGTTTGGCGTTTTCGGCGTCTAACTGCTGGCGTAGGTCGCGGGTCAGTTTGGGAAAGTCGTCAATCGCGCGCTGGTACTGATCGGCGCGCTGGCGGGTGTCCCGGCGCTCGTCCAGCAGGCGCAGCGCCGATTGCAACTCTTTGACGATGTCGGCCTGCGCCGGGGTGTTCTTGTTGGTTTCCGCCTGTTGCAGATCTTGCTTCAGTTGCGTTTCGTCAGGCAACTGGGCGGCCAGCGACGTGGTTGATAACAGGCATCCCAGCAGGAAAATCAGGATCAGACGCACGGCTGGCCTCCTCAGGCGTGTTGATGGGGTCAGGGGGTGGTATCAGTGTCGTCGTTGGCGCTCATGCGTGCCAGAATGTCCTCATCCAGCGCTTCAGCCATGGCTTCACCCATGCGGGTTACGCTTTGGCTGGCCAGTCCGGGCATCAACTGCACACGGTCTTTGGCAAACAGGTTAATCACCGTGGAGCCGAGTTTGAAGCGCCCCATCTCGTCGCCTTTCTCCAGGATAACGGCGCCTTCGCCTTCCATCGGATAGGCCCAACGTTTGATGATGCCTTCACGCGGCGGCGTGACCACTCCCGCCCAGACGGTTTCGATGCTGCCGACGATGGTGGCGCCGACCAGAATCTGCACCATCGGGCCGAACGGCGTATCGAACAGACAGATCACGCGCTCGTTGCGGGCAAACAGATTCGGCACGTTGGCGGCGGTCAGCGGGTTGACCGAAAACAGGTCGCCCGGCACGTAAATCATGTCGCGCAAAATGCCGTCGCACGGCATGTGGACGCGGTGGTAATCACGCGGGGAGAGATAAGTGGTGACGAACAGGCCGTCGCGAAACAGGTCGGAGATGATGTAGTTGCCGGCCAGCAGCGCTTCCAGCGTGTAGTCGTGCTGTTTGGCCTGCAGGATCCGGTCGTCGTCAATGGCGCCCAACTGGGAGATGGCACCGTCGGCGGGAAACACCAGCCGGTTCGGCAACGGGTCTACCGGGCGAATGCCGGGTTTCAGCGGGCGCACAAAGAAGTCGTTGAACGAGTGGTAGGACGCGGTGTCCGGTTGTTGCGCTTCCTGCATATTGACCTTGTAGATGCGGGCAAACAGGTCGATCACCAGTTTGGTGAGCATACCGGCCTGGCGGTCGGCTCCCCAACCGGCTAGCTGCGTCAGCCAAACCTTCGGGAGCAGATGTTGTAGAGCAATCTTGATTCTGTCCAGCACAGTGGGCCTCGTTGTTTTTTTAAGGGTACGCCGTAAAAAGGGGCGCATTGTAGCGGTGGATACGATAAATGTCAGTTATCCGGAGCAGAAAAGGATTTACGCGTTTTTACCTGCGCCATGCTCTCAAGGATGCGGTGGTAATTGTCGAAACGCTCCGGCGCGATCTCCCCGCGTTCCAGCGCGGCGCGAATGGCGCAGCCGGGGTCGGTGTCGTGTTTGCAGTCGCGGAATTTACAACTGCCCAGGTAGTCGCGAAACTCGATAAACCCGCGCGTCACCTGTTCCGGCTCCAGGTGCCACAGCCCGAACTCGCGCACGCCCGGCGAGTCGATAACATCGCCGCCGTGCGGGAAATGGTACAGACGCGCGGCGGTAGTGGTGTGCTGGCCCAGCCCGGAGGCGTCGGAGACGTCGTTGACCAGAATTTGTGCATCGTCAGGGTAGAGCAGCGCGTTGAGCAGGCTTGATTTGCCGACGCCGGACTGCCCGGCGAAGATACTGACCCGGCCGGTCAGCGCGGCCTCCAGCTCGGCGACGCCCTGCTGGGTGTGGCTGGACATCATCAACACCCGGTAATGCAGCGCGCGATAGATATCCATCACCTCTTCCACAAACGCCCGGCCTTCGTCATCCAGCAGGTCGATTTTGTTGAGCACGATCAGCGGCTCGATTTCCAGCGTTTCGCAGGCCACCAGATAGCGATCGATAATATTGAGCGACAGCTCCGGCAGAATGGCGGAGACAATCACAATCTGGTCGATGTTGGCGGCGATGGGTTTGAGACCGTCATAGTAGTCCGGGCGGGTCAACACCGACTGGCGCGGATGCACCGCTTCGACGATGCCGCTGATGCCGGCCAGCGTTTCGTTGCCGGCGCGCCAGACCACCCGATCGCCGGTGACCAGTGAGTGGATAGTGCGGCGAATGTTGCAGCGGTGCAGCTTGCCGTCCGGCGCTTCCACATCGGCGTGCATGCCGAAACGGCTGATGATGACGCCTTCCTGCGGTTCGCTCAGTTGGCTGTCATCCCACTCGACCTTGCTGTCGGCATGTTTCAGGCGGCGCTGATGGTTGGCGCTGACCCGCCGTTGCTGACCTTTTGACAGTTTCTTTTTACTCACGCAGTCTCTCTTGGTTCGGCGCTTATCGCCGGTGGCGATGGAAGCGACTATAATACACGCTATTTTATTTTAATTAACCGCCGCCGGCAGGGCTGGATAGCCCGCTGACGGCGAAACCCGATGGGAATGGCGACGATGGTAAATGAAAACAACCTGATCTGGATCGATTTGGAAATGACGGGGCTTGATCCCGAGCGGGATCGGATCATCGAGATCGCAACGCTGGTGACCGATGCCAACCTGAACGTACTGGCGGAAGGCCCGACGCTGGCGGTGCATCAGCCGGACAGCCAGCTAGCGCTGATGGATGACTGGAACGTGCGCACTCACACCGCCAGCGGGCTGGTGGATCGGGTTAAAGCCAGCGCTTTTGACGAAGGCGCCGCGGAACGGGAAACCATCGCGTTCCTGCAGCAGTGGGTGCCGGCGGGCAAATCGCCGATTTGCGGCAACAGCATCGGGCAGGATCGCCGTTTTCTGTTCCGTTACATGCCGGAACTGGAAGCTTACTTCCACTACCGTTATCTGGACGTCAGCACGCTTAAGGAACTGGCGCGCCGCTGGAAACCGGAGATGCTGGCCGGGTTCAAAAAGCGCAACACCCATCAGGCGCTGGACGATATCCGCGAGTCGGTGGCGGAACTGGCTTACTACCGCGAGCATTTCATTCAGTTGTAGTGCGGGAAACTTGTACCCAGGGCCGAGTGGAAAATCGGCAGGTAGTGGTTTTTTTCTGCGAGCTGCCGGTTTTGTCAGCGGTTGAACCGCATTTTTCATTTAAGGGGTTGCGAGACGAAACGTTTTTCGTATAATGCGCCCCACATAACGACAGCACACCGTGCCGCGTTATGACTCACCCAAGCGGGAATAGCTCAGTTGGTAGAGCACGACCTTGCCAAGGTCGGGGTCGCGAGTTCGAGTCTCGTTTCCCGCTCCAAATTCAGTTGTGCAGATGAATGTCTGCATAATGCAGAAAACCACCGAAAGGTGGTTTTTTTGTTTCTGGCGGATGAAAGCAACCCTTTCCACGTTGCCAGAGGCTACCGATCTCGAATGTCCTGAAAAAACATCCCTGTTTAAGAGGCTCTCAGTACCGCATGTTCCCGGCTGTTGTGGCGGAGTTACCCCTCCGCCAGACGTTTGTACCGCTCGAAACGCGCTTTGGCGTCCTGCTCGGTTTTGGCGAACAACTGGCTTGCCAGCTCCGGGTATTGGCGCTGTAACGCGCTGTAGCGCACTTCGCCCATCAGGAAGTCCTGGAAATCGGCTTCCGGTTCGTCGGAATCCAGCGTGAACGGGTTTTTGCCTGCCGCCTGCAACTGCGGGTTGAAGCGGTACAGGTTCCAGTATCCCGACTCCACCGCCTTTTGGGTTTCCCGCTGGCTGCACCCCATGCCGGCTTTCAGGCCGTGGTTGATACAGGCGGCGTAGGCAATGATCAGCGACGGGCCGGGGTGGGCTTCCGCTTCGGCGATGGCGCGCAGCGTTTGCGCTTTGTCCGCGCCCATCGCTACCTGCGCCACGTACACGTAGCCGTAACTCATCGCCATCAGGCCGAGGTCTTTCTTGCGGGTGCGTTTGCCTTCGGCGGCGAATTTCGCCATCGCCGCCGCCGGGGTGGATTTGGACGACTGGCCGCCGGTGTTGGAATAGACCTCGGTATCGAACACCAGCACGTTAATATCCTCGCCGGAGGCCAGCACATGGTCCAGCCCGCCGAAGCCGATGTCGTAAGCCCAGCCGTCGCCGCCGAAAATCCACTGCGAGCGTTTGGCGAGGTAATCCCGGTTTTGGTAGAGACGGTTGAGCAACGGGTCGTCGCCCTTTTCACGCTCAAGCAGGGCGATGACGTGATCGGCCCGCTCGCGGGTGCCGTCGCCGCGGTCTTTCAGCTCCAGCCACAGATTGAGCGCGTCGGTCAGCGCCGGGCTGAGCGGCTGCATCAGCGCCGTGGCGGCGTCGCCGGCCAGCTGTTCGCGGATGGCGTTGCCGCCAAGCAGCATCCCCAGCCCGAATTCGGCGTTGTCCTCAAACAGCGAGTTGGCCCAGGCGGGGCCGTGTCCACGGTGGTTGGCGGTATAAGGGATGGACGGCGCGCTGGCGCCCCAGATGGAGGAACAGCCGGTGGCGTTGGCGATCAACATGCGGTCGCCAAACAGCTGGGTCACCAGCCGGGCGTACGGGGTTTCGCCGCACCCGGCGCAGGCACCGGAGAACTCCAGCAGCGGTGTCTCGAACTGGCTGCCCTTGACGGTGGTTTTATTGAACGGGTTCGGCTTGGGCGGCAGGCCGAGCACCTGTTCCCACTGCGCGATTTTGGGTTGCTGCGACGCCAGCGGTTGCATGGTCAGCGATTTGCCGCGCGACGGGCAGATATCCACGCAGTTGCCGCAGCCGGAGCAGTCCAGCGGCGACACCGCCAGATGATAGTGCAGGGTTTTGGCGCCGGTGGCCGGTTTGCTGAGCAGGGTGTCGGGCGCCAGCGTGCGCTCCTCGTCGGTCAACAGCGCCGGGCGGATGGCGGCGTGCGGGCAGATAAACGCGCACTGGTTGCACTGGGTGCAGCCTTCCGGCTGCCAGGCGGGCACGCTGATGGCGATGCCGCGTTTCTCAAACGCCGCGGTGCCGAGCGGAAAGGTGCCGTCTTCCATGCCGGCAAAGGCGCTGACCGGCAGGCTATCGCCTTCCTGCCGGTTCATCGGCGTCAGAATGCGCCGGATAAACTCGGGCAGCGCGGCGGCAGCGACCGTCGGTTCCGGCAGGTCGGCCCAGTGCGTCGGAATCGTGACCTGAACCGGCGCTAGCATGCCCTGATCGATGGCGGCCTGATTCATCGCCACCACGTGCTGGCCTTTCTTACCGTAGGACAGGGCGACGGCGCTTTTCAGGTAGTCGGCGGCGGTGTCGGCGGGGATGATCCCGGTCAGCTTGAAGAACGCCGCCTGCATAATCATGTTGAAGCGGCCGCTAAGCCCGAGCTGTTGGGCGATATCCACCGCGTTGACCACGTAGAAGCGGATCTGGTTGTGCGCCAGATAGCGTTTCATCGCCGCCGGCAGCGCGTCTTCCAGCGCCGCCTGGCTCCAGGTGCAGTTAAGCAGGAAGGTGCCGCCGGGTTTCAACCCTGCCAGCAGGTCGTATTTCTCCACGTAGGATTGCTGCGAGCAGGCGATGAAATCGGCGTTGCGAATCAGGTACGGCGAGGTAATCGGCTGGGTGCCGAAACGCAGGTGCGAGACGGTAATGCCGCCGGATTTTTTCGAGTCGTAGGAGAAATAGGCCTGCGCGTACATCGGCGTCTGGTCGCCGATGATCTTGATGGCGCTTTTGTTGGCGCCCACCGTGCCGTCGGAACCCAGCCCCCAGAACTTGCAGGCGGTGGTGCCTTCAGGCGCGGTGTCGATGTCGTCGACCGGCAGCGGCAGCGAGCTGTGGGTCACGTCGTCCACGATGCCGACGGTAAAACCGTCCTGCGGCATCGGGTGCAGCAGGTTGGTAAACACCGCGGCGATATGCGTCGGCGCGATGTCTTTGCCGCCCAGCGCATAACGGCCGCCGACGATCAGCGGCCGGGCGTCGTGGTTATAGAAGGCGTTTTTGACGTCCAGATACAGCGGTTCAGCCTGCGCGCCCGGCTCCTTGGTGCGGTCCAGCACCGCGATGCGTTGCACCGTGGGCGGGATGGCGGCAAAAAAAATGCGTCAGCGAGAACGGGCGGTACAGGTGCACGGTCAGCAGCCCGACCTTTTCCCCGCGCTGGTTGAGGTAATCGACGGTTTCCGCGATGGTTTCGCATACCGAGCCCATCGCGATAATCAGGCGTTCGGCGTCCGGCGCGCCATAATAGTTGAACAGATGGTATTCGCGGCCGGTGAGTCGGCTGATGTGCGCCATCGTCTCTTCCACCAGTTCCGGCAGCGCCTGATAGAAACGATTGACCGACTCCCGCTCCTGAAAGTAGATATCCGGATTTTGCGCGGTGCCGCGCGCCACCGGATGGTCCGGATGCAAGGCGCGGCGGCGAAAACTGTCCACCGCCTCCCGGTCCAGCAGCGTAGCCAGTTCGTCGTACTCCAGCAGTTCGATCTTCTGGATCTCGTGGGAGGTACGAAAGCCGTCGAAGAAGTTGATGAACGGCACCCGGCCTTTGATCGCCGCCAGATGCGCCACGGCGGATAGATCCATCACCTGCTGCACGCTGCTTTCCGCCAGCATGGCGCAGCCGGTTTGCCGCACCGCCATCACGTCCTGATGGTCGCCGAAGATATTGAGTGAACTGGTGGCCAGCGCGCGGGCGCTAACGTGGAACACCGCCGGCAATAGCTCCCCGGCGATTTTGTAGAGGTTGGGGATCATCAGCAGCAATCCCTGCGAGGCGGTATAGGTGGTGGTAAGCGCGCCGGCCTGTAGCGAACCGTGCACCGCCGCCGCCGCGCCGGCTTCCGACTGCATTTCCACCATTCTGACCGGCTGGCCGAACAGATTTTTTTTGCCCTGCGCCGCCCATTCATCCACGTTTTCAGCCATCGGCGTGGAAGGGGTGATGGGATAGATGGCCGCCACCTCGGTAAAGGCGTACGAGATATACGCTGCCGCCGCGTTGCCATCCATTGTTTTCATCTTTCTTGCCATGTACGGGTTCCTCTCTGTGGTGTCGAAGGGCGCCAGCCATGCTCTGCCGGCCGGCGCACCGTCATGGGCTGATCTAGCACGGCTTATGCCAGTTAGCGCCGGATACAGGAAAGACAGAAGATTGAACGGGTTACGAGGGGCGCCACGGCGGCTGGGGCGGTATCGCGCCGGTGTGATTGGGCGGAACAAGACACGGACTGCGACATCCTGTCGGCCTGCTAACAAAGTGTCGGAGTCAGTAAGGTGGGCAACCTGACGCAATGTCTGACGACAATGCCTGACGACAAACCATCACGCTCATCTTTCCCGATTGTCCCTTTTCCAACAATTGGTCTGCCGATTGTCTTGTCTCTGTGCTGTCGCGGCGGCTGGTGATTTTTAAAAACCAAAATAAATCAATTAGTTGATTGATTTGGCCCGGCTGGTACGTTCCCTGCACTCCTTGAGGTGTGTGCAACAAGCATTCAACCCGAACAGGAGAAGCAATCATGGCAATGCGTCAATGTGCCATCTATGGCAAGGGCGGTATCGGTAAATCCACCACTACCCAGAATCTGGTCGCCGCGCTGGCGGAGATGGGGAAGAAGGTGATGATCGTCGGCTGCGACCCGAAGGCGGATTCCACCCGTCTGATCCTGCACGCCAAGGCCCAGAACACCATTATGGAAATGGCGGCGGAAGTCGGCTCGGTGGAAGACCTCGAATTGGAGGACGTGTTGCAAATCGGCTACGGCGGCGTGCGCTGCGCTGAATCCGGCGGTCCGGAGCCGGGCGTGGGCTGCGCCGGTCGTGGCGTCATCACCGCCATCAACTTCCTCGAAGAAGAAGGCGCGTATGAAGAGGACATCGACTTCGTGTTCTACGACGTGCTGGGCGACGTGGTGTGCGGCGGCTTCGCCATGCCGATCCGCGAAAACAAGGCGCAGGAAATCTACATCGTCTGCTCCGGCGAGATGATGGCGATGTACGCCGCCAACAACATTTCCAAAGGCATCGTGAAGTACGCCAAGTCCGGCAAGGTGCGCCTCGGCGGGTTGATCTGCAATTCCCGTCAGACCGATCGGGAAGATGAATTGATCATCGCGCTGGCGGAAAAACTCGGCACCCAGATGATTCACTTCGTGCCGCGCGACAACATCGTGCAGCGCGCCGAAATCCGCCGTATGACGGTGATCGAATACGACCCTAAATGCAATCAGGCCGATGAGTACCGCACGCTGGCGGGCAAGATCGTCAACAACACCAAAATGGTGGTGCCGACGCCGGTGACGATGGACGAACTGGAGTCGCTATTGATGGAGTTCGGCATCATGGAAGAAGAAGACACCAGCATCATCGGCAAGACCGCCGCCGAAGAGAATGCCGCCTGACGACCCCCACGCCGGCGGCCGTGAGACGGGCGCCTGGCGAAGCATGAAGGAAAGACGGAATGACAAACGCAACCAGTGAACGTAATCAGGCGATCATCCAGGAAGTGCTGGAGATTTTCCCTGAAAAAGCGCGCAAAGAGCGCAAAAAACACATGATGGTGACCGACCCGGCGATGGACGGCGTGGGCAAATGCTTGGTGTCCAACCGCAAATCCCAGCCGGGGGTGATGACCGTGCGCGGCTGTGCCTACGCCGGCTCCAAGGGCGTGGTGTTCGGCCCGATCAAGGACATGGCCCACATCTCTCACGGGCCGATCGGCTGCGGGCAGTATTCCCGCGCCGGACGCCGCAACTATTACACCGGCGTCAGCGGTGTGAACAGTTTCAGTACCCTGAATTTCACCTCTGATTTTCAGGAGAAAGACATCGTGTTCGGCGGCGATAAAAAGCTCACCAAGCTGATCGAGGAACTGGAGCAGTTGTTCCCGTTGACCAAGGGCATTTCCATCCAGTCGGAGTGCCCGGTAGGACTGATCGGCGACGACATCGAAGCCGTCGCCAACGCCAGCCGCAAAGCCATCGGCAAACCGGTGGTGCCGGTGCGCTGCGAAGGGTTTCGAGGCGTGTCGCAGTCGCTGGGGCACCACATCGCCAACGACGTGATCCGCGACTGGGTGCTGGATAACCGCGACGGTAAACCGTTCGAATCCACACCCTATGACGTGGCGATTATCGGCGACTACAACATCGGCGGCGACGCCTGGGCCTCGCGCATTCTGCTGGAAGAAATGGGGCTGCGGGTGGTGGCGCAGTGGTCCGGCGACGGCACGCTGGTGGAGATGGAAAACACCCCCCACGTGAAGCTGAATCTGGTGCATTGCTACCGGTCGATGAACTACATCTCGCGCCACATGGAGGAAAAACACGGCATTCCGTGGATGGAATACAACTTTTTCGGTCCGACCAAGATCGCCGAGTCGCTGCGCAAAATCGCCGCGCAGTTCGATGACAGCATCCAGCAAAACGCCGAGGCGGTGATCGCCCGGTATCAGGCCCAGACCGAGGCGGTGATCGCCAAATACCGCCCACGGCTGGAAGGGCGCAAGGTGATGCTGTACCTCGGCGGGCTGCGGCCGCGCCACATTATCGGTGCGTATGAAGATCTCGGTATGGAGATCATCGGCACCGGCTACGAATTTGGTCACAACGACGATTACGACCGCACGTTGCCGGATCTGAAGGAAGGCACGCTGATGTTTGACGACGCCAGCAGTTACGAGCTGGAAGCCTTCGTCAAGGCGCTGAAACCGGACCTGATCGGTTCCGGCATCAAAGAAAAGTACATCTTTCAGAAGATGGGGGTGCCGTTCCGCCAGATGCACTCCTGGGACTACTCCGGTCCGTACCACGGCTATGACGGCTTCGCCATTTTTGCCCGCGACATGGACATGACGCTCAATAACCCTAGCTGGAGCGAATTAACCGCCCCGTGGCTGAAGTCCGCCTGACGATGATTATTTAGCGATGACTGTTTAGCGGTGATTGTTTAGCGATGATTGTTAATAAAACCAGCCTGATATCCCGTCAGTTCACCGATTAGTGACGCGGGAGGAGAACACCATGAGTCAAACTGCTGAAAAAACCCAGCCCTGCTACCCGTTGTTTGAGCAGGAAGAGTACCAGACGCTGTTTCGCAACAAGCGCGGTATGGAGGAAGCCCACGACGAACAGCGCGTGCGCGACGTGTTCGAATGGACCACCACCCAAGAGTACCAGGACCTGAATTTCCAGCGTGAAGCGCTGACCATCGACCCAGCGAAAGCCTGCCAGCCGCTGGGCGCGGTGCTGTGCGCGCTCGGGTTTGCCAATACCTTGCCTTATGTGCACGGTTCGCAGGGGTGCGTGGCTTATTTTCGCACCTATTTTAATCGTCACTTCAAAGAGCCGATCGCCTGCGTTTCCGACTCGATGACCGAAGATGCCGCGGTATTCGGCGGTAATAACAATATGAACAGCGGCTTGCAAAACGCCAGCGCGCTCTACCAGCCGGAGATGATCGCCGTCTCTACCACCTGCATGGCGGAAGTGATCGGCGATGACTTGCAGGCCTTTATCGCCAACGCCAAGAAAGACGGATTTGTCGCGGCAGACATGCCGATCCCTTACGCCCACACCCCGAGTTTTATCGGCAGCCACGTCACCGGCTGGGACAACATGTTCGAAGGGTTCGCCCGCACCTTCACCACCGGCGAAGGGAAAAACTACCAGCCCGGCAGTCAGCCGCGGCTGAATCTGGTTACCGGGTTTGAAACCTATCTCGGCAACTTCCGGGTGATGAAACGGATGATGGCGCAGATGGACGTGCCGTGCAGCCTGCTGTCGGACCCGTCCGAGGTGCTGGATACCCCGGCCGACGGCCACTACCGCATGTACGCCGGCGGCACCAGCCAGCAGGAGATGCGCGAGGCGCCGAACGCCATCGATACGCTGTTGCTACAGCCGTGGCATCTGGTGAAAACCAAAAAGATGGTGCAGGACGTGTGGAATCAGCCCGCCAGCGAGGTGCCGGTGCCGATCGGCCTGGCGGCGACCGACAAACTGCTGATGACGGTCAGCGAACTGACCGGCAAACCGATTGGCGAGGCGCTGACGCTGGAGCGCGGCCGGCTGGTGGACATGATGCTCGACTCCCACACCTGGCTGCACGGCAAGCGCTTCGGCCTGTACGGCGACCCGGATTTTGTCATGGGGTTAACCCAGTTTCTGCTGGAGCTGGGCTGCGAACCAACGGTGATTCTGTGTCACAACGGCAGCAAACGCTGGCAGAAGGCGATGAAGGCATTGCTGGAAGCGTCGCCCTACGGTCAGGACAGCGACGTGTACATCAACTGCGACCTGTGGCATTTCCGCTCGCTGATGTTCACCAACCAACCGGATTTCATGATCGGCAACTCCTACGGCAAGTTCATCCAGCGCGACACGCTGGCGAAGGGCGAGCAGTTTGAAGTGCCGTTGATCCGGCTCGGCTTCCCGCTGTTCGACCGCCACCACCTGCACCGTCAGACCACCTGGGGCTACGAGGGGGCGATGTCGATCCTTACCACGCTGGTGAACACGGTGCTGGAGAAACTGGATCACGACACCATGAAGCTCGGCCAGACCGATTACAGCTTCGATCTGATCCGTTGAGGTAGCGGCGTCTCCCTGCGGACGGGGAGATCGCGCGACCTTCTGCCATAACCAGGCGCCCGGCGTTGTCCGGGCGGCCCTGTTCCGTTAAGGAGAAACCGATGCCGGTGGTGATTTTTCGTGAGCGCAACGCGCAGCTGTATTGCTACATCGCCAAGCTGGACCTGGAAGCCAAAGTAACGGGCATGGAGTTTGATCGGTACGATTACTGGGGCGGGCGCGTCGAGCTGGAAGGTGGCAAAGCCTATTACGTCAATCCTCAGGACGCGAAACCCGTGTTCCCGGTCAGCTTGCGCGCCAGCCGTGCTGAGCTTGGATAAGGAGAAAGGAGCATGTCTGATGACGATGTGTTGTTCTGGCGCCTGTTCGCGCTGATCCAGTGCCTGCCGGAGCTGCCGCCGCCCCGGCTGCTGGGCTGGCTCGGCGACGGCGATGAGGCATCGCTGGATGCGGAGCGGCTGGCGTCGCTGACGCAGGCGCAACTGGCGGCGCGTTTTCCGGTTGATGCCGACGCCATGACCCCGGCGCGCTGGCGCTCGGTAATGGACTGCCTGCGCGGCGCGCTGCCGCCGCATCTGGCGGTAGTTGCGCCTTCCCGACGCAGCCCGCAGCTACTGGCGGCGTTCGCGTCGCAGGATGGGCTGACCATTAACGGCCATTTCGGTCAGTGTCGGCTGTTTTTTATCTACGCGTTCGATCAGGACGGTTCCTGGCTGCACGACCTGCGCCGCTATCAGCCCGCCGGGGGCGAGCAAGAAGGCAACGAAGTGCGTTCAGCGCTGCTGAACGATTGCCACCTGTTGTTCTGCGAGGCGATTGGCGGCCCGGCGGCGGCGCGCATCATTCGCCACAATATTCACCCGGTGAAGATTGCGCCCGGCACCCAGATTCAGCCTCAACGCGACGCGTTGCAAACCCTGCTGGCCGGCACGCTGCCGCCGTGGCTCGCCAAGCGGCTGGAGAAAGGCAACCCGCTGGAGGATAGGGTGTTTTGATGCCCGGCAAGCATACCGGTGTATTGGTCTGTTTTTTCCTGGTGGCTGGTGTTTGCTGTTATACATCGTGTCTCGCCGTCGATCGGCGTAATCATCGTGATGCCGGTTTTTTTGATAAAAGGTAGCCATATGGCTACCTTTTTATGTTCTGTCTCGTTTATTAGCTATATGGCTAACTTTTTGGGTGGTATTCTCTTGATAAGCGATGGCATAACGTTAGCGGCGGCGGAGCATGGCAAGCAGAGAGAGTATGGGAAAAACGATAGCCAGTACCCGTAAGGCGTGCGGGTTGACGCAAAAACAAGTGGCGGAACAGACGGGGATTAACAAAACCACGTTATCCGAGATTGAAAACGGCCGGTTTACCGGCTCGCTGGATATTTTTGAACGGTATCTGGATGCGGTCGGTTTACAGCTTGAATTGATGACGAAGCAGCATCGGCTGCCAGGCTGGGATGAGGTCGACAAGCTATTCGCGGAGGATGAATAATGGTGCTGGAGCAACTGCCCGGAAAAATCGACAAGATTACCGTGTGTTCATCAGGCCAGCCATTGGGCGTTCTGACGCACGGTTCGGTTCATCATTATCAGCCCACTCAGGTTCAGCATCATGTGTCGTTAACCATGACAAACTCTACGCTGGATGGCTATGTATCCGGCGCCCTGCATCCTGTTTTCGCGCAGAACCTTCCTGAAGGATTTAACCGACGTTATATCGCGGAAAAACTGGCCCGTTATGCGCGGGTCAATGATATGTATCTGCTTGCATTGCAGGGAGAGCATGGTATTGGCATGCTGGATTACCAAAGCGATTTACATTTTTCTGAAACTGAAAATATCTCGTTATCCGAGATTTTGCATTATCAGGGCGCGGAGCCGTTATTTCCCCAGTTGCTGGAAAAATATTACTTGAGTAATACGCTGGCCGGCGTACAGCCCAAGGTTAGCCTGCCCGAAACAGGCAGGACGGTGGAACAGAAAGCGCTTATCGTGAAATCGTTTGACGAGCTATTTCCTTTGCTGACGGTTAATGAATTTGTATGTATGGGGGCGGCGAGGTATTGCGGTTTAGAACCGCCTGATACCTGGTTGTCAGAGAATCTTGAAACCTTTGTTGTTGCGCGTTTCGATAAACCAGAAGGGCAGCGATTGGGGTATGAAGATTTCACTACATTGCTGAAAAAATCCAACAATCCTGATGCGAAATATAGTGGCAGCTACGAGACATTGTTGAAAGCAACGCATCTTTACACCGGTAGTTATGATGAAGTATTCAAAATGTATCAATACATTGTGTTTAATTGTTTGATCGGTAATGGCGATGCTCATCTGAAAAATTTTGCCTTGCAATATACGCCCGACATGAAACGGATATTTATTTCTCCGCCGTTTGATATCACCCATACTCTGATTTATGACGCCATTGATAATAAGATGGCGCTCAAGATGGCAAACAGTAAGGTATTTCCGGATAAAGCCTGTCTGCTGAAACTGGCTGAGTCGTCTACTTTCCGTATTCGTGACGCACAAACTATTATTGAGTCCCTGGCTCAGGGGATCAGTGATTATCTGGATATCTCAAATGAAATCAGCTTGTTTAAAGGATTAAAAGAGTCAATTAAACAAGCGGTATCGACAGTCATGACGCCGGCTTACAGTGCGAAGCCGTACCGTCATGATAAGAAGAAAAAATTCAATTAAGTTCCGTGCTATCACTCCACCGTGATGCTCTCTGCGTCCTGATGCGTGATCCGCAGCCGGGTGCCGGTAATCGCCATCTGCACTGCCTGACGGATGGTCATGGTGCCGACCACCGGATGAGGCCGGACGGCGGCGGTGCTGTTGTCGGTGATGATGCCGCAACCGGTGGCGTGGGCGATCTGCTGAGCGGTTTCGTCGAAGCGATCGAACCGGATGTTGTAGTCGCCGACTTTGTCGCACTTGCCGTAGGGAATCGGCTGTTTGGCCGGCGGCCATTCTGACTTGCGAGGGCAACCGGACAACAGCAGCATGCTGCATAGCAACAGTGTCCAGGATAATAACGCGTTAGTTGGGGTGATGCCGGTTCGGGCAGGCTTGAGCGCCATGATGTCTCCTGATAAGGCCGATGCAGGTAAGAGTCGCTGTTAACGCTGGGCGGTGTCATGCCTCATTGCGGGACACAGTTCGATTATCTTCACTTCTATTATCGTCGCGGGATGTAAAAGATCGCTTGCCGGGTGTAACAAGCGCGTTGATTGGTGTGAGCGGCTGTGTCTACCGGCGAAATAGGGGGAAAATCAACCCGCCGTTGATAGCGGGCTGACGAAGAGGCCGCGGTTGCGGCCGGAAAGCGTCAACGCGGCGCGGCGATAGCCAGTGGGCTGTTGTCGCTCAGGTTGAAAAACGTCATGGTGTCGTCCAGATTTTTCGCCTGTTCGTGCAGCGAGGAACTGGCGGAGGCGGACTCTTCGACCAGCGCCGCGTTTTGCTGGGAGGCTTGCTCAAGCAGGGTGATGGCGGTGTTAACCTGTTCGATGCCTTTGGCTTGCTCTGATGAAGCCATCGAGATATCCGCCATGAATTCATTCACGCGTTTAATCTCATCCATCAGCCGCGTCATATCCTGGGTGGAGAGCGAGGCGACTTTTTCGCCCAGAGCGATTTCACTGGCCGTTTTTTCGATCAACTCTTTGATTTCTCGCGCTGACCCGGCGCTGCGCTGCGCCAGACTGCGCACTTCAGACGCCACCACCGCAAAGCCTTTACCGGCTTCGCCCGCGCGGGCGGCTTCCACCGCGGCGTTAAGCGCCAGAATGTTGGTCTGGAAGGCGATGCCGTCCATGATGCTGATGATATCGTTGATCTTGTTGGAGCTGTCGGCGATATGCTGGATGCGTTCGATCATCTGGCTAAAGTTGCTGGCGTTTTTTTCCGCCAGCGTCGCCACGGAGTTGGTCAGAGTCATGGCTTTGCCGGTGTTGGCGGTGTTTTCCTGCACAGATGCGGTGATTTGTTCCATGCTGGCGGCGGTTTGCTCGACGGATGACGCCTGCGCTTCGGTACGGGCGGCGAAATCCCGGTTGGCGGCGGAGATCTGTTCCGCGCCGGCCGCCACGGAACCGGCCGAGTCTCTGACATCCAGCACGATTTTGCGGAATGCCTGCTGCATGTCTTTCAGCGAAACCATCAGCCCGCCCATCTCGGTATTGTGCTGAGGAGGAATATCCAGCGTCAGTACGCCTTGTTCCATCATGCCGAAATAGGTTCTGACTTTCTGCATCGGGGTCAGCACCACGGTGCGGATGAACTTCAGGGTGAATAGACTGATGAGCACCACCACACCCAGCGTGGCGATCAGGACCGTTAATGTTTGCTGATAGAAGCTGTCCGCCTGTGCGATCTCTTCATGCCCGATACCTTTGGCGAAGGTGACAAACTGCGTCAGCTTCTGGCGGAAGGTCGCGCCTTTCTCCAGTGCACTGGGCACCAGCGTGGTGTAGAACCGCTCAACGTTGCGCTCGCGCAGCGCGGTGAGCATCGGGGCGACGGCGTTGTTCATGTAGTCATTGAAGGCTTCATCGATTTCACCGCGCAGCGCGCGGCCTTGCGACGTCAGCGTCGGAATATTGCGCAGTTCCGCCATCGTACCGTTGGCGGCGTCGATATAGCCGTTAAGCCGGTTCAATGCGGCGTCGATCGTGGCGTTATCCTTTTTTTCCTCAATCGCCAGCGCGACGTTGATGCCGGCCAGTCTGGCATTGAGCATTTCCGAATAGGCGGAATAAAGGGGGATAAGCTGTTCTCCATCAATGCTGTTGACCTTTCGGATCGACAGGTTGCTTTGCATGGAGGAATACAGACTGTACGTGCAAATGGAAAGTAATAGCAGCACAAATACGGCGATAACGCAGTAAAGCCCATTTTTTATTTTGATTTTTTCTAACATCCCCTATCTCCTTTAAACGACTGGTTTTCCCTGCCTGCCGCTATGGTTTCTTCCGTCTTGCTGACATGAAATCAATATCGGTAAGGCAGAGGCTGTGTTCCATAATTACGTGTGCCGCTGGTGCAGACCCGCCCCGCCGCTATCAACGCGGAGAGCGGCGCGCAGAGTGGGCCTATGCGCGAGTCCGCAGCCTGTTACGCTGTGTTTCCTATCAGAGGTGGCGCACCGGCCTGATAGGAGGGACAGCCTAATAGTTTTATAACGAAGGGTCGTTGATGTAGGTCAGACTGTGTCCCGCAATGATTCGCGTCCCTCTGTGCTGATCCTCTCCGCCAATTGTCTGCTTTGTCGTAAACCTCACATCACTTTTTCCTTATAAATCAAAATATCAGCGCTGGCCTGCGTTTTGCACCGTCCGGGTGATATCAACAAACGCGGCGAGGGTGAGATGAAGGGAAGTGAGATTCTGGCGTTGTTCGACGAGCCGGCCTGTGAACACAACCACAAGCAAAAGTCGGGGTGCAGCGCGCCTAAACCCGGCGCTACCGCGGGCGGCTGCGCGTTTGACGGCGCGCAGATCACGCTGCTGCCGCTGGCGGATGTCGCCCATCTGGTACACGGGCCGATTGGCTGCACCGGCAGTTCCTGGGATAACCGCGGCAGCCAGAGTTCCGGCCCGACGCTCAACCGACTCGGTTTCACCACCGACCTCAACGAGCAGGACGTGATCATGGGGCGCGGCGAACGGCGGCTGTTCCACGCGGTGCGGCATATCGTCAGCCGTTATCACCCGGCGGCGGTCTTTATCTACAACACCTGCGTGCCGGCGATGGAGGGCGACGACATCGAGGCGGTGTGTCGCGCCGCATCGACAGCGGTGGGCGTGCCGGTGATCGCTATCGACGCCGCCGGGTTTTACGGCAGCAAGAATTTCGGCAACCGGCTGGCGGGCGAGGTGATGGTGAAACAGGTGATTGGTCAACGGGAACCGGCGCCCTGGCCGCAGGACACCCCATTCGCCCCTGAGCACCGGCACGATATCGGTCTGATTGGCGAGTTCAATATCGCCGGCGAGTTCTGGAACGTGCTGCCGCTGCTGGACGAACTGGGCATTCGGGTGTTGGGCAGCCTGTCTGGTGATGCCCGTTTCGCCGAAATCCAGACGCTGCACCGGGCCGAAGCCAACATGCTGGTGTGCTCGCGGGCGCTGATCAACGTCGCCCGGCAACTGGAGCAGCGCTACGCCATTCCGTGGTTTGAAGGCAGTTTCTACGGCGTGCGGGCGATGTCCGACGCGCTACGGCAACTGGCGTCGATGACCGGCGATGCAGACCTGATGACCCGCACCGACGCGCTGATCGCCCGCGAAGAGGCGGCGACCGCGCAGGCGCTGGCGCCGTACCGCGAACGCCTACAGGGGCGTAAGGTGCTGCTGTATACCGGCGGCGTCAAGTCCTGGTCGGTGGTGTCGGCGTTGCAGGATTTGGGCATTACCGTGGTCGCTACCGGTACCCGCAAATCCACCGAGGAGGACAAACAGCGCATCCGCGAACTGATGGGCGACGACGCGCTGATGCTGGAAGAGGGCAACGCCCGCACGTTGCTGGATGTGGTCTATCGCTACGGCGCGGACATGATGATCGCCGGCGGGCGCAACATGTACACCGCGTACAAGGCGCGGCTGCCGTTTCTGGACATCAATCAGGAGCGCGAGCACGCGTTCGCCGGGTATCGCGGGCTGGTGGCGCTGGCGCAGCAGCTGTGCCTGACGCTGGACAGCCCTATCTGGCGGCAAACCCATCAACGGGCCCCGTGGCACTAAGGAGTAGCCGATGGCACAGGTGATTCGCAATAAAAAACCGCTGGCGACCAGCCCGATTAAAAGCGGGCAACCGCTGGGGGCGATTCTGGCCGCTCAGGGAATCGAGCACAGCATTCCGCTGGTGCATGGCGCGCAGGGTTGCAGCGCCTTCGCCAAGGTGTTTTTCATCCAGCATTTTCACGAGCCGATCCCGTTGCAGTCCACCGCGATGGACCCGACCACCACCATCATGGGGGCGGACGACAATATCTTCACCGCGCTCGCCACGCTGTGCCAGCGCAATACGCCAAAGGCGATCGTGCTGGTCAGCACCGGGTTGTCCGAGGCGCAGGGCAGCGACATGGCGCGTGCGGTGCGGCAGTTCCGCGACGACTATCCGCGCTTTAAATCGGTGGCGATCCTGACGGTCAACACGCCGGACTTTTACGGATCGCTGGAGAATGGCTTCAGCGCGGTGGTGGAGAGCGTGATCCAGCAGTGGGTGCCGGACAAACCGCCGGTGGGGATGCGCAACCGGCGCGTCAATCTGCTGCTGAGCCATCTGCTCAATCCCGGCGATGTCGAGCTGATCCGCAGCTACGTTGAAGCGTTCGGGCTGCAACCGGTGATCCTGCCGGATCTCTCGCAGTCGCTGGACGGGCATCTCGCCGGCGGCGATTTTCAGGCGGTGACGCAGGGCGGTACGCCGTTGCGCGGCATCGAGCAGATGGGGCAAAGCCTGAGCACCGTCGCCATCGGCGTGTCGCTGAACCGCGCCGCCAGCTTACTGGCGATGCGCAGCCGCGGCCAGTCGCTCAGCCTGCCGCATTTGATGACGCTGGAGAACATGGACTGCTTCATCCGGCATCTGCAACAGCTGGCCGGACGCGACGTACCGGCGTGGATCGATCGCCAGCGCGGCCAGTTGCAGGACGCGATGATCGACTGCCACATGTGGCTGCAAGGGCAGCGCATGGCGCTGGCGGCGGAGGGCGATCTACTGGCGGGCTGGTGCGACTTTGCGATCAGCCAGGGGATAACGCCGGGGCCGGTGGTGGCGCCGGTCAACCAGCCAAGCCTGGCGGCGTTGCCGGTGGAGCAGGTGCTGATCGGCGATCTGGAGGATTTGCAGGATCAGCTGTGCGACAGCCCGGCCGACATGCTGGTGTCCAATTCCCATGCCGCCGATCTGGCGGAGCAGTTTGGCATCCCGCTGATCCGCGCCGGATTTCCTGTCTTCGATAAGATCGGCGAATTCCGCCGGCCGCGTCAGGGCTATGCCGGTATGCGCGACACCCTGTTTGAACTGGCGAACCTGATGCTGGCGCGCCATCATCACCAGCCGGTTTACCACTCGCCGCTCAAGCAGCAGTTTGCGCCGCAGCGGCGTCAGGAGGCGGACCATGCAGCATATTAACCGGCATCTCAGCGCCATCAGCGCGGGCGTGTGGTCCATGAAGGTGGCGTTCGCCAGTTCTGACTATCACCATGTCGATCAGCACTTTGGCGCCACGCCCCGGCTGGTGGTTTACGGCGTAAAGGAAGATCAGGTCACGCTGCTGAAAGTGGTGGATTTCAACGTGCGCTACGGCCATCAGGAGGACAAACTCACCTGTCGCATCGACGCACTGGAAGATTGCGTCACGCTGTATTGCGTGGCGATTGGCGACGCCGTGTTCCGCCAGTTGCTGCAGGTGGGGGTGCGGGCGGTGCGCGTACCGGCCGACACGCCGATCGCCCAACTGCTACAACAAATTCAACAGTGCTGGCACGACGACGATCAGCGCGTTGCCCGCCGCCAGCGCGACCCTGATCGTTTCGATCGGTTGATCGCCGAACAGCAGTGGAGCGAGGAGGATGATGTGTTGTGAGTGAGGGTTATGTAAGCTTCTGGGGTTGCCGCGTGACAAGGCTCGTCATGAGCCTTGTCCCTGAGGCCAGGGCGTTGCGCTGTTCGAAACGCGACCGACTGGCGTTGTGTTGGAATTTTTGCGTAATTTTATGAAAAATATAATTTATTTTCTTATTTTGCTCTTCTTGTTCGCATCTATCCTGCCTGAACAGGCATTAAGGGATTTTGTTATGAGCCACCTGACTATCAGCGGCGATGGCGAAGAAGCGATGGATGATTTCTATTTTTCAGTATTGGTTATCAAGGTACTGATATCGTCCGTTTTATCTTTTGCCGTAACGTACCTGGTTGGCGTGTTTTTGAAAAAGAAAACATAGTTTTGCTTGTCATGGTTAGCCGGTGAATTTGATTTTACCCACGAAAAATAGGCGCATCCTTAATCGAGGCTCTGGTTTTAAAATTGTTCCGGGTTAGGGCAGCAGCAAGTCCTATAACGACGCCAGCAGTTATAATCTCACTTGATATAATTGATCGCCGTTATTTAAGTAATGAATGCAGTATACCCATAGGAAACTATCCAAGAGATTATATACTTATTTGCTAATTTAATTTATTTTTTGAATTTTTTTGATGTACTATCCATGAACACTATTAATATGGTGCGATTATATTATTTTCACAAGGATGGTAATCAATGTCACATATTATTTATCTGACTCTGGAAGGTAATCAGCAGGGGCTAATTTCTTCGGGGTGCTCAACATTTGATTCTATTGGAAATCGTTATCAGAAAGGGCATGAAGACCAAATACAGGTGTTGGGGTTAAACCATACGATAACCCGAGAGGAGAATATAGCCCATCATCCTATACAGCTGATTAAACCGATAGATAAATCCTCTCCTCTCCTTTGCTTGGTGTTTCTGTTACATCAAATGAATCACTTACTGCTTACTTTTTTCTTTTATCGGACAAACCTGGCTGGACAACTAGAGGTTTTTTATGAATTAAAACTTACTGATGCCAGAATTGTTGAAGTATCAGCAACTTATCCGCATTCGTTAAATGATAGTGATTCTCTACCATATGAAGTTATCATGCTCCGGTATAACACTATAGAATGGACCCATAAAACCGCAGGCACATCAGGATATAGTATATGGAATGATAATCAATTTTAATTCATATTAAATTGATTTTTTATCTTGTAAAAGCCTGTTGTTACAGGCTTTTACTGTAGGCTAATTATTCTTTTTATTTTACTAATCAGATACCCTTCCTTTTTCTCTGAAAATAGATTTGTCACCATTGTCTGTTGTTTTATAGACATCCAGGAACCAGATGCTGTCATCATAATTATCTGCTTCTGGAGAAGGGGTGAGTGTATAAGTGTATGAGCCATTTTTAAATATATACCCTCTGAAGTCTTTTGATGGCCCTACATTTAATGTTTTTCCTTTTATATTTAACTCGCTTTTATTCTTTTTATTAATTGAATGATATGTTATATCGCTGCATTCGATGTCATGTCGAGAACACTTACCATAGGATAAATAAATATTATATGTTTCTCCTTCGAAAAAAGGGAGGGCGGGATTCTCTTCTTTAGAGAATGCATTGAATGAAATAATCATAATTGCAATTATTGATGTGATTATTTTCTTCATAATTTTATATAATTACCTTTGTGATATACATTTAGTTCACTTCTTCTTCTGTTAACTAACCCCCGCATTTGGTGCCCCTGAGATATTGTATATCTCATCCATGCGTTATCTATGTTTTCTGACGATTCACCATTTATGATTTTTAAGACGGTTGAGTAATATAATCCTCTGTGTCTCTGTCTATCCTTTATTCCAATATTAAAAGATAGCATGACGAGTGCATCAAATTCATTTTGAGTGATATCCACTTTAACAAAGTTTCTAACCGCTAGTATGAATCTGCTAATATCTTGGGCGAATAACGTGTCTGCTTCAGAAAGAGCTATTCCTTGCTTATATCGTTCAAATTCATTCTCACTAATTAAATGCCCATAACCTATTGTGGCGCCTACTTTCCAAAATGTTGTTTCCCTTCCAGTCTGATCATCATAAGGCTTAGTTTTCAGTTTTTCATATTGCTTCATTAAATAAATGCATTGAGAGCTGGGGGACATGAGGGATGCTCTTTTTCTTTCACCTCTGGGGTTTATTCCTGTCGCTCCATGAGGATTAGGTAAAGAATCTGTATGCGAAGTTGATGTAAGGTTTTCAATGGTTTTTCCGCCGGGTTCTATAATGCCATAAGGAGAGAAGTGGAAGTACTTTTGATAAGCAATAATTGCTCTTTTTGTGTTTCTCCCGCAAATTCCATCCACGCGTAAATATGGAAAGCCACTGTTCCTCAATAACTGTTGCACGATAGTAACATCGTTTTTCCTATTTATACCGCCAAGGCCAACGGATGACTCAATAGCATTCATATCATCTCCTTATGAAAAAATCCATTTTCCCTCTGCCCTATAACCTTATGATTTTATATCATAAATAAGATATTTGAAAATTAAAATGGTTAAATAATTTTTCAGATCGAATACACATTCATGCAGTATGCGTTAAGTGTTGTGCAAACTCTCTTTATGATCCAACTAAAAGCGGAAAAGCTATTTAATAGCACCCCAAGTGAGAATCTATTTCCCTGCGGTCAGGCTTTCGCACTGGAAGGATAGCCTTTGATTAATGTCACCTCTCTGACAAACCCGACATAAACCGCGACATTCGTGGTGGTTTTTTTAGCGGCCGTCGCGGCTATCTCGTTGATCTGCATTTATTTCTGTGACTGGCATCACATTTGCTCTGACTCTGCTTACTCAGACCATGCAACGCGCGTGAGCGCCGGGCGGCTGGGTGCCCGGCGTTTTCACCCATTCAGTAGGGAGCAGAGCAGATGTGGAACTATTCCGAGAAAGTGAAAGACCATTTTTTTAATCCCCGCAACGCCAGGGTGGTGGCGGAAGCCAACGCCGTGGGCGATGTCGGTTCGCTCAGCTGCGGCGATGCCCTACGGTTGATGCTGCGCGTCGACCCGGACAGCGAAACCATCCTCGACGCCGGGTTTCAGACGTTCGGCTGCGGCAGCGCCATCGCGTCGTCTTCGGCGCTGACGGAGCTGATCATCGGCCGCACCCTGCGGGAAGCGGAACAGGTAACCAACCAACAGATCGCCGATTATCTCGACGGTCTGCCGCCGGAAAAAATGCATTGCTCGGTGATGGGTCAGGAAGCGTTGCGGGTGGCGATCGCCAACTACCGCGGCGAAACGCTGGAAGACGATCACGAGGAAGGGGCGCTGATCTGCAAATGCTTTGCGGTGGATGAAGGGCAGATCCGCCGCGCGGTGGTGGCTAACGGCCTGACGACGTTGCAGGAAGTGATCAACTACACCAAAGCGGGCGGCGGTTGCAGCGCCTGCCATGAAAAGATCGAGCTGGCGCTGGCGCAGATCCTGAGCGAGCACGAGGCGACGCCGGCTGCGGCGGCGATAGTGGTGAAGGATGCGCGCTGGCAACAGGTGGCGGAGGCGGTGGCGGAGCTGCGGCCGCATATTCAGGCCGACGGCGGCGATATGTCACTGGTGAATGTCAGCGAGCGTCAGGTCACGGTGAGCCTGTCCGGCAGTTGCAACGGCTGCATGATGACCGACATGACGCTGGCCTGGCTGCAGCAGAAGCTGGTGGAGCGCACCGGGCAGTATATGGACGTGGTGGCGGCGTAAGTGGTCGTCAGGCAGACAGGCATGAGGAAAAAACCATGAACAACGTGTATCCGGACAAAAAAAGTGGTTCAGACAAAAAAATCTATCTGGACAACAACGCCACCACCCGGCTTGACCCGATGGTGCTGGAGGCGATGCTGCCGTTTCTGACCGAACACTACGGCAACCCGTCGTCGATTCACGATTTCGGCACACCGTGCCGCGGCGCGCTGGAGCGGGCGCGCCAGCAGGTAGCCAGCCTGCTGGGGGCGCGTTATGACAGCGAGATCCTGTTTACCTCCTGCGCCACCGAAGCCACCTCTACCGCGATTTACTCCGCGGTGAATCTGGCGCCGGAACGGCGCGAAATCATCACCACCGCGGTGGAGCACCCGGCCACGCTGGAGGTGTGCGAGCATCTGGCGCGGCAGGGCTATACCATTCACCGGCTGGCGGTGTCGCCGCAGGGCGCGCTGGATCTGGCGGAGTACCGCCGCTTGCTGAGCGATCGCGTCGCGCTGGTCAGCGTGATGTGGGCCAACAATGAAACCGGGGTGCAGTTCCCGGTGCCGGAGATGGCGGCGCTGGCGCATGAACACGGCGTGTTGTTTCACTGCGACGCGGTGCAGGCGGTGGGCAAAATCCCGATGGTGCTGTCCACCACCGATATCGACATGCTCTCCTGTTCGGCGCACAAGATTCACGGCCCAAAAGGGGTCGGTTGCCTGTATCTGCGTCGTAACACCCGTTTTCGCCCGCTGCTGCGCGGCGGGCATCAGGAGCGCGGCCGGCGTGCCGGCACGGAAAATATCGCCGGGATTGTCGGCATGGGCAGCGCCTGCGAACTGGCGGAAGTGCACTTGCCGATGATGACGGCGGCGGTGGCACCGCTGCGCGATACCTTGCAGCATGAACTGGTGCGGCGCATTCCCAGCGTAATGGTGATGGGCGACGGGCAACCGCGTACCCCCAACACCCTCAATATGGCGTTCGAATTCATCGAAGGGGAGGCGATTCTGTTGCTGATGAACCATGTCGGCATCGCCGCTTCCAGCGGCAGCGCCTGCACGTCCGGCTCGCTGGAGCCGTCGCACGTGATGCGGGCGATGGACATTCCCTACACCGCCGCTCACGGCAGCATCCGTTTCTCGCTGTCGCGCTATACCCGTGAAAAGGAGATCGACTACGTGATTGAGCAATTGCCGCCGATTATCGCCCGGCTAAGAACGCTGTCGCCTTACTGGCAGCAGGACAAACCGGCGGCGCTGGCCGGGACGGCGTTCGCGCCGACCTACGGCTAAGGGGAACGGGCGATGGAGCAGGTGATCATCAACGACACCACCCTGCGCGACGGCGAGCAGAGCCCTGGGGTGGCGTTTTGCGCCAGTGAAAAACTGGCGATTGCCGAGGCGCTGGCGGAGGCGGGCGTGCCGGCGCTGGAGGTCGGCACCCCGGCGATGGGGCCGGAAGAGCGCTCACGTATGGCGCTGGTCAGACGGCGGCTGCCGGGCATCGTGATGATGGCCTGGTGCCGGATGAATGAAGACGAAATCCATCAGAGCGCCGATCTGGGCATGGACTGGGTCGATATTTCGGTGCCGTCGTCCGATCGGCTGCGGCAGCAGAAACTGCGTCAGCCGCTTTCCGCGCTGCTGCCCCGGCTGGCGGCGTTGATTGCGCTGGCGCGTCAGTGCGGGCTGCGGGTGAGCATCGGCTGTGAAGACGCCTCGCGCGCCGGCGACGACACCCTGCGTCAACTGGCGCAGACGGCGCAGGCGGCGGGTGCGCAACGGCTGCGCTTCGCCGATACGCTGGGGTTGCTGGACCCGTTCGCCACTTACGATCGCATTCAGGCGTTGCGCCAGTGCTGGCCCGGCGAGATCGAGATGCACGCCCATAACGATCTGGGGCTGGCGACCGCCAACACGCTGGCGGCGGTACGGGCGGGAGCCACCCACGTCAACACTACCGTGCTGGGACTGGGCGAGCGGGCGGGCAACGCGGCGCTGGAATCGGTGGCGCTGGGGTTGCAACGCTGTCTCGGGCGCTCAAGCGGCATCCGTTTCGAGCGCCTGCCCGCGTTGTGTCAGCGGGTGGCGAACGCGGCGCAGCGCCCGATCGATATGCAACAACCGCTGGTGGGAGAGCAGGTGTTCACCCATGAATCCGGGGTGCACGTGGCGGCGCTGCTGCATGACCGGGAAAGCTATCAGGGCATCGATCCGCATCTGATGGGGCGGGAGTTCCGGCTGGTGCTGGGCAAACACTCCGGCCGTCAGGCGGTGGGCGGCGTGTTCGCCCGCTTGGGCTACGGGCTGGAGGCACAACAGGTCGACGCGCTGCTCGACGCGGTGCGGCTGTTCGCCGAAAGCAGCAAGCGCAACCCGCGGGATAGCGAGCTGCGGCAGATCTATCAGGATCTGTTTGGCGACGAACGGGCGTTGCGCTGTCAGGGAGGGTGAGACGATGGAATGGTTCTACCGTTTGCCGGGGGTACAGGCGTTGCAGGGCGCCGACGCTTTTTTTGCCTTTTTTGAGGTGCCGTACGACGCCGACCGACTAAGCCGGTGTCAGGTGCCGGTGCTGCGCGAGTTTCGCCGTCGGCTGATGGCGGCGGTGCCGCTGCGTAATGCGCTGGATGATGTGCAGAACGCCGACTGGCAATTGGCACGACGGCTGCTGGCGGAGAGTTATCAGCAATCGGTGGGCGGAGGTCGCGATGACGCCGAAATTTGAGTGCGGTGACGCCGTGCGGGTGGTGCGCGCGCTGCGTAACGACGGCACGTTCGTCGGCCGGGCGCGCGGTGAGTTGCTGGTGCGCCGCGGCAGTGTCGGGTATGTGCGCGAGTGGGGGGTATTTCTGCAGGATCAGATCATCTATCAGGTGCATTTTCTCGATCGGGATCGGGTCGTCGGCTGCCGCGAGTCAGAGCTGATCGACGCCGATCGGCCCTGGCTGGCCGGGGATTTTCAGTACGGCGACCGGGTGCGCTGCGTGCAGCCGCTGGCGATCGGCGGCGATATCGTGGCGGCGGCGGGCCTGCAGGGCGAGGTGCTGGCGACCGCGCAGGGAGAGCGGTGCGACAGCTGCATCGTGCTGTTCGGCGAACGGCAGTTTCAGGTGCCGGTATCGGCGCTGTACAACCTGGAGGTGGCGGAATGACCGGGCGAGAAAGCATGACGCCGCCGGCCTGGCAGCGCTTTAGCCGCCTGCGGCTGGCGCAGACCCGTTGGCATTGTCTACCGGAGCAACTACCTGAGGCGGAGCTGCCGCGTTTTGAGCGTCAACTGCTGCGCCAGCTGGCGCTGGAGCAGGCAGTGGCGGCGGCGGCCTGCCAACAGTCGCTGACCGCGACAAGCGCGCAATTGCAGCAGGTGGCGCAACAGCTGGCGCAGGAGCTGGTTAGCGCCGGGTTTTCCGCCGACGAGCAGCGGGCCATTGTGCTGCATCACTCGTTGATGGAATTGCAACTGGCGAGCGTCGGCGCGCAGGCCGACGAACCGCAACCGGCGGAGGTTCGGCGCTGGTATCGACAGCACGCCGACCGTTTCCGCCGACCGGAGCAGCGGCTGACCCGCCATCTACTGCTGACTGTCGATGGTAACCGCCCGGCGGTCGATCAACAGGTGGCGGGGATGTTACGTCAGTTGCGTGCCGATCCGGACGGCTTTGCGTCGCTGGCGCAGCGCCATTCCCACTGCCCGACCGCGTTGGAGGGGGGGCTGATGGGCTGGGTCAGCCGCGGCCTGTTGTTTCCGGCGCTGGAGCGTTGCCTGTTTGCGCTGGCGGTGGGGGAGCTGAGCGAACCGGTGGAGACCGAACTGGGCCTGCATCTGCTGCGCTGTGAGGCGATTCGTCCGGCCGTGCCGCTGCCGGAAGCGGAGGCGCTGGTTAAAGCGGGCGATTACCTGCGCTTACAGCGTCAGCATCAGCAGCAGCGACAGTGGTTGCAGACGCTGCTGCCGTCTTAACGGCATGACGCCGTTCGTGCGCCAGTAGCCACTGTTTGGTCGCCAGCCCGCCGGCGTAACCGGTCAGCGCGCCGGAGGTCGCGATCACCCGGTGGCAGGGCACGATGATGGAAATCTGGTTTTTGGACGACGCCATGCCTACCGCCCGCGACCCTTTGGGGTTGCCGACGGCGATGGCGACGTGCTGGTAACTACGGGTCACGCCGTAGCCGATATCCAGCAGCCGGGCGTAGACCTGCCGGCGGAACGGCGTGGCGTCCTGATGCAGCGGCAGGTCGAAGGTGGTGCGCTGGCCGGCGAAATATTCCTGCAACTGCCGGCAGCAGGTTTGTGTGACGGTATCCGGCCGGGCGGTTTTTTTCTCGTTGCTGAACAGCACGCTGGTCACGCAGCCGTCAGCGGCGGTGACGTCGGCGTAGCGCCAGGGGAAACCGTTCGGGCAGTCCAGTTGTTGCGTCGCCATCTTCACAGGGTGTTCCTCCACAAAACGTGTTTCCACGGTCTGTTTTTTCACTGAATGTTCTTCCTCAACATGTTTTTCCACCGAATGCTTTTTCCACTGCATGTTTTTTTCCACAGCATGCTTTTTCCACGGATAGCGCATGTTTACAGCGTGTTCCACAGATGCAGCGTGAGGTAGCTTTTCCACGGCGCCGCCCGCTGCGGGTCGATGTCACCCAACTGGCGCAAAGCGTTGCGGATGCCGAGATCGCCGCCAAGCCAGATATCGGGATCGTTGAGCGAACGCAGTTTCAAATAATCGAGCGTCCAGCGACCGACGCCTTTGACCTCGGTGAGCCTGTCGATCTCGCTGAGGTCGTGGTGGCAGAACCAGTCGGCGATATTCACCAGCGTGGCTTTTTTCGACTGCATGGTGCGCAGTTGGCCGACAACCTCTGGCGTAATGCGATCCGGCGTTGGGAAATAACGCTGGCCGTCTTCCTCAATCGCGCAGAGCGACACCAGCTGGTTCAGCAGCGTGGTGGCGGCGGATACGCTCACCTGCTGACCGCAAACGGCGCGGAGAGCGGCTTCAAACGGTGAGAACACGCCGGGAATGCGGATGCCGGGGACGATCGGCAATGTCGGATAGGCTCGACGCAACTGATCCTCGACCGCCTCGATATTGACGTTGAGATCGAACAGGTTGCGGATCCGCTCCAGCACCTGCGACAACAGCGTCAGGCGGCTTAGCGCGATCGTCACATCAAACCCGCCCGTCGCCGGACGTATCTGAAACGACCCCCTCTCGCCGTTAAGGCTAAAGCGGCGGCCGTAAGTGGCGCCCTCGATCCATTCCACGCCGTCGATCAACCGCCGCGACTGGAACGCCAGAAAATAATCCCAGTGGTAGCGCCCGCCGACCGGCAGGCGCAGCCTGATGTGTTCGGTCTTATTCCGGCTGTCCGATGGCGACAGCATCATCCGTTTGGGCGTGGTTTTCAGGTATTTGTCGATAAGCTGATAAAACCCGCTCAGGCCGCTGAATCCGCACGATGCGGCGATATCGGTGATGCTGAGGCTGGAGCTTTGGAACAGCTTTTTGGCGAAAAAAATCTTCGCGATGTTTTGGTATTCCTTCACCGAACAGCCGTAATGCTCGCGGAACAACCGGTTCAGGTAGCGGCTGGAGAGAAAGTGGGCATCGGCAATCTGCTCCACCTTCGACAGCAGGTGTTCACCGCTGTCGATGGCGGCGGCGATGCGCACCGGCAGTAGCTGTTTGCGGTCCAGTTCGGCAAAGCGCGGCGCGTATTCCGGCTTGCAGCGCAGGCAGGGGCGAAAACCGGCCTGAATCGCCTCGGTGCGGGTGCGGTAGTAAACGACGTTCTTCTCCAGCGGCAACGACGCCGGGCAGATGGGGCGGCAGAAAATACCGGTGGATTTGACGGCGACGAAAAAGGTGCCGTCAAAACGCGGATCGCGGCTGATCCTCGCCTGTTGCCATATTGTCAGCACCGTGTCGTTCATGTCGTGTTCCTCGTGTGTTGCCTTAAGTTAATCGCAAAACGGCGCGTTAATCTTCCTCGTTTCGGAACAGGATGATGAATGTGGCGGTTAAGTGTGATTTTTATCACGTTCAATCGAGGTGGCGATCTGGCTGGTCTTTTAATATCAAGTAATTAGGTTTTTGACGCACGACGATGGGAAACGCCGTTGGCGGGCGCGGGCGACCCGGCCGTTGCCCTGACGGAGCAACAGGCCGGGAAGGGATGACGTGGGATGAAAGGACACACGGCACAGGCTGCCGCGCGGCATTACAGGATGGTGGACTTGATTTGCGCCAGCCAGTTGTCGAGGCGCTGTTCCGTCAGGTCGTGCTGGTTGTCCTGATCCAGCACCAGACCGACAAACCGGTCTTCCTGCAACGCGGCGGAGGCGTTGAATTCGTAGCCGTCGCTCGGCCAGTCGCCCACCACGCGCGCGCCCAGATCGGTCATGACGTCGTAGAGCGGTTTCAGGCCGCTGGCGAAATTGTCCGGGTAGCCCTGCTGATCCCCCAGCCCGAACAGCGCGACGATTTTCCCTTTCAGGTCGGCACCCGCCAGTTCATCGGCGAATTCCAGCCAGGACGGCGCTTCGCAACCGGCTTCGATGCCGGGCAACTGGCCGTCGCCCAGCGTCGGGGTGCCCAGCAGCAGCACCGGATAGGACAGAAACGTCTCCAGCGAGGTACGGTTGATGTTGACCGGCGCGTCCGCCGCCTCGCCCAGCTTCTGATGAATCAGTTTGGCGATTTTGCGGGTTTTGCCGGTATCGGTGCCAAAGAAAATGCCAATGTTCGCCATAGTTATGCTCCTGACAGCGTGATGATGAAGAGAAAAACCGGTAATGAAGAAAACGGCGCTCCTGGAAGGAGGCATCAGGCCGTTCGTTCATGTTGTGAATCCTGTTACGAATTCTGTTAGTGCGAATCCCGTGCCAGTTTTGGCCGGTGCGCCACATGGATTTTTCTGCACATTGATGGCGCACGGCTGCACTTTTGTTGTGCTTTTTTTGTACTGGCGAGGCGGCTTTTTCCCCTGATAAACGCGCATGGTTGCGGGGTTTGACGGTTTTTGGCGGCAAAACAGGGATCCGGATCAATGTTTAGTCTTCTTAATCAATAAAAGGTGCAGTGTTTGCATGGTTATTCCCCGTAATTCGCCAGCCGGACGGGGTGTCGCAGCCTGCGACAAATTGTCGAAAAGCCGACATCCCCGCCGCCAAACCGTAAGGGAGTCACCCTATGTCCATGCATGTGATGGCGGAATCTTTTCCGCTGGGCGAAATCGCCAGCCATCTGTCCCGACAGCACCCGTCGCTGTTTTCCACCGTGGTGGAGCAGTCGTCGGTGGCGATCTCCCTGACCGACCCGCACGCCCATATCGTGTACACCAACCCGGCGTTTTGCCGCCTGACCGGCTATAACCTGCCGCAGTTGCTCGGGCAGAATCATCGCATTCTCGCCAGCCAGCAAACCCCGGCCGAGGTGTATCAGGCGCTATGGCAGACGCTGTTGCAGGGGAATGCCTGGCGCGGTCAACTGATTAACCGCCGCCGCGACGGCAGCCTGTATCTGGCCGAAATCGACATCACGCCGATTTTCAATTCCCGCGGCGAGGTGGAGCACTACCTCGGTATGCACAAGGACATCAGCGCCGGCTATGCGCTGGAGCAGCGGCTGCGCAACCACATGACGCTGATCACCGCGGTGCTGAATAACATTCCGGCGGCGGTGGTGGTGGTGGACGAGCAGGACCGGGTGATCATGGATAATCTGGCTTACAAGACACTGTGCGCCGACTGCGGTGGCCGCGAGCTGCTGGCGGTGCTGGATTATCCGGCCAATAAAGCGGCGCTGCAGCAAGGCGCGGCGCTGCCGGTCACCGTCCGCGGCGCGGTGCGCTGGCTGACGCTCGGCTGCTGGGCGCTGCCCGGCGTCAATGAAGAAGCCAGCCGCTATTTCACCGATACCGCGCTGCCGCGCACGCTGCTCGTCATCAGCGACTGCACCGAACAGCAGCAGCAACACCAGCAGGGGCGGATCGACCGCCTCAAACAGCAGATGACCAACGGCAAGCTGCTGGCGGCGATCCGCGAGTCGTTGGATGCGGCGCTGATTCAGCTCAACTGTCCGCTCAACATGCTGGCGGCCGCCCGCCGGCTCAACGGCGAAGACCGCAGCAACGTGGCGCTGGAGTCCGCCTGGCGCGAAGGCGAAGAAGCGGTGGCGCGGCTACAGTCCTGCCGCCCGTCGCTGGATTTCGAACCCGTGGCGGACTGGCCGCTCGGCACGCTGGCCGAGGATCTGGCCGCGCTGTATCACACCCGCTTTACCGACGGCGACCAGTTGCGCTACGAGCTGGAAACGCCGCAACTGGTCGGATTCGGCCAGCGCACCCAGATTCTGGCCTGCCTCAGCCTGTGGCTGGATCGTACGCTGGCGCTGGCGGGAGAAATTCGACCCTTCGCACTTTCAGTGCATCTGTTCGCCCGGCAGGACGGCGACTGGCTGGCGTTGTATCTGGAAGACAACGTGCCGCTGGAACAGGTGCGCTACGTCAGCACCCAGACCGCGCTCACCTCGCCGGGCAAAGGCATGGAACTGCGCCTGATTCAAACGCTGGTAGCCCATCATCAGGGGGCGATAGACTTGACCTCCCGTCCGGGCGGCGGCACCTGTCTGACCCTGCGCTTCCCGCTATCAGCCTCACCCACAGGACTTTCCGCGTCACTAACAGGACACTCCCCTTCACTAACAGGAGGCTCAAAATGACACAGGCATCCGATACGGGCCACGTGGTATGGCGTTTTGATTTGTCTCAGCAGTTTACGGCGGTGCAACGCATCAGCGCGGCGCTGAGCCGGGCGACCGATGTGGGGCAGGCGCTGCAGGCGGTGCTGCGGGTGCTGCATGATGACGCCTTTATGCAGCACAGCATGATTTGCCTGTATGACCCGCAGCGCGGCGCGCTGAGGGTGGAGGCGCTGCACTGTGAGGATGAACGGGTGGCATCCAGCAGCAGCCAGGTGTGCTACCGGCCGGGCGAAGGGCTGGTGGGCGCGGTGATGGCCCAGCGTCAGCCGCTGGTGTTGCCGCGCGTGGCGGATGACCAGCGTTTTCTCGACCGGCTTAGCCTGTACGACTACGAACTGCCGTTCATCGGCGTGCCGCTGCTGGGCATCGAACAACAGCCGATCGGCGTGCTGGCGGCGCAGCCGATGGCGCGCTACGAGGAACGTCTGCCGGCCAGCACCCGTTTTCTGGAAACGGTGGCCAGCCTGATCGTGCAGACGGTTCGGCTGATGCGTGCGCCTCAGCGTGATGGCGAGCCGCCATCAGCCGTGAACCGCCCGGCCGCCTGCAAGACGCCGCGGCCGTTCGGTTTTGACAGCATGGTGGGAACCAGCGTGGCGATGCGCCAGACGCTGGAGATCATCCGTCAGGTATCGCGCTGGGATACCACGGTGCTGGTGCGCGGCGAGAGCGGCACCGGTAAAGAGCTGGTGGCGAACGCTATCCACTACAATTCGCCGCGCGCGGCGGCGCCGTTCGTGAAATTCAACTGCGCGGCGCTGCCGGACAACCTGCTGGAAAGCGAACTGTTCGGCCATGAAAAAGGCGCCTTCACCGGCGCGGTGCGTCAGCGCAAAGGGCGCTTTGAACTGGCGGACGGCGGCACGCTGTTTTTGGATGAAATCGGCGAAAGCAGCGCTTCGTTTCAGGCCAAACTGCTGCGCATCCTGCAGGAAGGGGAGATGGAGCGCGTAGGCGGCGACGAAACCCTGCGCGTTAATGTGCGGATTATCGCCGCCACCAACCGTCATCTGGAGGAAGAGGTGCGCGCCGGTCATTTCCGCGAAGATCTCTACTACCGGCTGAACGTGATGCCGGTATCGCTGCCGCCGCTGCGGGAACGGCAGGAGGACATTGTCGAACTGGCGCAGTTTCTGGTGAAAAAGATCGCCGCGCATCAGGGGCGGACGCTGCGCATCAGCGACGGCGCCATCCGCCTGCTGATGGGATACAACTGGCCGGGCAACGTGCGCGAGCTGGAGAACTGTCTGGAGCGGGCGGCGGTGATGACCGACAGCGGGTTGATCGACCGTGACGTCATCCTGTTTAACCACCACGACGCGATACCGATGATGAACAAACCGACGCCGCCGGCCGCCGCCGAAGAGGGCTGGCTCGATCAGAATCTGGATGAACGCCAGCGGCTGATCGCCGCGCTGGAGAAAACCGGCTGGGTACAGGCTAAGGCGGCGCGGTTACTGGGGATGACGCCGCGGCAGGTGGCCTATCGCATCCAGATTATGGACATCAATATGCACCGTCTTTAAGCGGCCGTCGGGATTAAGGCGTGTGGCAGATGAGTGTGTGGCCGATTGTAGTGTGGCAGATTGTAGTGTGGCAGATTGTGGTGGGGCGGATGAATGTGTGGCCGATTGTGATATGTGGCACATTGTCGGCCGAATGCCACAATCCCGACAAACCCGCCTGACGGTTTTATTCGCATCATATTGTTTTTAAATCAATAAATTTTTATGTCATGCGGTATGGCTCTTGCACCTTCCGGGTATGATTTCTTTCTTCGCATAGGCCATAACCATGACATCCTGCCCTTCCGCATCCGGCTGCCGTTCCGACCAGACCGACCGTTTTACTCCGCTGCAAGCCAGCAAGGTGGCGCATCACCCCTGCTACTCGGTGAGCGGGCACCATCACTACGCCCGTATGCATCTGGCGGTAGCGCCCGCCTGTAACCTGCAATGCCACTACTGCAATCGCAAATACGATTGCAGTAACGAATCCCGGCCCGGCGTGGTGTCCGAACTGCTGACGCCGGAGCAGGCGGTGGCGAAAGCGCATCAGGTGGCGGCGGCCATCCCGCAGCTGTCGGTGGTCGGCATCGCCGGGCCGGGCGACCCGCTGGCGAATATCGCCCGCACCTTCCGCACCCTGACGCTGCTGCGCGAGCAGTTGCCGGACCTCAAGCTATGCCTGTCCACCAACGGTCTGATGCTGCCGGAGGCGGTGGATCGGCTGCTGGATGTCGGCGTCGATCACGTCACGGTGACGGTCAACGCGCTCGATGCGGATATTGCGGCGCAGATCTATGCCTGGCTGTGGCTGGATGGCGATCGCTATACCGGGCGTGAGGCGGGCATGATCCTGCTGGAGCGCCAGCAGGAGGGGATCCGGCGACTGACGGAAAACGGCGTGCTGGTGAAGATCAACTCGGTACTGATCCCCGGCATCAACGATCGGCATTTGTTCGAGGTCAGCCAGCAGGCGCGGCGCTGGGGGGCATTTTTGCACAACATCATGCCGCTGATCGCCCGACCGGAACACGGCACGGTGTTCGGCCTCAACGGCCAGCCGGAACCGGACGCCGACGCGCTGGCGGCGGTGCGGACGCAGTGCGGCGCGGCGATGCCGCAGATGGCGCATTGTCAGCAGTGCCGGGCGGACGCCATCGGCATGCTGGGGGAAGACCGTAGCCAGCAGTTCCGGCTGTCATCGTTGCCCGCTGAGCCGCAACCTTATCTGCCGCTGTTGCACCAGCGCGCGCAGGTACACGCCAGCATCGCCTCGCGGGGCGAATCCGAAGAGCCGGATGCCTGTCTGGTGGCGGTGGCGTCGTCCGGCGGCGAGGTGATCGACTGCCATTTCGGCCATGCCGAACGCTTTCAAATCTACAGCCTGTCGGCCGCGGGCGTGGTGCTGGTCAACGAACGTTTCGCGCCTAAATATTGCCGTGGCAGCGATGACTGCGAACCCGCCGACAGCGAAGATCGCATGGCGGCGATGCTGGCGTTGCTGGCGGACGTAGAGGCGGTGTTTTGCGCCCGCATCGGCTATGCGCCGTGGCAGAAGCTGGAGCAGCAGGGGATCCAGCCCAACGTGGAAGGGGCCTGGCAGAATGTCGCCGAGGTGCTGGGCCGCTGGTGGCGGCAACGTCAGCAGGCACGCCCCGCCGGGGAACGTGCGCAGGGTGCGGCGTGATGGACGGGGCGGAGTTCTGGCTGCGGCGACTGCTGACGCTACATGACGCCGGCGCAGCCTGTTTCCCCCGGCTAATGGGGCTGGATGAGGCGGCCTGGCTGGCGCTGCGGCAGCGGCTGAACCAGCCCGCGCCGGGAGCGAACGCCGCGCGGGATCAGCGCCAGTCGCTGATCAATGAACCACAACAGAACTCGGCCAGAAGAGCGGCCGCAAGCTGGCCGTGCTGGCTGAACCCTTACCAGAATCAGCAGGACGCCGCGCAGTATGCATCAGCTAATATCGCCAGCTGCCTCGCTACGTTTCACAGCAACAAAAACAGCATCTGGGGTCGGACTACCGCTGCACAAATGCGCCTCTGCATAAGCGATCGCGTCCCGGAGCTGATCCCGCTGAACACACGGCACAACATGAGCTGGAAAAAATCAACCTGACCGTCAGCGCCGTACTGCATCAAACGACGAGCGAAGTGATGAGCTGATGCACAGGCTTCCATACCAATTAAACAGGGCGACAACTGCGCCAGAAATGGCAGCAATGCGTTTCTGCGCAGGAGCAGGCGCAATACAGTTGTGCCCCGCAATGATCAACGCCATGAAGCTGAGAAAACATTTTACTGCCAAATCAATGCCAAGGCCTGATACTTGCATGTGGACGCTCCTGCTGTAACTGAAGTGTGATGCTCTCAGTATGGCAAAAACGACGCCGCCTAAGTTGGAGCGGCCATCTCATCATCCATGCAGCTCACACGACGAAGCCGCTCACCTCAGCACAGTTTTAACGCCGGGAAAACCCTTCATTATGCTCTTATACGGTCTGCCAGCGAATAAGAAATATATTTTTTTAAATATATTTCTTACTTATCATTTTCAGCTTGCCGGTTAAATAAAAAGGCGGAATGGCCGATATAGCAGGCATCTCTGCTGCGATAAAAGGAGGCGGATAACAATTAATTAAAATAAGCCCGAGTCAACAGCTATAAAACTAATAATCAATCGCATGATCGAGAGGTATTAAATGAGTTTTATTTGTAACGTCAGGGTTAAAATTATGATGCTGGCTATCCTGATCATATTCACCCTGTTATGGGGCGGAGTGTCGTTTTTTTCTCTGTATTCACTAAATAGTCTGACCGGCGAGATTGGCCTGACGAATGTGCAGCAAACTAACGGCGACATTATTAACGGCGCCAGCGATCGTTACTACAAAGTTAAATTGTCGATGGATGAAGCGGCCATTGCCGAAAATAACAGCGATCGCGTGCGCACGTTGCTTAACGATGCCGCGGCGGACGTGGATTTTCTGAAAGGCGGGCTGGCGCAGTTCAAGGCTACCGACCACGCCAATATCAGCAGCAACATCATTGATGATATTTACAATAGTTCCTACCAGCTGTTCAGCGAAGCGATTGTGCCGATGCTGGACGCGGTCAGGCAGAATAATCACGATGCCTATAACAAACTCGTCAGGGAGAAATACAACCCGCTGCGGGTAAAATTCACCACCGCCATTAACGAATATAACCAGATTATTAAAAACCTGAAAACCGATGCGCAGGCCCGCATTTCAGCCTGGGTATACTGGTGTAAGGTTACGCTGATCGTCGCCATGATTGTTGGGTTGTGCGTGGTGATATTAACCGACCGCTATCTCGCTATTCAAATGGGCCGCCCGCTGGAAAAGGTTAAAGCGCATTTGCAGATTCTGTCGAACGGGCAACTGGATTCGACAATTGGCGAAATGGGGCGTAATGAGATTGGGCAGTTAATTCCGTTTGTTAACGCCATGCAGCAGAACTGGATAAAAACGGTGGCCGATATTCGCCGGAGCGCCAGCGAGATTTATCACGGCAGCAGCGAGATCGCCGCCGGTAACGCCGACCTGTCCTCTCGCACCGAAGAACAGGCCGCCGCCCTGAGCGAAACCGCCGCCAGCATGGAACAGCTGAGCGCGGTGGTGAAACAGAACGCGGATAGCGCCCATCAGGCCAGTTCGCTGGCGCGGGATGCGTCAAAAGCGGCCAACAACGGCGGCGACGTGGTGAAAGCGGTAAGCAACAGCATGCAGAACATCACCCACAGTTCGCAGAAAATCGTCGATATCATCAATGTGATCGACAGTATTGCCTTCCAGACCAATATCCTGGCGCTGAATGCGGCGGTGGAAGCGGCGCGCGCCGGAGAAGCCGGGCGCGGGTTCGCGGTGGTGGCGAGCGAGGTCAGAAATCTGGCCCAGCGCAGCGCCCAGGCGGCGAAGGAAATCAAAACCCTGATCGACGAGTCGGTAGACAATGTCAAAAATGGCTACGAGCAGGTATCGCTGGCCAGCAAGTCGATGGAGGACATCCTGAAGTCGGTCATCAATGTGACGGATATCATGGGGGAAATCGCCTCGGCGTCCAGCGAGCAGAGCAAGGGCATTTCCCAGGTGGGAACGGCCATCACGCAAATGGATAGCGTGACGCAGCAGAACGCGGCGCTGGTCGAACAGTCTTCGGCGACGTCGTCTTCGCTGGAAGAACAGGCGCATCACCTGAACGAGATTGTCTCGGTATTCAAACTGCCGGGCGTGGCCGACGCCACGGCGGCGCGCCGGGAACTCAAACCGGCCGGGAAGGTGGCCGCGCTGGCGAACCTGAGTCAGACCTCCCGACAGGAGAAGGCCGGCGACGACTGGACGTCGTTCTGAACCCGGTGGTGTCCGGCTTTACGCGGCGCTTTTAGCGTGAGCCTCACTTTAGCGTGAGATTCACCACGGCGACGGCCTGCGGGTGGTCGCCGTTTTTTTTTTGCATCAGCGATGCGTTAAACCAGCGATGCATTAAACCAGCGATGCATTAAACCTCCGATGCGTTAAACCAGCGATGTGCTAAACCACAGACGCGTTAAACCACAGACGCGTTCATCGCGCCGGTTACCGGCAATACCGCCGAAACAGTTTGGCTAATTGAGCGCCCATCGGCGACAGCATGGTGTCCTTGCGTTGAATCAGATAGAAGGTGGCTTTGGGCAGCGGCTGGTCCAGCTCCAGCACCCGCAGGCGTTCGCCGAGGATCGGGTCGCGGATGACGTCCCGCGACAGGATGCTGATGAAGTCGGTTTTGGCGACCAGACTGACGCTGGACATCAGGGTTTCGCAGGTGACGCTGACCCGGGGCGTGACCGGCAGCGTGGCGAACAGGTCAAACAGCTGTTTGTAGTAACTGCCGCGCGGGGTGGGCATGGTCCACTCGTAGTCCAGTAAATCCTCCAGCGAATGCGCCCGTTGAATCGGGTGATCGCGCCGCACTACCACGCAGTATTCCTTTTCCATCAGTTTTTCGTATAACAGTTCGTTATCATAGGACGAGCCGGAATAGGTATTGACGGTGAAATCCAGTTCCCCCTGCCGCAGCTCGTGGATCATCGCCACCAGTTGCCCTTCGGTGATCCGCAGTTTGACCTGCGGATACAGCCGGTGAAAACGGCTGACGATCTCCGGCATCACCGTGTGGGCGATGCTGGCGCCGACCCCGATATTGACCCGTCCGCTGGCCTGCCCGAGCCGCTGCTGGATGTCTTCGCGCGCCACGCGCAACTCTTCCATAATCAGGCTGGCGTGGCGGAAATAGGCTTCGCCGCAGTCGGTCAGCGCCATCCCCTGGCGGTGGCGCAGAAACAGGCGCGCGCCCAGACAGGCTTCCAGTTCCTGAATGGATTTAGTCAGCGCCGGTTGCGACAGATTCAACTGCCGCGACGCGGCCCGGATGCTGCCGTGGCGCGCCACTTCTACGAATGATTGCAACTGATGCAGCTTTACGTTCTGAGTCATCTCGTTCTCTGATCGCCGTTCTGGTGATAACTATGATTTATCACGCCAAAGATCCTGACATCTTATTCACACTGGTGGGTTTGTGTACATTTTTTTCAGTTAATGACAGTCCGTTGCACGGGCGTCTTCGAATCAGAACACCACCAGAGAAAACAGGCTTATGCACTCAGACGTTCTTTATTCCGATTTGTCTCAACGCGTGGAACAACTCATTCCGTGGCTGCGGGAAACGCGCCGCGATTTGCATAAATATGCGGAATCCGGCTGGCTGGAGTTTCGTACCGCCACTCGGGTCGCCGAAGCGCTGCACCAGTTGGGCTACCCGCTTAAGCTCGGACGGGAGGTGATCAACGCCGACGCCCGCATGGGGCTGCCGCCGGCCGAGGTATTGCAGGCGCAGGAACAGCGGGCGCTGGCGCAGGGCGCGCTGCCGCAATGGCTGCCCTATTTCTCCGGTGGTTTTACCGGCATCGTGGCGACGCTGGACACCGGTCGCCCCGGCCCGGTCATCGGGTATCGCGTCGATATGGACGCGCTCGATCTTAACGAACAGCTGGCGGACGATCACCGCCCATTCCGCGACGGGTTCGCCTCCTGCAACGCCGGCATGATGCATGCCTGCGGCCATGACGGTCATACCACCATTGGGCTGGGGTTGGCGCAGGTATTGATGGCGATGCGCGATCAACTGTGCGGCACCATCAAGATTCTGTTCCAGCCGGCGGAAGAGGGCACCCGCGGCGGTAAGTCGATGGCGGAAGCAGGCGTGGTGGATGACGTGGACTATTTCACCGCCATTCATATCGGCACCGGTATTCCGAACGGGCATCTGGTGTGCGGCAACGACACGTTCATGGCGACCACCAAGCTGGACGTCACCTACCGCGGCGTGGCGTCTCATGCCGGCGGCCGGCCGGAAGAGGGCCGCAACGCTCTGCTGGCGGCGGCGCAGGCCACGCTGGGGCTGCATGCCATTCCACGCCACAGCGGCGGCAGTTCGCGCATCAACGTCGGCGTGTTGCAGGCCGGCACCGGGCGCAATGTGGTGCCGTCGCACGCCATGATGAAAGTGGAAACCCGCGGCGCCACCAACGAGGTTAACGAATTTATCTATCAGCAGGCGCTGAAGGTGATCGACGGCGCAGCCGCCATGCACGGCGTCGAGGTGGATGTCGCGCTGATGGGCGCGGCGCAGTGCAGCCAGCCCAGTCCGGAATGGGTGGCGTTTATTCGCCGTCAGGCCGGGCGGGTCGGTGAACTGAGCCACATTATCGACCGCAAAGACGGCGCGGCCGGCTCTGAAGACGCCACCTACCTGATGGAACGGGTGAAGGCGCACGGCGGTCTGGCGTCTTACGCGGTGTTCGGCACCGAACTCAGCGCCGGGCATCACAACGAGAAGTTCGATTTTGACGAAAGCGTGATGGCGGTGGCGGTGAAAACGCTGGCGCTGCTGGCGCTCAATATCCGCGAGTTTGGGGAGGCGCAATGACCCAGGCGATCGTCGGATTGGTTAACGACGCGCTGGCCGCCCGCGCGCAACAGCTGGCCGCCATCGCGGATGATATCTGGGATCACCCGGAAACCCGTTTTACCGAGCATTACTCGGCCGAACGGCTGGCCGGCACGCTGGAAGCGGAAGGCTTCAGCGTGCAGCGCGGCATCGCCGGTATCGACACCGCGTTCGTCGCCAGCTTTGGCAGCGGTAAGCCGGTGGTGGCGCTGCTGGGCGAATTCGACGCGCTGGCCGGGTTGAGTCAACAGGCCGGCTGCGCCGCACCGGCGCCGCTGGCGGCGGGCGGTAACGGTCACGGCTGCGGCCACAACCTGCTCGGCACCGCCGGGCTGGGCGGGGTGCTGGCGGTCAAAGCCTGGCTGGAACAACACCCGCAGGCCGGCACCGTCCGTTTTTACGGCTGCCCGGGGGAAGAGGGCGGTTCCGGCAAAACCTTTATGGCGCGCGAAGGCGTGTTCGACGATGTGGATGCGGCGCTGACCTGGCACCCGGAAACCTTCAGCGGCATGTTCTGCACCCCAACGCTGGCCAACATTCAGGCCGCGTTCCGTTTCAAGGGCGTGGCGGCGCACGCGGCGGCCGCGCCGCATCTGGGGCGCAGCGCGCTGGACGCGGTGACGCTGATGAACACCGGCGCCAATTTCCTGCGCGAGCACATCATTCCCGAAGCCCGGCTGCATTACGCCGTGACCGACACCGGCGGCCATTCGCCCAACGTGGTGCAGGCGGACGCCGAAGTGTTGTATCTGGTGCGCGCCCCGCAGATCGACCAGGCGCAGGCTATCTATGAGCGGGTGGTGAATATCGCCCGGGGCGCGGCGCTGATGACCGATACCACTCTGACGGTGCGCTTTGATAAGGCTTGTTCCAACTATGTGCCCAACCGGACGTTGGAACAGGCGATGTACGGTTTTGTCGAGGCGTTTGGCGTGCCGGCGTACAGCGCGCAGGAGCAGGACTACGCCGCCGACATCGTCCGGACGCTGAGCGCCGAGGACATCGCCAGCAATTTTTCGAGCATAGCCCGCACCGGCGGCACGGCCGGTCAGGCGTTCAGCCGTTCGCTCAAAGGCCATGCGCTGACCTCGCAGGTCGCGCCCTATGCGCCGACCGACGCGTTGCTTTCCGGCTCCACCGACGTCGGGGATGTCAGCTGGCTGGTGCCGACCGCCCAATGCTTCAGTCCCTGTTACGCGCTCGGCACGCCGCTGCATACCTGGCAGGCGGTGGCGCAGGGTCGCACCTCGCTGGCGCACAAGGGCATGCTGCTGGCGGCGAAAGTGATGTCGGCCACCGCGCTGGCGCTGTTTACCGATAGCGCGCTATTGCAGGCCTGCCGACAGGAATGGCGGCAACAGCGGCAGGAAACGCCGTACCGTTGCCCGATCCCGGCCGGTATCCAGCCATCGCCCTTATCACATTGATCTTAAATTTTTTTCTTGAGGTTTTGCCTGGGGATTTCCTGCGTTGCGCCGTTCCCGCAACGCAGCTCTGGGCCGGATAAGCCGAGTCGCGCGGCTGCCCGAAAAGCGATAACACGAATAACAACAATACCAACCACAACACAATAAATCACAACAAAACAACCACATAAAATTCAGTACAGAGGGGAAAACCATGAGTGTGACAGCGGAAAGCAGCCAGCCGCAGCCGGGCGGGCTATTTCAGTGGGTAGAGCGGGTGGGGAACAAAATCCCCAATCCGTTTCTGTTGTTTGTATACCTGATCGCCGCGTTAATGGCGGCCAGCGCGCTGTTTTCCTGGTTTGGCATTACCGCCACCAACCCGGCCAACGGTGAAGTGGTGCGGGTGAAAAACCTGCTCAGCGTGGAAGGGTTGCAATGGATTTTGCCCAACGTCATCAAGAATTTCAGTGGATTTACCCCGCTGGGCGCCATTCTGGCGCTGGTGCTGGGGGCCGGGCTGGCGGAGCGCGTCGGCCTGCTGCAAACGCTGATGTACAAAATGGCTTCGCGCGTCAGCGCCCGCTATGCCAGCTACATGGTGCTGTTTATCGCTTTTTTCAGCCATATCTCGTCGGATGCCGCGCTGGTGGTGATGCCGCCGTTGGGCGCGCTGATTTTTCTGGCGGTCGGCCGTCATCCGGTGGCCGGCCTGCTGGCGGCGATAGCCGGCGTCGGCTCCGGTTTTACCGCTAATCTGCTGATCGTCACCACCGATGTGTTGTTGTCCGGGTTGAGCACCGAATCGGCCAAGGTCATCAATCCGGCGGTGCATGTCAGCGTGATTGATAACTGGTTTTTCATGGCGGCGTCGGTGGTGGTATTGACAATTGCCGGGGCGCTGCTGACCGACAAATTCATCGAGCCGCGTCTGCCGCCGTATCAGGGCGAGCGTCACGAGCATCTGTCCCGGCTGACGCCGGAGCAGAACCGTGGCCTGCGCGCCAGCGGTATCGCCGCGCTGGCGTTCATCGCTCTCGTCGCATTGCTGGTGGTGCCGGAGTGGGGGCCGCTGCGCGATCCGGTCAAACATACCGTGATGCCGTCGCCGTTTATTCAGGGCATCGTGCCGTTGATCATCCTGTTTTTCTTCGTGGTGTCGATTCCTTACGGCATGGTCACCGGCCAAATCAAATCCCAGAACGACCTGCCACAGCTGATGGTGGACCCGATGAAGGGCATGGCCGGTTTCATCGTGATGGTGTTTCCGCTGTCGCAGTTCGTGGCGTTCTTCAACTGGAGCAACATGGGCAAGTTCATCGCCATCGGGCTGACCGACCTGCTGGAGTCGCTGGGTATGACCGGGATACCGGCGTTTGTCGGGCTGATCTTCCTGTCGGCGTTCCTGTGCATGTTCATCGCCAGCGGTTCGGCCATCTGGTCGATTCTGGCGCCGATTTTCGTACCGATGTTCATGTTGCTGGGCTTTCATCCGGCGTTTGCTCAGATCGTGTTCCGGGTGGCGGATTCGTCGGTGATCCCGCTGGCACCGGTGTCGCCGTTCATTCCGTTATTCCTCGGATTCCTGCAGCGCTATAACAAAGAGGCGCGGCTGGGCACCTATTACTCGCTGGTGCTGCCGTATCCGCTGGTGTTTTTTACCGTCTGGCTGGCGCTGTTGGTGGTGTGGTATCTGCTGGGGCTGCCGATCGGGCCGGGGGTTTATCCGCATTTATAATCGCCGTATTGCATGACGTTGATGGAAAACCGGCGGTGTCACTCGCCGGTTTTTATTTATTATCAATGTATTATAATTTATTTTCCGTTTTTTGTTATTTTTTAATCTAAATCGTTTGCTATTTAATTTTGAGCGATGTAGAGTGGCGACCATGAACAGAAATGATACCGACACCAAACCGACATTCACCAAACCAGCATTGAGCGATGACGCCTTCCGACTGGATGGCCAGCTCTGTTTCGCGCTCTACTCGGCGAATCTGGCAATGAACAAGTTGTATCGTCGCCTGCTGGCCGAGCTGAACCTGACCTACCCCCAGTATCTGGCGATGCTGGTGCTGTGGGAACGCGATGGGGTGACGGTATCTGAACTGGGTGAGCGCCTGTTTCTGGATTCCGCTACCCTGACGCCGCTGCTCAAGCGCCTGCAAGCCGCGGGGCTGGTAACGCGCCGTCGCGGCACCGAAGATGAACGTCAGGTACTGATTGAGCTGACCGATGACGGGCGTGATCTGCAAAATAAAGCACAGGCGGTGCCGGAAGGCGTGTTCTGCGCGTCAGAATGTAATATCGAGCAGTTGCGTGCCATCAAGCACGATCTGGAAACGCTGCGCGCCAGCCTCATCAGACATATTTGATGAGTCGATATGATGTAACGCGTGCTTGCCGGCCGCGTTTTTTTATCACCAATTAAGTAGTGTACGATTTAATTTTTAACGATACAAATAAGCGTAATCCATCCACAGGAGTCACATGATGTCTATTGAAAAAGTTCTCTACGTTGCACATGCCCAGGCTAACGGCGGCCGTGATGGTCGGGCGGTCTCTTCCGACCAACAGCTGGATGTCAAGCTGACCACTCCGCGTGAGCTGGGCGGCGCCGGCGGTGAAGGCACCAACCCGGAGCAGCTGTTCGCGGCCGGTTACTCCGCCTGTTTCCTGGGCGCGCTGAAGTTCGTCGGCGCCCGCGACAAAGTGTCGATTCCGGCGGGCACCACCATTAACGGTAGCGTGGGGATCGGTGCGATTCCGAACGGTTTCGGCATCGAAGTTGAACTGAAAATCTCTCTGCCAGGTCTGGACCGTGCGGTAGCGGAAGAGCTGGTACAGAAAGCGCACATCGTCTGCCCGTACTCCAATGCGACACGCGGCAACATCGATGTAACACTGACTGTTATCTGAGTCAGGTGAGAAGTAAGTGTAATTTGTTAAAAAATAAACTCTTTTTCACTTAACAACAGGGTAATTCACCATGAGAAAATGTCTTGTCGCAGCCTTGCTGGCCGCCGTAACCGGAAATGCCGCCGCAGCGGATAACAACGCGCCGTATGTTGAACGTCATGTGCAGGCGTTTCTGGACAAACTGAACGCGGGCGGCGGCAAGCCTCTTGAACAGTTGTCGCCGGCTGAAGCGCGTGAAGTGCTGGTGGGGGCGCAGGCGGGCGCGAAACTGCCGGCGGCCGACGTCACCCAGAAAACCATTACCGTTGACGGTCAGAAGATCCCGCTGATTATCGTCAAACCAGCGGGCAGCACCGGCATTCTGCCAGTGTTCATGTTCTTCCACGGCGGCGGCTGGATTCTGGGGGATTACCAGACGCATGAACGCTTCGTGCGTGACCTGGTGGTACAGTCCGGCGCGGCGGCAGTGTTCGTCGATTACTCGCGGTCGCCGGAAGTGCATTATCCGGTAGCGATTCGTCAGGCGTACGCCGCGACCCGCTGGGTAGCGGAAAACGGCAAAGACATCGGCGTTGACGGTTCACGACTGGCGCTGGCGGGCAACAGCGTGGGCGGCAACATGGTGGCGGCAGTGGCGCAGCAGGCCAAACAGGCCGGTACGCCGCGTATTCGCTATCAGGTGATGTTCTGGCCGGTGACCGACGCTAACTTCAACACCGCGTCTTACCAGCAGTTCCAGAATGGTTATTTCCTGAGCCGCAACATGATGAAATGGTTCTGGGATGCCTACACCACCGACGGCAAGCAGCGCCGCGATATTCTGGCCTCGCCGCTGCAGGGCACCCGCGAACAGCTGAAAGGCTTGCCGCCGGCGCTGATTCAAACCGCGGAACTGGACGTGCTGCGCGACGAAGGCGAAGCCTACGGCCGTAAGCTGGACGCCGCCGGGGTGGATGTCACCGTCACGCGCTATAACGGCATGATCCATGACTTCGGTCTGCTGAATGCGCTGAGCGATGTACCGGCCACCCGCGCCGCGCTGTTGCAGGCGTCCACCGAACTGCGTGAACGACTGAAATAACCCGCTCTCCCCGGCGTCAGCCGGGGAATTGGGACACAATCTATTGAGACACAATCTATTGAGACCCAATCTATTGGGACCCAGCTTAGAGCACCTTGTTTAAAAAGCTGACGGTGCGCGGATGGGCTGGATGGTTCAGCACCTGCTGCGCGTCGCCGCTTTCCACGATTCTGCCGTCCACCATAAACACCACCCGATCCGCCACTTCGCGCGCGAAACCGATCTCATGGGTAACGATCACCATCGTCACGCCGGATCGCGCCAGATCCTTGATCACGTCCAGCACCTCGCCCACCAGTTCCGGGTCCAGCGCCGAGGTCGGTTCGTCAAACAGCATCACCTTGGGGTTGAGCGCCAGCGCGCGGGCGATGGCGATGCGTTGTTGCTGCCCGCCGGAGAGGTGGCGCGGGTAAGCGTTCGCCTTGTGGCGTAATCCGACCCGGTCCAGCAGCGCCAGCGCTACGCTCTGCGCCTGCGCACGGCGGTACAACCGGTGCACCCGCGGCGCTTCAATAATGTTTTCCAGCACCGTTAGGTGCGGGAACAGGTTGAAATTCTGGAAGACGTAACCGACGCCGAGGCGCTGGCGCAGAATTTCCCGTTCTTTCAGTTCGTACAGCGTATCGCCTTCGCGGCGGTAGCCGATGTAGTCGCCGTCGATACGGATGGTGCCTTCGTCCACCCGCTCCAGATGGTTGATGGTACGCAGCAGGGTGGATTTGCCGGAACCGGACGGCCCGATAATCACCGTGACCGAACCGGGCGGCAGCGTCAGGCTGATGTTATCCAGCGCCCGGTGCGCGCCGAACCACTTGCCGACCCCCTGAATGTCGATCCGGCCTTTTTCGGTTACGGGGCGGGGCGCGGTACGCGGGATGGAATAGAGATCAATGGCTTCAGACATGTTGCTTCTCCCTGAAAATCAGCGGCGGCGCGTGCTCAGGCGCTGGAATAGCCGCCGCAGCGGATGCGTCGGCGTTTCCCGCACCGCGCCGCGGGCGACGTAGCGTTCGACAAAATACTGCAACACCGACAGCACGCTGGTGATCACCAGATACCAGACGGTGGCGACCATCAGCAGCGGAATCACCTGCTGGGTACGGTTGTAAATTACCTGCACGGTGTAAAACAGCTCCGGCAGCGCCAGCACGTACACCACCGAGGTCCCTTTGGCCAGGCTGATGATTTCGTTGAAACCGGTCGGCAGAATCGAGCGCAGCGCCTGCGGCAGAATAATCCGCCAGGTGCGGCGGTAACCCGGCAGGCCGAGCGCGGCGGCGGCTTCGAACTGCCCGGCGTCGACGCCGAGAATGCCGCCGCGGATAATTTCGGCGGTGTAGGCCGATTGCACCAGCGTCAGCCCCAGCACCGCCACGGCGAATGGGCCGAGCACATCAATGGTCGGGTAGCGGAAAAACTCGATGGAGGTGAAGGGGATGCCCAGCGCCAGCGCGTCGTACAGGTACGAAAAGTTGTAGAGGATAATCAGTACCAGAATCAGCGGCAGCGATCGAAACAGCCAGATGTACAGCCAGGCCAGCGTGCTGAGTAGCGTGGACGACGACAGCCGCGCCAGCGCCAGCCCGGTGCCGGCGATGATGCTGAACAGGGAGCCAAGCAGCGTCAGCAGCAGCGTGCGCCCCAGCCCTTCCACAATCACCGGATTAAAGAAATAGCTGGCGAACACCGGCCATTCCCAACGGCTGTTGAGCGCCACCGATTCGGCGATGCCGGCGAAAATAAACAGCGAAAACAGCGCGCCGGCGATGCGCAGCGGATAACGGGTCGGCACCACGCGTAACGGCGTCGCAGGCGCGTCGGCTGAATTCTGGGACAGCGAAGGATGGATGGATTGCGTCATGAGCTTATACCTTTACCCGTTCCTGATGCGCTGTCCGGGTAAGGGCCGGGTCATACAGTGGTTTGCGAAACGGCAGCCGGCCATCGTGCGGCGGCAGGCTGTAATATTCCGGGTCGATCTGGGTATCGAACTGCGGCTGATAACCTTCGCTCAGGTACAACCCGACCGCTTCCGGCTGACGGAAACCGGTGGTCAGAAATACCTCCCGGTAGCCCAGCCGGCGGGCGTGTTGCTCCAGCTCGTGCAGTACCCGTCTGGCTAACCCCTGACGCCGCAGGGTTCTGTCGGTCCAGATGCGTTTAAGCTCGGCGGTGGCGGCGTCGTAGCGTTTGAACGCGCCGGTGGCGATCGGCCGCTCATCGCGCAGCAGTACGATGAAGATGCCGTCCGGCGGTAAATAAAGCCCCTGCGGCTCTGGATCCCGATGGGCGAAGTAATCGCCGTAGCGCTGGCGGTATTCGGCAAACAGCCCGTCCAACACCGGCACAATGCGGTGGTCTTCCGGGTCGGTGATGATAAAGCGTTCGTCAGACATAACGTCCTCCCTGTGCGGCTGGATGCGGATTACAGCGGCGCGTCGCCCAGACCCGGCGGGTTGATCTCCGAGCGGCTGATGCGTTCTACGCCTTCCCCCCAGCGGTTCAGCACCCGGTCGTACTCGCCGCCCTGAATCACGCCGTTAAGCGCGCTATTGAGGGCGGTCACCAGCCCGTTGCCTTTGCGGGTGGTCACCGCGATATGCGCCACCTGTGGCCAGCCGCCGTTGACGGTGCCCACCAGTCGGGTCTGCCCATTCAGCGCCGCTTTGTACGCGCCGGTGACGTTCGGGCCGAACGTGGCGTCGGCGCGGCCGGACTGAATGCTCAGGTTGGCGGCGGCAGCGTCGGTGACGTAGACCGGCTGGAACGGCGGCAGGCCGGCCGCCTGATTTTGCTTGTCCCAGTCGAGCAGGATGGCTTCCTGATTGGTGCCGGAACCGACGATAATCTTCAGCCCGGCGATATCTTTGGCGCTCTGTATTGTCTGGATTTTACTGCTGGATTTCACATAGAAGCCCAGCGTGTCGGCGCGGTAGGTGGCAAAGTCAAAACGCTCTTTTCGCGCTTTGGTCACCGTCACGTTGGTGATGGCGACGTCATACTTGCCGGAGGCGACGCCCAGCGGCCAGTCTTCCCACGAGGTCGATACCAGATTCAATTCTAGTCCGAGGCTGTCGGCCACCAGCCGGGCGATATCCGGTTCGCTGCCGATGATGCTTTTGTTGTCGTCCGCCAGAAAGGCCAGCGGCGGCGAGGAGCCTAATGCCGCGACCGCGACGGTGAGTTTGCCCGGTTCGACAAACGTAAATCCGGCCGGAATCTGCGCGATGGCCTGCGGATTTTTGGGCGCCTGGATTGGCTGTTGGTTAGCCTTCAGATCGATGCCGGCGGCGTGCGCGCTGCCGAGCAATAGCCAGCCGCCGAACAACGTGGCGGCCAGACGGTAAAACGGACGAACGGCGAGAGTCTGCATAGCGTATTCCTTGAACATAAAAAATCGACGGCGGCGCGAGTCGGGTTATTCGTCCAGACCGCGCGGATTGACCTCGGAACGTGTGACTTTTTCGTCATTCTCGCCCCAGCGGTCCAGCACCTGTGCGTACTGCCCGCCGGCGATGACGCCGTTGAGCGCGGTGCTGATCGGTTGCGCCAGCCCGTTGCCCTTGCGGGTGGTGACCGCTACCGGCGCCACGGTGGGGCCGATACCCACCATCCGCGTTTGGCCGGTCAACGCCGCTTTGTAGGCCCCGATGGAGTGCGGGCCGAAAAAGGCGTCCACCCGGCCGGACTGAATACTCAGGTTGGCGGCGGCATCGTCGGTAACGTAGACAGGTTGCACCGGCGGCAAGCCCTGCGCGCGGTTCTGGCGATCCCAGCCCAACAGGATATTTTCCTGATTGGTGCCGGAACCGACGATCACCTTCAGCCCCGCTACGTCCGCCGGCCCGCGAATCGCCTGAATCCGGCTGGTGGATTTGACGTAAAAGCCCAGCGTATCGACGCGGTAGGTGGCGAAATCGAATCTCTCCTTGCGCGCTTTGGTGACCGCGATATTGATGATGGCGGCATCGTAGCGGCCGGAGGCGATGCCCAGCGGCCAGTCCTCCCAGGCGGTGGGTACCAGCTTGAGCTTCAGCCCCAACGCGTCGGCAAGCAGCCGGGCGATGTCCGGATCGCTGCCGATGCGCGTCTTGTTGTCATCCGCCAGCAGCGCCAGCGGCGGGGAGCTGTGATTGGAGATCGCCACCGTCAGCGTGCCGGGTTCGGCAAAGGTAAACCCGGCCGGGATCTCGGCGATGGCCTGCGGATTGCCCGGCGCGCGCACCGGCAACTGGTTGGCTTGCAGGTCGATCCCGCCGACGACGGCAGGCCCGGCGTGCCCGCTGGCGCTGAACACATGTCCGCTGGCGCTGAACACATGTCCGCTGGCGCTGAACACATATCCGCTGACGCTGAACAACAGCGCGGCGAGCAGCAACGGCGTGGCGTGGCGCGCGTTCACGGTGCCGTTTCCTCTGCCGGCTGGCGGGCGTCGGCGTAGCGGTTGGCCGGATAATCCAACGCCAGGCTTTCCCGCAGCGTGTAGCCGGGGTACTCCCGACGGAATAGGCCGCGCTGTTGCAGCAGCGGCACCACCTGATCGACAAACCGGGTGAAGTTGTCCGGCGTGGCGCTCTGGATGATGAAGCCATCGGCGGCGCGCTGTTCGAACCACGATTGCAGCCCGTCCGCCACCTGTTGCGGCGTGCCGCTGAACAGCGGACGCGGGGTGGTGGCTTCCAGCGCTGCCTGGCGCAGGGTCAAACCGCGTTCGCGGGCGTTGCGTTTGATTTCATCGGTGGTGCTGCGAAAACTGTTCTGGCCCAGCGCGCCGATATCCGGGAACGGTTCATCCAGCGGGTGCTGCGAGAAGTCGTAGTGTTCGAAGTAGCGGCCGAGGTAATTGAGCGCATCTTCAATAGTGACCAATGCGGCGGTATCCTGATACTGACGCTCCACGTCTTCCGCGCTGTCGCCCACCAGCACGCTGACGCCCTGAAAGATATGCAACTGGTCTTCGCGCCGCCCTTGTTCCACCAACTGTTGCTTAACGTCGCGGTAAAACGCCTGTGCCTCCGCCAGCGTGTGTTGGTGGGTGAAGATGGCATCCGCGTGGCTGGCGGCCAGTTTCTTGCCGTCATCCGACGCGCCGGCCTGGAAGATAATCGGCCGGCCCTGCGGCGTACGGCCGATGTTCAGCGGCCCGGCGACCGAGAAGAATTCACCCTGATGGTTCAGCGTATGCAGTTTCTGCGGGTCGAAGAAGCGGCCGCTGGCCTTGTCGCGGATAAACGCGTCGTCTTCCCAGGAGTCCCACAGTCCTTTCACCACCTGTAGAAACTCATCGGCGATGCGGTAGCGCAGGGCGTGTTCCGGGTGCTGGGCACGCGAGAAGTTTTTCGCCGACCCTTCCAGCGGCGAGGTCACCACGTTCCAGCCGGCGCGGCCGTGGCTCAGATGGTCGAGGCTGGCGAACTGCCGCGCGGTGGTAAACGGCTCGCTGTAAGAGGTGGATAGGGTGCCGACCAAACCGATGTGATGGGTTGATGCCGCCAGCGCCGACAGCAGCGTCAGCGGTTCGAACCGGTTAAGAAAGTGGGGAATAGACTTCTCGTTGATGTACAGACCGTCAGCCACGAAGGCGAAGTCGAATTTTCCCTGCTCGGCTTTTTTCACGGTATCCAGTACAAACCCGAAATTGATGCTGGCGTCCGGCACCACATTGCGGTGTCGCCAGGCCGACATGTTTCCGGCCGCGCCCTGCAATATCACGCCCAGCCTCAGCTGACGCTGGTCAGGACTCGTCTTTTGTCGGGAAATCGTTTTTTCACTCATCAGCATGCTCCCTACAGCGAAATTTGGCGAAAAGAAACCCGTCTCCGGCATGGATAACGAGCCGGAGAAATCTCATGTCCGGGTGGTTAATAGAGAGTTAAGAAAACTGGAAAATACTATTGATGAGAGAATACGGGATGTAAAACAACAAAATTGAATATGCCAAAGCAAAAAAACGTCTCAGGGGGTTTTGTGATTTGTTTATTCGAGAATTGAAATTGAAGCCCGTGGGTACGCCTATTTCCCGAATGAGAGCAGGACGAAAATACGTTAGAAAAGTATGCAGTTCACTACGCTGATTATTGTGATTCCCATTTTATTAATAGTGAGAATTATTAATAGTGCGGATTTGTACTAACCAAACCCTATTTTGTTATTTATGGATTTTTCCGGGCTATGAAAATATGCGGAAAATGTAGGCTGGATCAAAAAAGGGAAATATATGAGTTATCGTCTTGGCTTATTGGATCAAAGCCCGATTGCGGAGGGGATGACCGCCGCCGACGCGCTGGCCCGGACCGTCGAACTGGCCAGTCTTGCTGAAGCGTCGGGGTATTCCCGTTTCTGGGTGTCTGAACACCACAATTCCGATTCACTGGCGGGATCGTCGCCGGAAGTATTGATTACCTGGCTGCTGGCCCACACCCGCCGCATCCGGATTGGTTCCGGTGGGGTCATGCTGCAGCACTACAGTCCCTATAAAGTGGCGGAGAATTTCCATGTGCTGGCGTCGCTGGCGCCGGATCGGGTCGATCTGGGCGTCGGCAAGGCACCCGGCGGTTTTCCTCTGTCGACCCGTGCGTTGCAACAGGAGATTGACCCGGCGCGTCAGATATCGTTTGCCGATAAGCTACGGCAATTGCATGAGCTGCTGGAGCCAGCGTCGACGCCGAATACCGACCTGCGCGCTACACCGCTGCCGCCGGCGCCGCCGGCACGTTTTCTGCTGGGCGCCAGTGTGGAAAGCGCGCGCCTGGCGGCGTCGCTGGGCTGGAATTTTGTGTTCGCCGGGTTTATCCAGCCCAGTGAAAGTTTGTTGACGGAAGCGCTGCTGACCTGGCGCGAGTACCAGCCTGAGCAGGCGCAGGCGCTGTTGTCGCTCTCGGTGATCGTGGCGGACAGCCATGACGAGGCGAAAGCGCTGGCGGGCGAACGGTATAACTACAAGGTGTATATCGAAGACCGCGCGCCGCTGAATGTACTGTCGCAGGAGCAGGCGGACACGCTGGTGCAGCAGTCCGGCAGCGCGCAGTTTCGTATCGAGAAACAGGCACAGAACATCCTGTACGGCACGGCGGCGGAGGTCCACCGCCAGTTGCAGCACTATCACCAGCGTTTTGGCATCAACGAGTTCATCATTCATACCCCGGTCAACGACCCGGCCGCGCGACTGACGTCAATCAGAGGGCTGACCGCCGGGCTTAAGGTGCAGGATTCACGGTAGTCGGCGCCATTTCCCGTCTGGGGCTATCCTGCCGGATGGCAAGCAGCATCTCCAGCAGGCTCGGGTAATCAGCCAGACCGGAAAAATCGAAGGGGTGAGCCCCGTCGCGGTTGGGCAGCAGGTGGCATTGCAATTCCCGCTCGTAGTGGCGCGGGTATTGCGCTTTTTCAATCGCTGGCAGCTCCCGGTAATTTTTCAGTACTTCGGTAAAAAAGCGTATTTGCCACTGAGGATGGCGGTAGTTCAGACGGGCCTGCGTGACGACGTGCTGCCGCCAGGCTTGATCCAGAGAGTAGGCTTCGCTCCAGGCGGCCCGGCGTTCATTCAGGGTAAACTCGCCGCTTTCATCGTAGACAATCAGCGATAGTTGATGGTAAGTCAGCCCGTTGAACGGATTTGCGGCGTGGCCGTTGACGAAGTCGGAGGCCTGCCGGGCGCGCGCCAGACGTTCGGGGGCATCGTCAGCGGGCTGCCCGCAGCGGTCATTCTGATAACTATCATTGTCTAGGCCGGTGAGCTGGTCGAGCAGCGCACGGGCTTTTTGATGTAATTCCTGACGGCTCAGCGCTGCCGCCCGGGCACTGGCGCGCCCGGCGGCATCATGTAATTGCCGTTCGAGCAGGGAAGAAAAAAATATATTGATATCTAGCATACGCGTTCTCTCCAGAAATGAGCCAGCAACCTGCTTCTCAAAAGCCTGCATAAAGAAGAATGAAATAGTGGTTGTGGTGTTGTCGAGTAATAACGCTATGTGAAATTAATGGCTTTATTTTTAATTCATGACATCAATAGTGATTGATGCGCCATTGGGCGTCGGTTTAATTTGCCAGAATGCCGGCGTGTGCTCAATCAGATTTTATATCTACAGCATCTTATTTATGTCGCTCGCCGGATATTGCCGATAAAATGCACGGAATAGTATGCGACTTAAAATGATAACTATTCCACGGTGATATTATGACGTCTCGGAATAGATGATGATGGGTGGTGAAAAAATAAAATATATTGATTGGTTATACTGAATAACCCTCTTGCCCGACAGATAGAAAACGAGAAAGCACCGGCGCGACTCTGTCTGCTTCGGTATCACCCTGGCGATGCGATGGCGGGAGAAGGACTTAGGGGGTAGCATTGCCGCGTTGTATCGACCGCCGGGAGATGCATAGGGCAGCAGATTGTCGATATTATAAACAAACGAAACTGATGGCACGAAAAAGCACTTGCCATAGCGGGAGAACCGGTCCATAATCAGCGCCATTCCAAACGCCTTAAAGTGTTAAAGCCTTTTTAATCAGTTGGTTACAAAGAATTAGATGCTTCAAGGCGCTTTGAATAACCATCCTACGCGGGAATAGCTCAGTTGGTAGAGCACGACCTTGCCAAGGTCGGGGTCGCGAGTTCGAGTCTCGTTTCCCGCTCCAAGTTTTCTTTCTGTTTTATCTTACTTTTCTTCTCGTTTTCAAACAGTCTCAGCCATAAGCTACCGCTATTTGGCGTCATCCCGATTTCATATATTATCGTCGCATTGAATTTTTCCCAGACGACGAACATGACATCTATTCTGCTGTTGGATTCCCGTGCGGATGAGTTACGGGATGTGCTGCATGAGGCGGCGCCGGACTTACCGCTGGTGATCGGCTCGGGCGAGGCCGCTCAGGCTCAGGCCTGTGAGATCTGGGTGGGCGAGCCGGACAAGGCTGCACAATTGTTGGCTCAGGGGGTGAAACCTCGCTGGTTGCAATCGACCTGGGCCGGCTATAAACCTTTACTGGCTGAGGGATTGCCGCGTGATTATCGGCTGAGCCGGGCCGTCGGGGTGTTTGGCCAGCCTATTGCTGAATACGTGCTGGCTTACCTGTTGCAGCATGAGCTTCATTTATCGCAACGGCTGCGGAGCCAGCAATACGGCGAATGGAAAAAGATATTGCCGGGGTCGTTGTTCGGGCGTCGGGTGCTGATTGTCGGTGCGGGGGATATCGGTCGGGAGGTGGCGGCTTTTTTGCAGCCTTTCGGCGTGGAGCTGTACGGCGTGGCTTATTCACCGCGTGAGATACCGATGTTTGCACGGGTAGAAGGGTTATCATCGCTTACGTCGGCAGTGGCGTCAGCGGATTACGTCATCAACATTTTGCCGGATACGCCAGCTACAACGGATATCTATCACGCTGGCGTGTTTGCCGCGATGAAGCCTTCGGCGTTGTTTATCAACGTTGGCCGCGGCACCGCGGTGGTGGATACGGATTTGTGCACGGCCTTGCATGAAGGGCAGATTGCCGGGGCGGTGCTGGATGTGTTTCGAAAGGAGCCTCTGCCGGGCGATCATCCGTTCTGGCGCACGCCGAACCTCACGATCACGGCGCATGTTGCCGGGCCGCTGGTGCCCGCTCGTCTGGGGAAACTGTTTCTGGACAACCTGCCGCGTTTTCGGCAAGGGCTGGCGTTAGCCGGAGAGGTGGGTTTCGATAAAAGTTACTGATAATAAAGCGGAAATCAGGCATCCTTGCCGCCATAACATCCTTGCCGCCATAAATAGGGGGATGACTAGGCGTGCTCCCTATGCAGAAGTTTTTTGTAAAGGGCGACGTAGTCATTCACCATTTTTTCAGCCGTGAATAACTCGTGGAATCGTTTTTGGGCGTTCATGCCCATTTCCTGTGCTTTCTCCGGGTTCACCCACAGATATTCCATCGCTTCACGCAGTTTTGCCGGATCCGATGGCGGCACGACAATCCCGGTTTGACGATCAATATTAATAAAAGATGTACCGGTGCCAATTTCACAGGAGATCAGCGGTTTACCATACATTGCCCCTTCCAGCAGGGTGATGCCAAACGCTTCTGTTCGTAATTGAGACGGAAAAACAATGCCGGAACAAAGTGCAAGTAATGTGTTTTTATCATTATCAGGCAGTGCACCAAGAAAATAGACATTCTCAATGTTTTTTCTTGAGACCTGTTCTTTTAACTGCTTTTCCTGAGGCCCGGATCCAATAATAACAATTTTTATTTCCGGGCTATTCTCTATGGCATCTAAAAGTGTGCCCAGACCTTTGTAATACCGTAGATTTCCGATAAACAGCAGAAAGCGTTCGGGGAGGATTTTTTGCCATTTCAGCTTATTGTCATTATCAATAACCTGATGAGAGCGAGCATCCAGACCAATAGGAATCACCGAGGTTTTATGGCTGAATTTTTGCAGTGTCTCGCTGGTAGCCAGATAGTTTGGCGACGTTGCTACAATCGATGTCACCGAATCCAGAAAATTGTACATCAGTGGCTTGTACAATTTCAGTAAATACTTTTGTTTCAGAATATCAGAGTGATAGCTGACGACTGTCGGCTTTTTAATTTTGCAGATAAAATGCAGCATATCCGCAAAGGGATAAGGGAAATGGTAATGAATGATATCTGCGGATTCCGCCAGCTTTTTGAATTTTCTTATCGATGATAAGGAAAAAGGGGTAGAAGATATTTCGAAAAATTTATGGTCGCAGGTGACGTTATGGTGGTGAAACTGTTCTATATCACTGTCTTTATTGGGAGCAATATACTCAACCGTTGAGTTAACGCCATGATGAGCCGCACCCTCACAAAGTTGAAATATAACCTGCTCAATTCCACCATAAGTGTAGGGGTAGTACGTTTTATAAAAATGCAGAACGTTAATCATGTTTTTCCCAGAAAATGATGAGCCGCCTCACCAAGAGACGGCTCTTTCGCTTTATTCTGTCGACAGCTTGATATAAAGCTCGGCCTGAGACCGTAGAGTATATTTCTTCTCTCCGGATGATGCTTGCTTAGGCTTGGCAGGAATAAAGCGCGTTGTTTTGGTTGCCAGTTCCAAATAGTTACCGATATCGAATCGCGAATAGTTGCTGTAATCTGGAATTAGGCGGAATAATTCATCAAATGCAAATGACGAAGAGCACAGCACTTGTTTGGATACGTCCATACAAATGGACGCGATACCTGAACCATCCTGGCCGTTTTCTACATAGGGTAGCCAAACGTAGTCAACCGATCCTGCAAGGTTGATAAAATCTTCGTTATCGTATTCACCCATGAAGAAAACGCGATCCGCGACTTTATCACAATGAATCTGATGCTGAAGTGATGAAATATAATGGTTAACCAGTTCGTTATTCTTGATCGTCTGAGGGTGCTGTCTGCCAAAGATCATTAATTTATAACCTTTCGGCATGCAGGATAACGTCTTAATCGCCATTGAGTGGCCTTTGTATTCATTCACAAAGCCAAACATACCGATGATTTTATCATTCTCACGGAATTTATATTTTACTCTAATCGCCTTCAGGAGGTCCGGCGATGTTTCATGTGATTCATCCACGATTTTCAACGGATGTACATGAACGTTGTCGTAATTGAAGAATAATTCAATCTGTTCCTTCGCTCTTAAAGTATGAGCGATAATATTGATTCTTCTCTTGATCAGGTTTTTGATAATGGTCGCATTCAGACGGGTCGACACATTACGTCTGAGTTCGGCGAAATACATCCTGATGGCTGTTTTGATACGTAGCTTGAGCGCCTGTTTAATGGCTTCGCGCTGTGACGCGCTATCGCTAACCAGTCTTGGGCTATGCAGCGTCACGCTGGTGTGCGGGTTGGCGGAAACCAGCTTTAATGTGCGTTTGATGATATCGGACGGGATAGTGCCATAGAGCCCGGCTTCAAACTGAATATTTACACCGTCAAACTGTTTGAGTTTTTCACACAGATCGTCGATATGTTTGTCGGCTTTCTTTCTGACCTCAGGGTTAACAGATTGAGTTAACAATAAGTTTAAGCTGAGACACTCAACCTGAACACCAGCATCTGTCATGGAGTCCATCAAAATTCTTGTAAAATAAGCGTTGCCACAGCTTTCGGAGAAGCTGGAAATTATAGCTATTTTTTTCATTTTCTTATCCTGGAAATATTGTTCTCATACCAAGAAATTGTATCTGAGATTTGCAGGTTTAAATCAAACTCTGGTTGAAAGCCTGAATCATTCAAGCGCTTTATTGATACACTTCTTTTCGGAATTCCGATCGGAGCGTTCGCGTCCCACACTGCCGTTATTTTGTTATCATAATAACGGGCAATCGCGTTCACGATATCTCCCATTGACGTTTCTACGCCGCTGGCAATATTGACCACACCACTCAGGTTATTCATGACGTGTAGCGCTGCCAGACCAGCCTGCTTATTGTATAGGAAATCTCGTGTCGTTTCAGGTCTACCCCATACTGTCAGTTGGTTATCACCGCGTAGCAAACTGTTGTATGTTTTATCGATCAATGAAGGAATGACATGTCCATTGATTGGATCAAACTTATCGTTTGCGCCAAACAGATTGGTGAACAGGGCATAACAATAATCAACATTATGATACTGGTTCAATATCTTAAGGTAAGCCAGAGCATGTCGTTTGGACATGGCATAGCCATACTCGCCCCCATGAGGCTCACCCAACATCAAATCGCCTTCATCCAATGGTAGCTGAACATACGGGAAAGGATAAGAGGCGACGGTACCAGCAAAGAAGATTTTCTTTACGTTAAACTTATGGCAGGCCAGGATAACGTTCTGGTTGATAATGGTATTGTTGGATATCGATTTTAGCTGGTTATCTAGATTCCCTTTCAAACCGAATACAAGCGATGCCAGATGGAAAACATAATCAGGTTGGTGTTGGTTGAAATAATCATCAACACTTTCCTGACTCAGGCAGTTCATCTCATCTCTATTTGGGGTAAGTACATTATCATAACCATTTTTTGCCAGCGCATCGGTTAAGCCATATCCTAAGACACCGCCTGCGCCAGTGATTAAAATCTTGCTCTTCCTTTCCATTTATTCACCATTATAGATAATTATCTAAATCAGAGAGTGCCAGTTCTGTAATACTTCCGTTCTGTAGTAAGAAGAACCTATTACAGTATTTTTTGATAATATCTTTAGAGTGAGAGGCCAGTACCAGAACAGATGTATTGTTGATCATCTCCTCCAGTTTTTTCCCCATTTTCTCTCTGAAATAGGTATCGCCAACGGTCAGCCATTCATCCATCAGCAGAACACTGGGTTTCAGGATAGAGATGATAGAGAAGGCAAGACGTAACAGCATACCACTGGAATAGGTTCTGACGGGGAGGTTGATATAATCACCGAGTTCACTGAATTCGATAATGTAATCGATATGCTTGGCAATTTCTTTTCTTTTCAAACCAAGCAGGATTCCTCGTATATAAATATTCTGGTATCCCGTTGCTTCACTGTCCATTCCCATTGCCATATCGATGAGGGAGACAACCTCCCCTGCAATATTGATAGCGCCGGAAGAGGGGTGATAGACACCGGCCAGAACTCGTAACAGCGTAGTTTTCCCTGCACCGTTATGCCCTATCAGCGCGACCCGTTCGCCTTCATGCACATCAAAGGAGACGTTATTCAGGGCCTTAACCGTGACATAACTTGTGTTATCGGTGAATCCACCCCCAACGGTACGCTTGAAAATCATCTTTTTCAGGCTGCGCTGGGATGATGAATATATTGGAAACTCAACGCTGACGTTTACCGCCTCAATTATTTTCTTCATATATTAAAGCCAGTACGCAATCTTGGTTTTAGTCTTATTGAGAGTTATCATTGACAGTATAAACAGAACAACAGTTATTGCGGTTGCGATAATCATTGAGTTCTGATCTGGCAAATGACCAAGCATGGGCTCACGGATGATATTAAAAAAATGAACTAATGGATTGAATTGAACCCAATAAAGCCATTGTTCATTCAGTTGATCTGTTTTCCACATAATTGGAGTAAAGTAGAAACTGACTAACAGGATGTTTTGAATAATCATCTGCATATCTCTGAATCGGGTACATATGATACCTAATATCAGAGAGCTTGAGACTAATGCCACTGATAACAATACAAACCCTATAATGGATAGCAGGGCAGTAACAGTCCATCCCGGACCGACAAAGGTAATAACAAAAATAATAATGATGAAGTTGTGAAGGAAAACAATAATGTTTCTACTTAGTATTCTTAACATTATTGATGTGAAAGATATTTTCGACTGGCGGATTATATAATCAAACTGAATAAAACCGTTACTGGCTTCGGTCAGTTGGGTAGAGATATATGTCCAGAATACCTGACCTATACAGAAGAAAGGGAGGTAATCTTTTACATCTAACTTAAAGAGAGTTGACCACAATAAGCTCAACATCCCTACCAGAATAGCAGTGCTGATTGTTACCCAAAAAGGGCCTAGCGTTGAGCGTTTATATCTCTGCTTAATATCATACCAGGATAAAACTACCCACGACTCCGGGTTCTTTAACGCTGATTTTAAGTCATTTAACATGTAAGAAGTGCCCAAATTAATAAAAGAGCTGATTAATACAGCTCTTTTAATTTGTTGTATCGAGTTATTCTACGCTTACGCTTACATCGTAACCGTTGGATTTCAGCAAAGCGAATTGCTTAGCTTTTTCCAGGTCATAAGCGACCATTTCATCGATCATTTCTTCCAGTGTCGTTTCCGGTACCCAGCCCAGTACATTTTTCGCTTTGCTCGGGTCACCCAGCAGCGTATCTACTTCGGCAGGACGGAAGTAACGCGGGTCGACAGCCACGATCACATCACCTACTTTCAGTGCCGGCGCATTATTGCCCGTGATTTTGGATACTACCGCTTTTTCGTTGACGCCAGTACCGGTGAATTCCAGTTCAATACCCAGTTTGGCGGCAGACATTCTGATGAAGTCACGTACGCTATACTGAACGCCGGTCGCGATGACGAAGTCTTCCGGTTTTTCCTGCTGCAGCATCATCCACTGCATTTTGACGTAGTCACGAGCGTGACCCCAGTCGCGCAGAGAATCGAGGTTGCCCATGTAAATGCATTTTTCCAGGCCTTGTGCGATGTTGGACAGGCCGCGTGTGATTTTACGGGTCACAAACGTTTCGCCGCGACGCGGAGATTCATGGTTGAAGAGGATGCCGTTACAGGCGTACATACCATAGGATTCTCTGTAGTTTACTGTAATCCAGTAAGCGTACATTTTAGCTACGGCGTACGGGCTTCTCGGGTAGAACGGCGTGGTTTCTTTCTGCGGGATTTCCTGCACCAGACCATACAGTTCAGAAGTTGATGCCTGATAAAAACGGGTCTTGTTGGCCAGGCCCAGGAAACGGATAGATTCCAGCAGGCGAAGCGTACCGATAGCATCAACATCCGCGGTGTATTCCGGGGATTCGAAGCTGACTGCAACGTGTGACTGTGCGCCCAGGTTGTAAATTTCGTCAGGCTGAACTTCAGCAATAATACGAGTCAGGTTGGAGGTATCAGTCAGATCGCCATAATGAAGGTTGAATTTTACATTCTCTTCATGCGGATCCTGATACAAATGGTCAACACGCTGTGTATTAAATAGTGATGAACGGCGCTTAATACCGTGAACTTCGTAACCTTTTTCCAAAAGGAACTCAGCAAGATAAGAACCATCCTGCCCTGTTACACCGGAAATCAAAGCAACTTTCTTCATCTATAACTCTCCAATATTATTTTACTGTCTTGATATTAAGATTTAATAATTTTATCTAGCTTTTCAACTTCGGCACGCAGTAACTCGCTGCTGTTGTTGGTTTCTACATTCAGTCTCAGAAGCGGTTCAGTGTTGGAAACTCGGACATTGAATCTAAAATCCTCATATTCAATACTCACTCCATCAACATATTCTGCGCGCTTGGCGTTACCCACATAAACTTCTTCAATCCGGGACAGGACTTCTTTTGCATTCTCAACACGATAATTTATTTCCCCGCTGCACGGGAATAAATTCACTCTTTCATTCAGGGTGTCTGAAAGCGTGGTTTTTTTAATACACAGTAATTCCGCGACCAGCAACCAGGGAATCATACCGCTATCGCAGTAGGCGAAATCTCTGAAGTAGTGGTGTGCGCTCATTTCGCCGCCATAAATGGCGTTTTCGCTGCGCATCCGTTCTTTGATGAACGCATGGCCGGTTTTTGACATGACGGGAACACCGCCAGCCCTCTTCACGATATCAATCGTATTCCAGGTCAGGCGTGGGTCATGGATGATTTTTGCGCCAGATTCTTTCTGCAGAAAGGCTTCGGCGAGTAAACCGACAATGTAGTAACCCTCGATAAACTCGGCATGATTATCATAAAGGAAGCAGCGATCAAAATCTCCGTCGAACGCAACGCCCATATCCGCATTATGCTTGAGCATGGCATCAGACGTATCTTTACGGCATTCAGGCAGAAGAGGGTTCGGGATACCATTAGGGAAATTACCATCCGCCTGATGGTGTACCTTGATAAATTCAACCGGAGCATTGGCTTGCTTGAATCGTTTCTCGATCTCATCGATAACATGACCGGCGGCGCCATTGCCTGAGTTGATTACCAGCTTGAACGGCTGCGTAAAATTATTGAGGTCGATATAGCTCATTAGATGATCGACGTACGCATTCAGTATATCGATCTTCTTATAAGAACCGCGTTTTTGCGGATCAACCGCAGGGAAGGTGTTTTCTTCCGCAAGCCGTTGAATATCTCGTAGCCCAGTGTCGCCGCTGATCGGCTTCGCATTATCTCGGACTAATTTCATGCCGTTGTAATTCATTGGATTATGGCTGGCCGTGACTTCAATACCACCATCAAGATTCAGGTGGAAGGTAGTGAAATACACTTCTTCCGTGCCGCTTAACCCTATATCCAGCACATCGGTGCCGGAGTCCATTAATCCGTTTGCCAGCGCCATTTTCAGGGATTCGCTGGTTAGACGAACATCTCCGCCTACGACTACCGTTTTCGGTGAAAGAAATTGCCCATAGGCTCGGCCGATGCGATAAGCGATATCCTCATTCAACTCTTTGCCTAATTCACCGCGAATATCATAGGCTTTGAAACACGTTAATGCTGACATATATCCCTTCTGAAATTTTGATTATCAATTGATTTCAATAAAATCATCATCACCCAAATAGGAACCAGACTGGATTTCCAGCATTTCCAGCGGGATCTTTCCAGGATTCTCAAGCTTATGCATAGCGCCAATGGGGATAAAAGTGGATTGATTTTCAGTTAATAGCTGAGTTTTATCCTGAATAGTCACCTTGGCCGTACCGGACAAAATGACCCAGTGCTCGGTGCGGTGATAATGCATTTGCAGTGGGAATGATTCGCCGGGTTTCACGGTAATGCGGTTAACGTTAAACCGGTCAGTGCGGACAATCAGATCGCAACGTCCCCAGGGCCAGTAAGTTTCCCGGTGACGACGGTATTCGCGGCGGCATTTTTCTTTCAGGAATTCAACCACCCGTTTTACATCCTGAACCTGGTCTTTCTGGACGACCAGCACGGCATCCTTGGTATTGACGATTACCAGGTTATCAACGCCGATCGCGGCAACCAGTTGGTCATCGGTATTGATATAACAGTTCTTGGTGTTATGCAGGAAGGTGTCGCCTTTCAGCGAGTTGCCGTCGTCGTCTTTTTCATTGACTTCCCACAGCGCCGACCAGGAGCCGACATCGCTCCATCCTGCGTCTAAAGGAACAACAACGGCGTCTTCGGTTTTTTCCATTACCGCGTAATCGATGGACTCGTCCGGGCAGGTAATAAAGTGCTCGGTCTGGACATTAATAAAGTCCCCTTGCTGACTAACGCCCTCAATAGATAACTGGCACGCTTTCAAAATATCGGGACGGAATTTTTCCAGTTCCTGTAAATAACGTTTGGCGCGGAACATGAACATGCCGCTATTCCAGTAATATTCGCCCGACTGCAAATATTCCTCTGCAATTTTGAGGCTTGGTTTTTCAACAAACCGTAAAACCTTATGAGGCGAGGATTCGTCGCCGGGTAGTCTTTCGCCGCGCTGAATATATCCGTAGCCGGTTTCAGGTCCGGTAGGGACGATACCAAACGTGACCAAACTTCCTTTCTGGGCGTAGGCGATGGCTTTTTTGATGGAGGAGTGAAATGCGGCTGTATTTTCAATGATGTGGTCGGCGGCAAGTACTAATAGGAGCGGGTCTTCTCCCTGTCTGATCGCGTTCAGCGCGGCTAGCGCGATCGCTGGAGCAGTATTGCGCCCCGCAGGTTCCAGAATGATATTGTTGGATAGCTGGTTAATTTGTCTCAACTGTTCCGCAACCAGGAAACGGTGCTCTTCGTTGCAGATAACTACAGGCGCTCGCGTTTCAATACCACTCAGGCGGTTAACCGTTTCCTGCAGCATGGAATTCTGACCGTGGAGACAAATGAACTGCTTGGGATAAAGTTCACGTGAAAGCGGCCACAGGCGACTACCTGTACCACCAGCCATGATTACGGGGAGTAACATCTTGTAATGACCTTGATTGTTTTCCGTTCGAAAAGGGGTTTTTCGAATCGCTTGGGGATATATTAATTCAGACAAGCTACCGCCCTTGGCTCACAGTTGCCAAAGCTCTGAATTGTATGGGTTTTATATATATCAAGCAGATGCGCCTGCATCATCTATGTTCAGTACCTATCTTTTACTGTCCCGATTTTACAGGTTAAGTCACTATTTTACAGCAATGACGGACTTTTTTTAGTGGTGATTTTCCTATTTGTCATATTCGATAATAAGAATTTTTATCGTTTACTCTTTATAGGAGAATGTTCTGAAATAAAACCGTGCTTCCTTATTTTCAAAAATCAGGCAGGATACGTTTTTGCGTCATCGGCAGAGTGTGGAAGGACCGGTGATGGCTGACGGGTGAAACCACTTACCGGGCTCAGTGCGGTGCAAAGAAAATTGTTTATCTCCCCTTGTCAGAAGGGAAAGATTGGTTCATAATGCTGCCCTCTCTGCGATATGACTTTTAAAATTCAGTTAAATCAATAGGTTAACTGTGTTGTCATAAAAGTGGCGCAAAATGTGATCACGTCAGTTTGCGTTTGGCGGAAAAGCGTCAATACTTAATCGTTGCGTGTGCGGGAATAGCTCAGTTGGTAGAGCACGACCTTGCCAAGGTCGGGGTCGCGAGTTCGAGTCTCGTTTCCCGCTCCAGTTTTACACTTCTGCATTTCTTCATTGTCATACACTTTTTCTGCTTATGTTCATACTTTTCTGAACAGACTTATCCACAGCCTGAAAACGGGCCATTTGCGCCTGCCCGGAAATGTCACGAAGAAGATATTATTTCAAGATATTGAAATAAAAAGATAAATTTATGATAAAAAACGCTATCCAGATCACTTGTACTTTTTGTGATGATTGATTGACAACGCTTTTTTAAAATTATCCACAGACGGATGGTTCAGTATCGTCAAACAATCGCAACGTAAAATTTCAGGCGTCTCGCGGCAAACCTTTCTCTATCGCGCGGATTAACCGTTTTTTTTGCGGCGGTTGAACGTCAACCGATTGTTGACCGCGTCGGGTTAGCTGTTGGTCGATGGCCCAATGAATATGTTCGTCCAGCAAGGCGCTTTCCCCCAGCCGGCCCCGCAGCGCCAAAATGATCCGATCTTCGTAGGGCGCGTTGCCCAGTGCGACGGCGATATTGCGCAACCAGCGTTCGTGGCCGATGCGCCGGATGGCGGAACCTTCAGTTACCCGCAAAAAACGGGTTTCATCCCAACTAAACAGCGTCAGCAGCTCCGGCGCATGTAAAGCCGCCCGCGGGCTGAAATCAGCTTCATCGGTCAGTTGCGAGAAGCGATTCCAGGGGCAAATCAGTTGGCAATCGTCACAGCCGTAGATGCGGTTCCCCATTAGCGGACGCAGAGGTTCCGGAATTGCGCCCTCCAGCTCAATAGTCAGGTAGGAAATGCAACGGCGAGCATCAACAGTATAAGGCTCGACAATCGCGCCGGTAGGGCAGGTAGTCATGCAGGCTACGCATTTACCACACTGTTCTTCAACCGGCTGGTCTACCGGTAAGGGCAGGTCAATCAGCAGTTCCCCCAGAAAGAACCAGGACCCGGCTTCCCGGTTCAACACCAGTGAGTGCTTGCCAACCCAACCAAGCCCGGCCTTGGCGGCCAGTGGCCGTTCCATGATCGGAGCGGAATCGACAAAGGGACGAAACTGCAACTCGCCGCAGTGCGTCTGAATTCGGTCGCCCAGCTTTTTAAGGCGTTGACGCAGTAACTTATGATAATCACGCCCCAGTGCGTAGCGGCTGACGTATCCGAGGTTCGGGCTTTTCAGCGTACTGGCAAACGCGGCTTTGGCCGGCAGATAATTCATGCGTACGCTGATGACGCGTAACGTTCCGGGCAACAACTCATGTGGACGGGCCCGCATCATGCCGTGGCGCGCCATCCATTCCATTTCGCCGTGATACTGCTTGTCGAGCCATGCCTGAAGCCGGGGCTCTTCATGAGATAAATCCGTGTCGCAAATCCCCACTTGCTGGAAACCCAATTCAAGTCCCCATTGTTTGATGAGCTGTGCGAGTTCGTTGAGATCGTAGGGGTATGTCATGCGTAACCATCAAGAAAAAACCGGACGTCTGATTTTATCACATTGTCCCTGCGTCGTTCGCGGCGAGTCGATGATAGTGTTAGTAATAAATTGACATATATATTAATAATTTTGCACAGAGTGTCGATAATTTGAGCTAATTGGCAATATTCGTCATGGCTCTGGGAGGAAATGAAGTGGAAACAACAGCGCTTTCGGCTTACCGGCTGGTGAATCAGGATCTGAATTTGCATATTGACCCCAATAAGCCGCAGGAGGCGACCATGGTGTATGTGGCGCCTTCGGAGAAACAGGCGGTTGAATACGTCCAAATCAGTAATGAAGGACGCCAACTGGCGGAAGGAGATATGGTGACGTCGCCGGCACGGTATTATTTTTCTTCGCAGATCGATAATGGCATAGCGGATGCGCTGGCCGATCAACCGGAACAGGTTTCGCAAGCCATATACCGCCTGATTGACGACAACTTCGTAAATGCGACTGAGTCGGACGACGAGCAGCGTCAGCTGGCGCTGGAACTCGGTTTATCTCAGGCCGGCTATTTTGCCGAGCGTTATTTAAGCGGCAATAAGAAAACGGCGTTTATGGAAAGTATGAATCTGCTGGCATCGGTAGTGAATACGCGTCAGGTGGATGACGGCGGCAACGTCTCTTATCTTACTCTGCCTGAGCGTGTTCCCGGCACGAACGAATATAAAGTGGATGTCGCCGAACTGATGAAGGAAAAAGATCCTGGCCGCTATCAGGCATATCGGGATGCGCTGGAAAGCGGCGGCGACTGGTTTTCGCCTTATCTCGATTTCGTGAAGCAGCTTCCCCAGCACCCCGAATGGAGCAGTGAATATCAGACGAATGCCGAAAAATTGTTCCAGTCAATTGCCGGAGAACGGGTAACGAACCGTTTTGCTTCGGCGGATCTGTCTTCGTCGGCGACATTCATTAGTGATATGCGTGACACGTTGCGAATAAGCTACGACGAGCAAACCGTGCAGACGCATGTACAAGCATTAAAACAGTTTGTCGATGTGCTGGAAGGGTCGCTGCGCTGAATTGAATGCAGCGTGTCTGTTATCTTTTTCCGTTTATCCGCGTATGGCGCTTCCCGGCAGACCTTGCTAAGTTGAAGCGCACTATCCTCTTACCGACGGAGGGATGACATGCATCAAGACCATTGCGTGTATCAGCCCGGCGGATCATTGCCCGACCTGCCTCAAACTGTTTTTCTACCCGATTGGCTGCGCCGTGAGGAACCCCATGCGGCGGACTATGTCGGCGTTTCATTAAATACGCTTATGCAGCGCGCGGGCGATGCCGCTTTTCGCATCGCGCAACAGCAGTATCCCACCGCACGGCACTGGCTGATTCTGTGCGGGCATGGCAATAACGGCGGCGACGGGTATGTGGTGGCCGCGCTGGCCCGCGCCGCAGGGGTTGCGGTAACGGTGGTGGCGGGGAGCGGCGATCGGTCCCTGCCGGCAGAAGCGCATCTGGCGCGTCAGGCATGGTGCGATGCCGGGGGCTGCGAGCAGCATGTCGATGCGCTGTGGCCTGACGATATTGACCTGATCATTGACGGACTGTTGGGAACCGGGCTGACGTCCGCGCCCCGCGCGCCTTATGACGCCCTGATCACCCAGGCCAACCGCTATCCGGCGCCGATCGTCGCGCTGGATATTCCTTCCGGATTGAATGCGCAAACCGGCGCCTGTGCAGGAGCCGCGATTCACGCCGCTCACACGGTGACGTTTATTACGCTGAAACCCGGTTTGTTGACCGGTCAGGCACGGGATGTCGTCGGGCAGCTTCATCACCATGATTTGGGGCTAGGCGATTGGCTGGCGCAACAATCGGCGCCGATCGCGCGTTTGACCGCGGCGTCGCTGACGCAATGGCTGAAACCGCGGCGTCCGGGCGCGCATAAAGGCGAGCACGGCCGTTTGTTGATTATCGGCGGCGATGAGGGCACCGGCGGTGCGATTTTCATGGCCGGAGAGGCGGCGTTACGCAGTGGCGCAGGTCTGGTGCGAGTGCTCACTCACAAAAGCTATCTGGCCGCCTTGCTGGTGGCACGTCCGGAGCTGATGGTGCAGGAACTGACAACCGATTCGGTCAAAGCCGGTGTCGAATGGGCGGATGTGGTGGTGATCGGGCCGGGGCTGGGGCAGCGTGAATGGGGAAAAAACGCACTGCGAATCGCAGAAAATTGTAACAAATCCATGTTATGGGATGCCGATGCGCTCAACCTGCTGGCAATCAGCCCGCATAAACGTCAGAATCGCGTTTTGACGCCTCATCCCGGCGAAGCCGCCCGTCTGCTGAACTGCCGGATTGCCGATATTGAAAGTGATCGCTTACTTGCTGCACAACGCCTGGTGAAACGCTATGGCGGCGTGGTCCTGCTAAAAGGCGCCGGTACGGTGCTGGCTGGCGAGCAGGGCGAATTGGCGATCGTCGATGTGGGGAATCCCGGCATGGCGACCGGCGGTATGGGCGACGTGCTGGCGGGCATGATTGGGGCGATGCTGGCGCAAGGGCTGTCGTTATACGACGCTGCCTGCGCCGGTTGTGTAGCCCACGGAGCGGCAGCGGACTGGCTGGCGCGGCGGCAGGGCACACGCGGGATGTTGGCAACCGATTTAATGGCGGTATTGCCGCAGTATGTAAATCCTGAGCGGATATCCTTAGAAAACACAGAATGAAGACGCTTTTGTTACCTTTGCCGGACGAGGCAGCCACGATTGCGCTGGGAGCGGCGTTAGCCCGAGCCTGCGAGCGCGCCACCATTATTTATCTGCTGGGCGATCTGGGGGCGGGGAAAACCACGCTGAGCCGCGGATTCCTGCAAGCGTTGGGTCATCAGGGCAATGTGAAAAGCCCGACCTATACGCTGGTAGAGCCGTATGCGCTGCTACCGCGCCCAGTGTATCACTTCGACCTTTATCGACTGGCGGATCCTGAAGAACTGGAGTTCATGGGCATTCGTGACTATTTGTCGCAGGATGCCCTCTGCCTGATTGAGTGGCCGCAACAAGGAACGGGTTTTTTGCCGCAAGCCGATGTCGAATTACATCTTGGCTATCAGGGAGCAGGCCGGCAGGCGGAGATCAATGCCCGTACGCCGCAGGGCGAGCAGATCGTGGCGGCGTTGGCCGCCTGGCCGGAGCAAGAAGCGCCATGACTGTGCGGTTGATGAAAGCTCTGCTGGGGCTGATGCTGATGTTGTCATCGCCGCTGTGGGCGAGCAGCCTGACCGATATCCGGGTGAATAATGCCGCCAGCGAGGCGGTCGTTACGCTGAGTTTTGGCGGCCAGCCGGTGTATGAATACTTTTCGCTGAACAATCCCAATCGGGTGGTTATCGATATCAGCCAGTCCGGCATGATGAAAGGGCTGCCGCTCGCGTTTAACGGCCAGAATCTGATTGCCCGCATTCGCACCAGCAATGCTAAAGACCCGAAAAGCCTGCGTCTGGTGCTGGACCTGACCCAAAAGGCGCAGGTTCAGGCCGTGAAGGAAGGCAATGGCGCCGTCTTTACTCTGACTGGCGAACGCAAAACGGCGCTCCGCAAATCTGCGGTTCAACCTGTGCAACCGTCGGCGCAGGCCGGGCGCAATCCTCTGGTTCCCCAGACATCAGCGGTAGCGGCTACGCCGACCCGTGTATCGGGGCGGGTGGGTAGCGGCGAGAAAATCATCGTAGCGATTGACGCCGGCCACGGCGGTCAGGACCCCGGCGCTACCGGACCAGGCGGGCTACATGAAAAAAACGTCACCATTTCGATAGCCCGTAAACTGCGCGCCATCATGAGCGCCGATCCGGCGTTCAAACCGGTGTTGACCCGCGACGGCGACTACTTTATTTCGGTGATGGGGCGTTCCGATGTAGCGCGTAAGCAGGGCGCCAACCTGCTGGTATCGATTCATGCGGACGCGGCGCCCAACCGCGGCGCAACCGGCGCATCAGTGTGGGTACTGTCCAACCGGCGCGCCAACAGTGAAATGGCCAACTGGCTGGAACAGCATGAAAAACAGTCCGAATTGCTGGGGGGCGCGGGCGACCTGCTGGCCAACAGCGCGGCCGATCCGTACCTGAGTCAGGCGGTGCTGGATCTGCAATTCGGGCATTCACAGCGGGTGGGGTATGATGTGGCGGTGAAAGTGCTGCGCGAACTGCAGCGTGTCGGCAGCCTGCATAAACGCCGACCGGAACACGCTAGTCTGGGCGTATTGCGTTCACCGGATATTCCGTCTCTGCTGGTGGAAACCGGGTTCATTTCTAATCCGAGCGAGGAACGGCTGCTGGGCAGCAACGAGTATCAGGAAAAAATTGCCAACGCCATCTATCAGGGGTTGCGCAGCTATTTCCAGACTCATCCGTTACAAAATATCCCAAAGCAGGAAAACCGTCCGCTCGGCTCGCAGACGGTGAAAAACGCAGCAGCCACTGAGCCAGCTCAGATCGCCACAGGGGCAACGGTGCGTCATACTGTGGCGACCGGAGAAACATTATCGGGAATCGCCGCACGTTATGGCGTTAGCATGAGCGCCATTCGTGACGCAAACCGCCTGAAAAAAGACGAGGTCTGGGTCGGACAACGGCTGAAGATCCCCTCTGGCGCCTCACCGGCGGTCAATATCGCCTCGGCGACGAAGAGCAAACCCGTGGCGGCGACGCCATCTTCGGGCGAGAAGAAAAGCGCAACCGTGATAAAACACAAAGTAACGCTGGGCGATACGCTGAGTGCCATCGCCAGCCGTTATGGCGTGAGCATGAAAGCGATCCAGCAGGCGAACAATATGTCTTCCGGAACCGTGCAGTTGGGGCAGACACTGATTATCCCTTCTGCCTGATCCGGGTGGGTGAAACGAGGAGAGTTCATGCCGATTCAGGTGCTGCCGCCCCAGTTAGCGAACCAGATCGCCGCCGGCGAGGTGGTGGAGCGGCCCGCTTCCGTGGTCAAGGAACTGGTGGAAAACAGCCTGGATGCCGGGGCGACGCGGATCGATATCGAAATCGAACGCGGCGGTGCGAAGCTGATTCGCATTCGGGATAACGGCTGCGGTATCGGCAAGGCGGATCTGGCGCTGGCGCTGGCTCGTCACGCTACCAGCAAGATCGCCACGCTTGACGATCTGGAAGCGATCGTCAGTCTGGGGTTCCGCGGCGAAGCGCTGGCCAGTATCAGTTCGGTCTCCCGCCTGACGCTGACTTCCCGTACCGACGCGCAAGCGGAAGCGTGGCAGGCCTATGCCGAAGGGCGGGATATGGCGGTGACCGTCAAACCGGCGGCGCACCCGGTTGGCACAACGCTGGAAGTGCTGGATCTGTTTTACAACACCCCGGCCAGACGCAAGTTTCTGCGTACCGAAAAAACGGAATTCATGCACATTGATGAAGTAGTGCGGCGCATCGCGCTGGCGCGTTTCGATGTGGCGATCACCTTGCATCACAACGGTAAGTTAATCCGGCAATATCGTGCGGTGTCTGATCCCGGCCAGCGCGAGAGACGGCTCGGCAGCATCTGTGGTGCGGCGTTTTTGCAGCATGCGCTGGCGATTTCCTGGCAGCATGGCGATCTGAAAATTCACGGTTGGGTGGCGGATCCGTCCGGGTCGCGCCAGTTGCCCGAAATGCAGTATTGCTACGTCAATCAGCGCATGATGCGTGACCGTTTAATCAATCATGCGATTCGTCAGGCGTATCAGGATCAGCTGCGAGATGAACAGCAGCCGGCGTATGTGCTGTATCTGGAGGTCGACCCGCATCAGGTGGATGTCAATGTGCACCCGGCCAAGCATGAGGTTCGCTTCCATCAGGCCCGGCTGGTGCATGACTTTATCTATCAGGGGGTGATGACGGTCTTGCAGCAGGCGGCGTCGCCGGGGCTGACCGGTGCCGGCGAGACGCCGATGGCGACATGGCAGCCGGAAAATCGGACGGCCGCAGGTGAAAATCAGTTTGCCCGACCGGCAGAACCGACGCCGGAGACGCCGAGAGCGGCATCGTCGGGTAGCGCGGGACGCCACGTGGAGAGTCACCATTCCCGTGAACGTCAGCCTGCCCGAACCGAGACCGCCGGCTATCAAAAGAAACAGGGCGAACTGTATCAGCAGTTTCTGCATACTGAGTCATCGCGGCAACAAACGGTCGCCCGAGAGGCGCCGCCAGTGAAGGATGCACCCACGACGCAGCGCGATATGACGGAAAAGACGGCGGCAGTCGGCGAAGCGCCGCTGGAGAGCCATGCGCTGGGGCTGGGGCGAGTGCTGACGGTGTATCCGCCCAGCTATGCGCTGGTGGAATATCAGCACGGTCTGGCGTTGTTGTCGCTGACCGTGGCGGAGCGTTACCTTCGGCAGGCGCAGTTGACGCCGTTGGAGGCTGGCGAAGGGTTACGGCCGCAGCCATTGCTGATTCCGCAGCGGCTGACGCTGAACCCGTCCGAGCTGACGGTCATGCTGCAGCAACAGCCGCTGTTGGCCCGCATGGGAATAGAAGTCGAGCTGGCGCCGCCGCGCGCTACGCTGCGGGCGGTACCTTTACCATTGAGACAACAAAATTTACAAAACTTGATTTCTGACCTGCTAGGCTATCTCGCTGATTCTCATGACGCGAAGCCTGATGCGGTGGCGGCGTGGATAGCCGGGCGGCTCGGCAGCGAGCGTGAAAACTGGACGCTCGCTCAGGCCGTGCAGTTGTTGTCCGACGTAGAGCGTTTGTGCCCTTTGCAGGTAAAAACGCCGCCGTCAGAATTGTTATATGTGATGGATATTGAATCCGCCATCAGGGCGTTGAAGCATGAATGAGTTTGAAGCGGCGCAGCATCCGCCCGCCATTTTTATCATGGGGCCGACGGCGTCCGGGAAAACCGCGCTGGCGATGGCATTGCGCGAGCGCCTTCCCGTTGAGTTGATTAGCGTGGATTCTGCGCTGATTTATCGCGGTATGGATATCGGCACAGCCAAGCCCAGTCAGGAAGAGCTGGCGCGAGCCCCGCATCGCCTGCTCGATATTCTTGATCCGGCCGAGGCTTATTCCGCCGCGGATTTTCGGCGCGATGCGCTGCAGGCGATGGCGGAAATCACCGCAGCCGGGCGCATTCCGCTGTTGGTCGGCGGCACCATGCTGTATTTCAAGGCGTTGCTGGAAGGATTGTCGCCGCTGCCGTCGGCGGATGCTCAGGTTCGACAGGAAATCGAAGAACGCGCTCGGATCGAGGGATGGGAAGCGCTGCATCGCCAGTTGAGCGTCATCGATCCGGTGTCCGCGGCTCGGATTCATCCAAATGATCCGCAGAGACTGTCTCGGGCACTGGAAGTTTTTTTCGTTTCAGGTAACACTTTAACCGAGTTGACAAAGACATCCGGTGAAGCGTTGCCCTATCGTGTTCATCAGTTTGCGATTGCTCCGGCAACGCGCGAGTTGTTACATGAGCGGATAGCGTTGCGTTTCCGACAGATGTTGGAATCAGGTTTTGAAACAGAGGCTCGGGCGCTGTTTGCCCGGCCGGATTTGAATCCTGCGTTGCCGTCAATCCGTTGTGTCGGATATCGCCAGATGTGGTCATATTTGTCGGGCGAAATCGATTACGATGAGATGGTGTATCGTGGCATCTGCGCCACCCGGCAACTGGCGAAACGCCAGATGACTTGGTTGCGTGGCTGGGAAGAGGTCTGCTGGCTTGACAGCGATCGACCCGGAGAGGCGTTATGCACGGTGATTCAGGCTGTTAGTGCATAGGTTAGACGATTGTGTACATTAGACGATTGTGTACAATTGCCTGTGTCTACAATTGACTGATTCTCGGCACAAAATTTTTATAACGTTATTTTAGGGCCACAGGGTTCTTTGTTACAAATAACAAGCAAATAAGGAAAATATAGAATGGCTAAGGGGCAATCTTTGCAAGATCCGTTCTTGAACGCTTTGCGTCGCGAACGTGTTCCGGTTTCGATTTATTTGGTTAATGGCATCAAGCTGCAAGGTCAGATTGAGTCTTTCGATCAGTTTGTAATTCTGCTGAAAAACACGGTTAGCCAGATGGTGTACAAACACGCCATTTCTACGGTAGTTCCATCTCGTCCGGTGTCGCATCATAGTAATAATCCCGGCTCAAATAACTACCATGCCAATAACCAGTCTGCGCAGCAACAGCCGCAGCAGGAAAGTGATGACGCTGAATAACGCGTCCTTACCAGTTTACCACGGCGGAAAAAGCGCTGATTTCAGCGACTTTCACTGCCGTGGTCGTTTTTTTCTGAGAGGGTGCCCGGTTGTTTGACCGTTATGAAGCCGGTGAACAGGCCATATTAGTTCATATTTACTTTTCGCAAGAGAAAGATACTGAGGATCTGCTGGAGTTTGAATCTCTGGTGTCTTCAGCCGGAATAGACGCGTTGCAGGTGATCACCGGCAGCCGCAAAGCGCCGCACTCCAAATATTTTGTCGGCGAAGGCAAGGCGGAGGAGATCGCTCAGGCGGTCAAAGCGACCGGTGCCTTTGTCGTGTTGTTCAATCATGCGTTGACGCCCGCGCAGGAGCGTAACCTGGAGCGGCTGTGCGAATGCCGGGTTATCGACCGGACCGGACTGATTTTGGATATCTTCGCTCAGCGCGCCCGTACCCATGAAGGGAAGCTACAGGTTGAGCTGGCGCAGTTGCGCCATCTGGCGACGCGTCTGGTGCGCGGCTGGACCCACCTTGAGAGGCAGAAAGGCGGGATTGGTTTGCGTGGGCCGGGTGAAACCCAGTTGGAAACCGACCGGCGCTTGCTGCGTAACCGCATCAGTCAGATCTTGTCCCGCCTTGAAAAGGTGGAAAAGCAGCGTGAACAGGGGCGTCGGGCGCGTACCCGAGCCGAAGTGCCGACGGTTTCGCTGGTGGGGTACACCAACGCCGGTAAATCGACCCTGTTCAACCGTATGACATCGGCGGATGTTTATGCCGCCGATCAACTGTTCGCCACGTTGGATCCGACCTTGCGACGCATCAGTGTGGATGATGTCGGGGATACCGTACTGGCGGATACCGTTGGTTTTATTCGTGAATTGCCGCATGACCTGGTGGCGGCTTTTAAAGCGACGCTGCAGGAAACCCGTGAGGCGACGTTGTTGTTGCATGTGGTTGATGCTTCTGACGCTCGCGTCGATGAAAATATCGATGCCGTGAATGAGGTATTGGCGGAGATCGAAGCGGACGATATTCCGTTTATGCTGGTCATGAACAAGATCGACCGGCAGGAAAACGTTGAACCGCGTATCGACCGTGATGAAGAGAACCGACCGATCAGGGTATGGCTTTCTGCCCAGACCGGAGAAGGGATTCCATTATTATTGCAGGCGTTGACTGAACGGCTTTCCGGAGAAATTGCGCATTATTCTCTGCATCTTCCTCCGCAGGCCGGGCGCCTGCGAAGCCGTTTCTACCAGCTTCAGGCAATAGAAAAAGAATGGATTGAGGAAGACGGCAGCGTAGGGTTGGTGGTCAGAATGCCCATTATCGACTGGCGGCGCCTGTGCAAGCAGGAGCAGAAATTGCAAGATTATATTGTCTGAGCGACACAGACAGTCTCATAACTCTGGGACACATTGACCCCGAAAAATACCTATCATAATGAATGGAGCTAAACATGGCGTGGAATCAGCCCGGTAACAACGGACAGGACCGCGACCCGTGGGGGAGCAGCAATAACAATAGCGGCAACTCTGGCGGAAACAATAAAGGTGGACGGGATCAGGGACCGCCTGACCTCGACGATATATTCCGTAAGTTGAGCAAAAAGCTCGGCGATCTGGGTGGCAAGTCGTCTGGTTCCGGCGCCGGTTCTCAGGGCGGCGGCAACGGCGGCCGTATTCTGGGGCTGGTCGTGGCGGCTGCCGTGGTGGTTTGGGGCGTCAGCGGTTTCTATACCATCAAGGAAGCCGAGCGCGGCGTGGTCACCCGTTTTGGCAAATTCAGCCATCTGGTTGGCCCGGGCCTGAACTGGAAACCGACCTTTGTTGATTCGGTTCGCGCCGTAAACGTTGAGTCCGTCCGTGAACTGGCGACGTCCGGCGTTATGCTGACATCCGACGAAAATGTGGTGCGGGTGGAAATGAACGTCCAGTACCGCGTCACCCAACCGGACAAGTATCTGTTTAGCGTCACCAATGCCGATGACAGCCTGCGTCAGGCCACCGACAGCGCGCTGCGCGGGGTGATCGGCAAATACACCATGGATAAAATCCTGACCGAAGGGCGTACCATTGTGCGTACGGATACCCAGCGCGTGCTGGAGGAAACCGTGCGCCCGTATGATATGGGTATCACCCTGTTGGATGTGAACTTCCAGACCGCTCGTCCGCCTGAGGAAGTCAAAGCCGCGTTTGACGATGCGATCGCCGCTCGTGAAAACGAGCAGCAGTACATTCGTGAGGCGGAAGCCTACGCCAACGAAGTCCAGCCGCGCGCCAATGGTCAGGCGCAGCGTATTCTGGAAGAGTCCCGCGCCTATAAAGACCGTACCGTTCTGGAAGCGCAGGGTGAAGTTTCCCGCTTCTCGCGTCTGTTGCCGGAGTATAAAGCCGCGCCGGAAATTACCCGCGAGCGTCTCTACATCGAGACGATGGAACGCGTGCTGAGCCACACCAACAAGGTGCTGGTGAGCGATAAGAGCAACAATCTGATGGTTCTGCCGCTTGATCAGCTTATGCGTGGTCAAGGGGGCGTTTCGACCAGCGCGCCGACGAGTGGGGCTTCCAATCAGGCGCCGTTGCGTCTGCCGTCAACCTCATCAAACAGTAGTGGTGTCGGCTATGCGCCGCGTTCTTCCGGCAACAACGGCAACATTATGGATCAACGCCGCGCCAACGCGCAGCGCGACGAGAACATTCGCGTAGGGAGAGAATAATCAATGCGTAAGTCAGTCCTCTTTATTCTTGTCCTGTTACTGTTGGTGGTCTATGCCTCGCTGTTTGTGGTGCAGGAAGGCCAGCGCGGTATCGTGATGCGCTTTGGCAAGGTCCTGCGCGACAACGAAAACAAGCCGCTGGTGTATTTGCCTGGCCTGCATGTGAAGATTCCGTTCCTGGAGTCGGTAAAAATGTTGGATGCCCGCATCCAGACCATGGAAAATCAGGCTGATCGCTTCATTACCAAAGAGCAGAAAGACCTGATTGTCGACTCGTATATCAAATGGCGTATCAGCGATTTCAGCCGTTACTACCTTGCTACCGGCGGCGGCGATGTGTCTCAGGCGGAAGTGCTGCTGAAACGTAAGTTCAGCGACCGTCTGCGTTCCGAGATTGGTCGTCTGGATGTGAAAGGCATCGTGACCGATTCCCGCGGCCAGTTGATGTCCGATGTGCGTGAAGCGCTGAACGCCGGCACCGGTGAGACCACGGAAGCGGATAACGCCATTGCATCGGCGGCGGCGCGTGTGGAACGTGAAACCTCCAGCGGCGGGCCGCGGATCAACCCCAACAGTATGGCGGCGCTCGGGATCGAGGTGATCGATGTGCGTATCAAGCAGATCAACCTGCCAACCGAGGTATCGGACGCGATCTACCAGCGTATGCGCGCCGAGCGTGAAGCGGTTGCACGCCGTCATCGCTCTCAGGGCCAGGAGCAGGCCGAGAAGATCAAGGCGGCGGCCGACTATGAAGTCACCCGCACACTGGCGGAAGCTGAACGTCAGGGTCGAATCATGCGCGGTGAAGGGGATGCCGATGCGGCCAAACTGTTTGCCGTCGCGTTCAGTCAGGATCCGGCTTTTTATGGTTTTATTCGTAGCCTGCGCGCCTATGAGAATAGCTTTAACAGCACCAATCAGGATGTGCTGGTGCTGAGTCCCGATAGTGATTTCTTCCGTTATATGAAATCGCCCGAGAAAAGCCTCCCTACGCGTTAAGGCTATTTACCGCCACTATCAAGCCCGTGTTTACGGGCTTTTTTCTGTCTGGAGTTTTTTATGAATGTGAGCATCTGGCTAACGCTGGGGTTGGTGCTAATCATGGAAGGGTTGGGGCCGCTACTGTTTCCACGTATCTGGCGGCGGATGATCCTGACCATGGCACAGTTGCCCGATAATATTTTGCGCCGCTTCGGCGGGGGAATTGTGGTTGCCGGCTGTGTGATCTACTACATGTTGCGTAGCCGGGCTGGCGGCTGAAACTTCCGCTAAAAATGTGCGCAAACGTGTGCTAAAAGTACTGAAAGCCGAAAGATGAGATGCTAGAATCCTTTTTTAACCAATCTGGTGATTCTTGAGATGGGTAAGAACGTTGTCGTACTGGGCACCCAATGGGGTGACGAAGGTAAAGGCAAGGTCGTAGACCTGCTGACTGAACGGGCCAAATATGTTGTGCGCTACCAGGGCGGTCACAATGCTGGTCACACGCTGGTCATCAACGGTGAAAAAACCGTTCTTCATTTAATTCCCTCCGGTATTCTGCGCGAAAATGTCATCAGCATCATCGGTAACGGTGTGGTGCTGGCGCCGGATGCGCTTCTGAAAGAAATGACCGCACTCGAAGCACGTGGCGTGCCGGTGCGTGAGCGTATGTTGCTTTCCGAAGCCTGCCCGCTGATTCTGCCGTACCATGTAGCGCTGGATAATGCTCGTGAAAAAGCGCGTGGCGCTAAAGCGATCGGCACCACCGGTCGTGGTATCGGCCCTGCGTATGAAGACAAGGTTGCGCGTCGCGGTCTGCGCGTCGGCGATCTGTTTGACCGGGAAAGCTTTGCCGTCAAGCTGAAAGAAATTATGGACTACCATAACTTCCAGCTGGTGCATTACTACAAAACGGATCCGGTGGATTACCAGAAAACGTTGAACGACGTGCTGGAGGTTGCCGACATCCTGACTGCGATGGTGGTGGATGTTTCCGATCTGCTGCACAAAGCGCATCAGCGTGGCGATCGGGTGATGTTCGAAGGCGCGCAGGGCACGCTGCTGGACATCGACCACGGTACTTATCCGTATGTCACCTCTTCCAATACCACCGCCGGTGGCGTGGCGACCGGTTCCGGTCTGGGGCCGCGGTATGTGGATTACGTGCTGGGTATCGTCAAAGCCTACTCCACCCGCGTTGGCGCCGGCCCGTTCCCGACTGAACTGTTCGATGAAGTTGGCGAGCACCTGTCGCAGAAAGGCAATGAGTTTGGCGCCACCACTGGCCGTCGCCGTCGTACCGGCTGGCTGGATGCGGTCGCGGTGCGTCGCGCGGTGCAGATTAACTCTCTGTCCGGCTTCTGCCTGACCAAGCTGGATGTGCTGGATGGCCTGAAAGAAGTGAAAATCTGCGTTGGCTACCGTATGCCGGATGGCAGCGAAGCGGACGTGACCCCGCTGGCAGCTGAAGGCTGGGAAGGCATTGAGCCGATTTATGAAACGCTGCCGGGCTGGTCTGAAAGCACCTTTGGCGTGAAAGAGTACAGCAAACTGCCGCAGACTGCGCTGAACTACATTAAGCGCATCGAAGAAGTGACCGGCGTGCCGGTGGATATCATTTCCACAGGCCCGGACCGTGAAGAAACCATGATTCTGCGCGATCCTTTCGACGCCTAATCACGATGGTGGCTGCATGAAAAAGGACGGGCTTGCCCGTCCTTTTTGCTGTCTGTTCGCCGGCAAATAGGTTGCCGGCGAAGTATGCCGCCTGTGATAACCCGTCAGCCTTCGTGGTCCGCCGCCTGTGCTTTGGCGTTCAGCGCATCCAGCAGTTTGTTGTGAATATTGCCGAAGCCGCCGTTGCTCATCACCAGAATATGATCGCCCGGCTGAGCGGTTTTGCTGATCATCTCTACCAGCGTGTCGATATCCGCGCTCCAGTAGGCCGGCTGAACGCAGGCGTCAGCCACTTCAGCCACCTGCCAGGGAATATGCTGGGGCTGGAACAGGAAAACACCGTCAGCGCGTCCCAACGATGGTGCTAACTCGTTTTTGCAATGACCCATTTTCATGGTGTTGGAGCGCGGCTCCAGCACGGCGATAATCCGTGCGGTGCCGCCTACTTTGCTGCGCAGGGCGGCCAGCGTGGCGAGGATCGCGGTCGGGTGATGGGCAAAATCGTCATAGACCGACACGCCGTGCGCGGTGCCGCGCAGTTCCAGCCGGCGACGGGCGTTAATGAAACCGCCCAGCGCGCGGCAGGCTTCCGCCGGCGTAACGCCGACATGACGCGCTGCGGCGATCGCCATCAGGCCGTTATGCATGTTGTGTTCACCCACCAAGTTCCAACTGACTTCCCCGACCAGTTGGTCGTTGAGGTACACCTGAAACACGCTGGCGTCGGTGGTGACCTTTTTCGCTTTCCAGATGCCTTCTTCACCCACCAGTTCCTGCTCGCTCCAGCATCCCATCCCCATTACCTGTTTCAGATGCAGGTCGTGAGACGGCACGATGATGCGGCCCTTGCCCGGAACCAGACGCACCAGATGGTGGAACTGCTTTTGGATGGCCTTGAGGTCGTCGAAGATATCCGCGTGGTCAAATTCCAGATTATTCAGAATTAACGTGCGCGGGCTGTAGTGCACGAACTTGGAACGCTTATCGAAGAAGGCGCAGTCATACTCGTCCGCTTCCACCACGAAGAACGGGCTTTCGCCCAGGCGAGCGGAGACGGTGAAGTTGCCCGGCACGCCACCAATCACGAATCCCGGCTGGTAGCCGCAGTCTTCCAGAATCCAGGTCACCATACCGGCGGTGGTGGTTTTGCCGTGGGTACCGGCGACGGCGATAACCCAGCGTTCGCGCAGCACGTGATCATGAAGCCATTGCGGACCGGACATATAAGGGATATTTTGTTCCAGCACCGCCTCAACGCAGGGATTGCCACGGGTCATGGCATTGCCAATGATGACCAGATCCGGAGCCGGATCCAACTGTGCGGGGTCGTACCCCTGGATCAGGGTAATCCCTTGTTCTTCCAGTAAGGTACTCATTGGCGGATAGACGTTAGCATCCGAACCGGTTACCTGATGTCCTTGTGATCGGGCCAGCAACGCCAGTCCTCCCATGAAGGTGCCACAGATTCCTAAAATATGAATACGCATACGTTTTCCATCTATATTCAGAGAGTCTGCCGTCCATTCTAACGCCTGGAATACGTCATAAGAAATGGATTTGCTAGGTACTCGCTTTCTCTTTGGGCTACACTGCAGACGCAAACGCTGGCGGTACAAAAATGAAACCGCTTTTCATTCGTAGATTCTGGAATAGTGTTATGAAAACGTTAGGCGAATTTATCGTCGAAAAACAGCACGATTTCTCTCACGCCACTGGTGAGCTGACCGCACTGCTGTCGGCCATCAAACTGGGTGCGAAGATTATCCACCGTGACATCAACAAGGCTGGTCTGGTGGATATTCTGGGCACCAGCGGCGTTTCCAACGTTCAGGGCGAAGTGCAGATGAAACTCGATCTGTACGCCAATGAAAAGCTGAAAGCGGCGCTGAAAGCACGTGGCGAGGTGGCAGGGATTGCTTCCGAAGAAGAAGACGAGATCGTTATCTTCGACGGTGAGCGCGCCGAAAACGCCAAATACGTGGTATTGATGGACCCGCTGGACGGTTCTTCCAATATTGACGTCAACGTCTCTGTCGGAACCATTTTCTCTATTTACCGCCGCATCACCCCGCTGGGCATGCCGGTGCGCGAAGAGGATTTCCTCCAGCCCGGTCACAAGCAAGTGGCCGCCGGTTATATCGTGTATGGTTCTTCCACCATGCTGGTATACACCACCGGTCATGGCGTACATGCCTTCACTTATGACCCGTCGCTGGGGGTATTCTGCCTGTCTCACGAGCGTGTGTGTTTCCCGGAGAAAGGCAACATGTACTCCATCAACGAGGGGAACTACATTAAATTCCCGCAGGGTGTGAAGAAGTACATCAAATACTGCCAGGAGCAGGATGAGGCGACGCAGCGTCCGTACACCACCCGTTATATCGGTTCGCTGGTGGCAGATTTTCACCGTAATCTGTTGAAAGGCGGTATTTATCTCTATCCGAGTACTGCCAGCTACCCGGAAGGGAAACTGCGTTTGTTGTACGAATGCAACCCGATGGCGTTCCTGGCGGAACAGGCGGGCGGTAAAGCCAGCGACGGCAAAAACCGTATTCTGGACATTACTCCGCAGAAACTGCACCAGCGTGCACCGTTCTTCGTCGGCAACACGTCGATGGTGGAAGATCTGGAAGGGTTCCTGCGCGACTATCCAGACGCGTAAATTCACGCCAGCCGTTACATTCAGGCCCGCTTATGCGGGCCTGAGTCGTTTATGGCGTCGATAATCAATACGTGTGATTTACTGCGGCCGGGCGAGTTGCTGCTCGAACCAGCTTTCCAGGATAATCACGGCGGAGGCGGCGTCTACACTGCCTTTGTCCAGCGCCCGGAATCCACCGCGCTCGAACAGATCCGCTCGCGCTTCCACCGTGCTGAGCCGCTCGTCGTGCAGGTCAACCTTGACGCCGAAACGGCCATGCAGGCGTTGGGCGAATTTGCGCGCCCGGGCGGTCAGCGGTTGTTCGGTGCCGTCCATGTTCAACGGCAGGCCGACGATAACCAGCGCGGGCTGCCATTCGTTAAGCAATTTTTCCACTTTCTGCCAGTCGGGCACGCCATCCTGCGCTTTCAGCGACGTTAGCGGGCGGGCGGTACCGGTGATCTCCTGGCCGATGGCGACGCCGATGCTGCGGGTGCCGAAGTCGAAAGCCAGCAACGTACGGTTCCCCATCAGGCGTGCCCCGCTTCGGCGGCGATATTATGGATGTCCACGCCCAGTTTTTTGGCGGCGGCGCGCCAGCGCTCGGCAATCGGGGTGTGGAACAGTAGATGATGGTCCGCCTGTACTGTCAGCCAGGCGTTTTCCAGCAGTTCCTCTTCGAGCTGACCGCTTTCCCAGGCGGAGTAACCCAACGCCACCAGCGTATTGCTCGGTTGTTCCGGCGTCCCCAGCGTTTCCAGCACATCCTTGGAGGTAGTGATCATGGTTTCGTCGGAAATACTGATGCTGGACGCGAAGCCAGGCAGTGGCGTATGCAGGATAAAACCGCGATCGTCCGCCAGCGGACCGCCGGAAAAGACCGGCTTGTCGAGGCGAATCGTCGTATCTCGCGGGTTAGGCGTGATTTTCAGTTTTTTGAGGATATTTTCGACGGTGAACTGTTCCATTGGCTTGTTGATGATAAGGCCCATGGCGCCGTCCTCATTGTGCTCGCAGATGTAAATCACCGTCCGCCTGAACACGGGGTCCTGCAGAGAGGGCATCGCAATCAGAAAATGGTGCTGTAAATTCATCGTCTTTATTATCGCTTCTCTGTCGGAGTGGATGCTTCCGGTTCGCCGCTGGGCAGCGAACCGGGTAGGGATACATCACCGACCGGGATACGGTCCGTGTATCGTTAACGCTGCGCCAGACGGCGCTCAATGGCGTCCATCAGCATGCCGGTAATAGAAACATCCGGATAAGCCGCTTCGATTTCACGCACGCAGGTCGGGCTGGTGACGTTGATTTCGGTCAGGCGGTCGCCAATGATGTCCAGTCCGACGAAGATCAGTCCTTTCTGTTTCAGCACCGGCGCGACGGTACGGGCAATCTGCCAGTCACTTTCGCTGAGCGGGCGGGCTTCGCCGCGGCCGCCGGCCGCCAGGTTGCCGCGGGTTTCACCGCTTTTCGGGATACGGGCCAGACAGTAGGGCACCGGCTCGCCATCCACCACCAGCACGCGCTTATCGCCGTCTTTGATGGCGGGCAGGTAATTCTGCGCCATGCAGTAACGGCTGCCGTGTTCGGTCAGGGTTTCGATGATCACCGACACGTTGGCGTCTTCCGGTTTCAGGCGGAAAATCGAGGCGCCGCCCATGCCGTCGAGCGGCTTGAGGATCACGTCGCTGTGCTGCTGATGGAATGCGCGCAGTCGGTCGGCGTTGCGGGTCACCAGCGTGTCCGGCGTCAGTTGCGGGAACCAGGCGGTGAACAGTTTCTCGTTGCAGTCGCGCAGGCTTTGCGGTTTATTGACGATTAACGTCCCCTTTTCTTCCGCTCGCTCCAGAATATAGGTGGCGTAGATGAATTCGGTGTCGAACGGCGGGTCTTTGCGCATCAGCACCACGTCCAGTTCATGCAGGGCGATGTCCTGCGTCGCGCCGAAGTCGTACCAGCCGTTGTAGTCGTATTGAACGCTCAGAATGCGGGTTGTGGCGCGTGCTTCACCCGCATGCAGGTAGAGATCGCCCATTTCCATATAGTGCAGCTCCCAGCCGCGACGTTGAGCTTCCTGCAACATCGCAAAGCTGGTGTCTTTCTTGATATTGATGGACGAAATCGGGTCCATCACGATACCGAGTTTAATCATTGTTATCTCCTTTACCCCAGATCGCCGAATCGTACCTGCAACGCGGTGATTGCGGTGAGCGCGGTGGTTTCTGTACGCAGAACGCGAGGCCCCAGCAGAATATCAGTAAAACCTTGAGTTGCGGTCATGGCGATTTCGTCCGCCGATAACCCGCCTTCCGGGCCAATCAACAGCCGAATGCGCGATACCGGCAACGGCAGCGTGTTGATACTGTGCGCCGCCCGCGGATGCAGATTCAGTTTTAACCCATTGTCCGGTTCCGCGCACCAGCTTTTCAGCGTCTGGACGGGGCGAATTTCCGGCACGCGGTTTCTGCCGCATTGTTCGCAGGCGGCAATGGCGATTTTCTGCCACTGGGCGATTTTCTTCTCCAGTCGTTCACCGTCCAGTTTGACGCCGCAGCGTTCAGAGAGCAGCGGGGTGATGACGTTAACCCCCAGTTCAATGGATTTTTGGATGGTGAATTCCATTTTCTCGCCGCGCGACATCACCTGACCCAGATGCAGGTGCAGCGGCGACTCTCGGTTTTCAGTTTGTCCGGCAGCGTAACGGACCCGCACGTTTTTTTTCCCTGCCTGCACAATCTCGGCGTCAAATACCTGATTGCTGCCGTCGAACAGTTGCAGCGCCTGCCCGGCGCTCATGCGAAGCACCCGGCCCACATGATTGGCGGCGTCTTCGCTCAGATCTGTCTCTCCCCCCTGCGGGGCAAGCGTATCGGGATGGAAAATGCGCGGTATTCGCATGAATAATCTGGCCTTACCTGGTTATCAGTCGGAGGGGCGAATGGCCCGGCGGGCGTCAGCCACCGTACAGCGACGGTGGCGACAGCGGCAATCATTATAAGAGACAAGCCGTTATAGTAGGGAGCGGCGTCAGGGCTGGCAAGCCTGTTGCACATACGGGTTGTGGTTGCCCTGTACGGCGGCGATGCGTTTTTCGCGGGTGCACTCCCACGTGGTGGCCGGATACTGCTTGTTCCAGGCGTCAAACAGCTGGGTTTGCTGGCGGGACAGGTTCAGGTTGTAACGGTCGCGCATATAAAAATAGGTGCGGGCGATGGCGCCGCGGGCGCGTTCGGGCGGCTCCGCCAGTTGGCTTTTAAAATCAATCTTCATTTCGCACTGGCCGTACTGACGCTCGCCGCCATTCCACTGGCTGTACATAAAGTTGCCGCGATCGCCGTTCACTTCGCCAATCGCCGGCTGTAGGTTGTGCAAATCGGTTTCTATCTGGCGGTAAACATCGTCTTTGGTGCAGTTCTTACGGCCGCCGTCCTGCCAGCACTGGCGCTGGTGACCAAACTGCCACGCCGGCACCACGTGCTCCCACTCGATGCGGTTGGCGCGGTTGACGTCTTTGCGAACCTGGTAGCCGCAGGAAGCCAGGTCCGGCGTCCCTTTTTTGCCCTGCCAGTTGATCTTACAGCCGCAATAGAAGGTACCGGGCGCATCCTGATGGATTTTGGCGGCGGCGGCCTTGGCCTGCGTAAAGTTGTTGATGTCCTGACCGGCGGCGGCCAGCGTCGTCAGGCCCGCGCCCAACACAGCGAAAATGACAAGATTGCGAAGCATATTCCAGAATCACCAGCAGGGTTGAAAGTGGGCAGCGTACCTGAAGAACACCATGCAGGCAAACGTAAAAAAGGCAGCATGAAACGCTGAATTTCTGGTTTAAACAGAGTTTGTTACGAGGGCGCGTAACCGTTCGCCGCAAGACCGGCAACGGTATTCCGATTCGCCCCGGACGACCCGGTTGTGACGACGCAGGGTGAGTTCGTGCCGGCGGCAGGCGCACTGATAAGGGAAGGTTTTGCCCTGTACCGAGGCAAGCGCAAACTGGTGGGTACGGCGGGCGGGTACGTTCAGCACGCTTTCCATCATCCAGCGCCATTCCCGGCCATGCGGCGCCGCTTTGCCGAAACGGGCGTATACCAACAGATGCGCCAGTTCATGCGGGACGACTTCATCGATAAACGCCTGCTGGTTTTCCCGCAGCAACACCGGGTTGAGGCGGATTTCCCACTCTTTCAGCCAGGCGCTGCCGGCGGTGGAACCGCGTTGCTGATAGTTGACGGCGGGTTCGGGGTAATCACTGCCCAACGCGGTATTGGCCTGCTGGAGTTTTTCCCGCAAACAGCGCATCACCGCTTGCTGCAGGGCGATAGGGAGTCGTGGCGTGTTCATGCTGGCAGCTTACGGTCTGGACGAGCCGGATGCAATAACGCCCGTCGGCGGCGCGACAATAAAAAAACGGCGAAGCAGAGGCTTCGCCGTGTGGCATGACAGTGCGGGTCGCGGGTCGATTATTTCAGGCCGGCGGCATCACGCAGTTTTTCCGCCACGTCGGTTTTTTCCCACGGGAATTCCGCACGGCCAAAGTGACCGTAAGCCGCGGTTTGCTGGTAGATCGGGTGCAGCAAGTCCAGCATCTGGATCAGGCCGTACGGGCGCAGATCGAAGAACTGGCGCACCAGGTCGACCAGACGGTCGCTGGACACTTTCTCGGTTCCGAAGGTTTCCACCATGATGGAGGTCGGTTCCGCTACACCGATAGCGTAGGACACCTGAATTTCACAGCGGTCCGCCAGGCCGGCGGCCACGATGTTCTTCGCCACATAACGGGCGGCGTAGGCGGCGGAACGGTCCACTTTGGACGGGTCCTTGCCGGAGAATGCGCCGCCGCCGTGACGCGCTGCGCCGCCGTAGGTATCGACGATGATTTTACGACCGGTCAGGCCGCAGTCGCCCATTGGGCCGCCGATCACGAAACGGCCGGTCGGGTTGATGAAGTATTTGGTGTTGGCGGAGAGCCATTCAGACGGCAGAACCGGCTTGATGATCTCTTCCATTACCGCTTCCTGCAGATCTTTCTGCGCGATGGATTCCGAATGCTGGGTAGACAGCACCACCGCATCGATGCCGACGATCTTGCCGTTGTCGTACGCGAAGGTCACCTGGCTTTTGGCGTCCGGGCGCAGCCACGGCAGGGTGCCGTTTTTACGCACTTCGGACTGACGCTGCACCAGACGGTGCGCGTAAGTGATCGGCGCCGGCATCAGCACGTCGGTTTCGTTGGTGGCATAGCCGAACATCAGGCCCTGGTCGCCCGCGCCTTGTTCCAGCGGGTCCTTACGGTCAACGCCCTGGTTGATGTCCGGAGACTGTTTGCCGATGGCGCTCAGTACGGCGCAGGAGTTGGCGTCAAAGCCCATCTCGGAGTTGACGTAGCCAATGTCGCGTACGGTGCGGCGCGTAATCTCTTCGATATCCACCCAGGCGCTGGTGGTAATTTCGCCACCAACTAACACCATACCGGTTTTTACGTAAGTTTCGCAGGCGACTCGCGCTTTGGGGTCCTGCTCCAGAATCGCGTCAAGGACGGCGTCGGAAATCTGGTCAGCGATTTTATCAGGATGTCCTTCGGAGACCGACTCGGACGTAAAAAGGTGTTTAGCCATGAGTTTCTTTACCTTATAAGCTAAAGCCGTTAAGCAATTTATCAGTTAATCAGTATAGATGGATTAACATCTGGACGGCTATTCTAGGTCACACTGTAGCCCCATGCCAGCAGTTTTTATGCCGCACAGACTGGTTGAAGATGTTCATCGGCATCTTTTGTAGAAATGATAGGGTTTTTTACCATTTTCATTTTGCTTTTCCGGGGGCGGATAGGTATAAACGGCGGGCGGTTTTGTTGTCCGTCATTCGGGCGGTTCCGGCACGCGGCGCAGCGCTTATCCAAAGGGATTTGCGGGTGTCGGCGACGGGGTTCGGCCTGATACTGTTCGACCATTTTCCCGATGGTTTTTCTTGATGGCCTGACCGCATCATCTGCGGCGAGCGTGGAGGTGATAGGATTAATGATCCGTTGTTTATTGAGTGAGTTGCGCCCGCTGCGCTTTTCTTCCGACGCCATCGCGTCACTGACTCAATCCTTTCCGCCATTTGCCCGAAGTTGCCTGTCCCGCAGCGCAACGCAGGATTCCCGAGCTGGCTAACCTGCTTTTTTCTCCGCGCCAGTGAATGCGTTTGCATTCTTCCTGGTGATGTTTTCCCTGGTTTTCACCGACCCGAACCTCGGAGTCTGACATCGTGTTTTACACTAATAAGAGTCATAAAACGGCGGCATACTACTGCCCGTCGGGTTTTTCACTGCCGGCGTTGCACGCTTTTGCCGTGTCGCCGGTGTTTGTTGCGGGAAAAAATGTGATTATTCATCAAGAAGTGGAAGAAGGGGATCGCCATGTCTGACGATATGATTCAACCGTACTCGTCAGCGGCGGGTAAACACGATCATCTGCGCTCCATGCAGGAGGTAGCCATGAATGACCGCGACGCCAGTGAGATGCTGAGAACCTATAACATTGCCTGGTGGGGTAATAACTATTACGACGTCAACGAGCTGGGGCACATCAGCGTGTGTCCGGATCCGGATGTGCCGGAAGCGCGCGTTGACCTGGCCAAGCTGGTGAAAACCCGTCAGCAGAACAATCAGCGCCTGCCGGCGTTGTTCTGCTTCCCGCAGATTCTGCAGCACCGTCTGCGCTCCATCAACGCGGCGTTCAAACGCGCGCGTGAGTCCTTCGGTTATGAAGGCGGCTATTTCCTGGTATATCCCATCAAAGTTAACCAGCATCGCCGCGTGATTGAATCCCTGATCAATTCCGGCGAACCGTTGGGGCTGGAAGCGGGTTCCAAAGCCGAACTGATGGCGGTGCTGGGCCACGCCGGTATGACCCGCTCCGTAATCGTCTGCAACGGCTATAAAGATCGCGAGTACATCCGTCTGGCGCTGATCGGCGAAAAGCTGGGCCACAAGGTGTATCTGGTCATCGAAAAGATGTCGGAAATCAATATGGTGCTGGAGGAGGCCGAACGGCTGAACGTGGTGCCGCGCTTGGGCGTGCGTGCTCGCCTGGCATCACAGGGTTCCGGCAAATGGCAGTCGAGCGGCGGCGAGAAATCCAAGTTCGGCCTGGCGGCGACGCAGGTACTGCAACTGGTGGAGCTGCTGCGCAAGGCCAACCGCCTCGACAGCCTGCAACTGCTGCACTTCCACCTCGGTTCGCAGCTGGCGAACATCCGCGATATCGCGACCGGCGTGCGTGAATCGGCGCGTTTCTACGTCGAACTGCACAAGCTGGGCGTCAACATCCAGTGCTTTGACGTGGGCGGCGGTCTGGGCGTCGATTATGAAGGAACTCGTTCCCAGTCGGACTGTTCGGTCAACTACGGCTTGAACGAATACGCCAACAACGTTATCTGGGGTATCGGCGACGCCTGTAACGAATACGGCCTGCCGCATCCGACGGTGATTACCGAGTCCGGACGTGCCGTCACCGCGCATCACACCGTACTGGTGTCCAACATCATCGGGGTGGAGCGCAACGAATTCAGCGAACCGGTGGCGCCGGATGAAGACGCGCCGCGCGCGCTGGAAAGCCTGTGGAATACCTGGCAGGAAATCAAGGAGCCGGGCAACCGTCGTTCTCTGCGCGAGTGGCTGCACGACAGCCAGATGGACCTGCACGACATCCACACCCAATACACTCACGGCATGCTGGATTTGACTCAACGCGCGCAGGCCGAGCAGCTGTATCTCAATATCTGTCAGCAGATTCAGCAGCAGCTTGACCCGAGCAACCGCGCCCACCGGCCGATCATTGATGAATTGCAGGAACGCATGGCGGACAAGCTGTACGTCAACTTCTCGCTGTTCCAGTCAATGCCGGATGCCTGGGGGATCGACCAGTTGTTCCCGGTACTGCCGCTGGAAGGGCTGGATAAGCCGCCGCAGCGTCGCGCGGTGCTGCTGGATATTACCTGTGACTCCGACGGCGCCATCGATCACTATGTGGACGGCGACGGCGTCGCCACCACTATGCCGATGCCGCCGTACGACCCTGAAAACCCGCCGCTGCTGGGCTTTTTCATGGTTGGCGCTTATCAGGAAATTCTCGGCAACATGCATAACCTGTTCGGCGACACTTCCACCGTGGACGTGTTCGTGTTCCAGGACGGCACCGTCGAGCTGGAAGAGTCGGACGAAGGCAACACCGTGGCCGATATGCTGGAATATGTGCAGTTGGACCCGGACGTGCTGATGTCCCGCTTCCGCGATCAGGTCAAGGAAACCGATCTGGCGCCGGAACTGCAAGCGCAATTCCTTGAAGAATTTGAAACCGGCTTGTACGGTTATACGTATCTGGAAGACGAATAATATTTCGTACGGAAAGGTTGGGTACTGATGAGGTACTCAACCTTTTTCTTTTTCAGGGGCGGCAGAATGCCTGATCGGGTAGCGAGGCCTGCTGCGGAGTCAGAATAATGGGTTGGCACTATCGTAAGATATCGCGGCCAGATAAACACTCTGATTAGGGGTTGCGCATTATTTCGATACTGAATCCCGTATCGGGATGGCGTTTTTCATGTTTATGACAGGAATGATATATGTCTGATCTCAATCGTCAGCGGCTGTTTTTTACCAGTTGCTTTTCTTATGCGTTGACCGGCGCGCTGGTTATCGTGACCGGCATGGTCATGGGTGATATCGCTCAGTATTTCAATGTGCCGATAGCCAATATGAGCAATACCTTTACGTTTCTGAACGCCGGTATTTTGCTGTCCATTTTCCTCAATGTGTGGCTGATGGATATCTTCCCGCTGAAAAAACAGCTGGTCTTCGGTTTTATTCTGATCGTCTTGTCGATCATCGGGCTGTTCGTGGGTAAATCGCTGGCTGTCTTTTCCGCCTGTATGTTTACGCTGGGCGTGGTCAGCGGCATCACCATGTCGATCGGCACCTTCCTGATTACGCAGCTCTATTCCGGCCGTCAGCGCGGCGCCCGTCTGCTGTTCACCGATTCGTTTTTCAGCATGGCCGGCATGATTTTCCCGATTGTGGCCGCGGCGTTACTGTCCCGTCATTTCGGTTGGTACTGGATTTACGCCTGTATCGGGCTGCTGTATGTGGCGATTCTGGTACTGACGCTGTTGTCGGATTTTCCTGCCATCGGCACGGATAAAACCAGCGCTCAGAAAACGGCCGTCGAGGCGGAAAAATGGGGCATGGGCGTGGTGTTTCTGTCGATCGCGGCGCTGTGCTACATCCTGGGACAACTGGCGTTTATCCAGTGGGTGCCGGAGTATGTGACCAAATCCTTTGGCATGAGCATCGGCGATGCCGGCGAACTGGTCAGCAGTTTCTGGACGTCATACATGATTGGCATGTGGGTCTTTAGCTTCGTGCTCAAGTTCTTTGATTTGCAGCGTGTGGTTACCGTACTGGCGATTTTGGCCGCGGGGGCGATGTACCTGTTCGTGAGCAGCGATCAGCCTCAACTGCTGAAATACTTCATTTTCGGCCTGGGCTTTATTTCCAGCGCTATCTACACCACGCTGATTACTTTGGGCTCCCAGCAGACCAGAGTACCGTCGCCGAAGCTGGTGAACTTCATTCTGACCTGCGGAACGGTCGGGACCATGTTGACCTTTATCGTCACCGGGCCGATCGTGCAGCATTTTGGCGTGCATGCCGCGCTGGTGACCGCCAATGGTCTGTATTTTGTGGTGTTCGTCATGTGCTTCCTGCTGGGGCTGGTGACCCGTCACCGCCAGCACGGGCATGAGGCCGCCGCGCATTAATCGCGATGATTTTCGGCAATAATGTCAAAGGGGCATCCAACAGGACGCCCCTTTTTACATCATCTGTCTGTGGTGGGGCGAGCGAGGAAAGCCAACGCACCTGCAACGTGAAGTATGACGGGTATAAACAGGCAAAGCTGCTACATCGAGTGAGCTGGAACGGATAAAACCGGCCTGATAAAGAGAAAAGCCTGCTATCCGGCCTGCGTGTCAGCAGATCCGTACGTTTTTTCCGCTTGCTGTTCCATGTGCAATCGGCCGGGTTTTCATGTACATTTGTGGATATCTTTTCTTTGCCTTTTTGAGCTAACACATTGATTACTATGTTTTATGTTCGACAGGCAACTGTTCAATCCGATCTGGAGTAAAGCATGTCCTCTCGTAAAGAACTTGCCAATGCTATCCGTGCGTTGAGTATGGATGGCGTGCAGAAGGCCAAATCTGGTCATCCGGGCGCACCGATGGGTATGGCGGATATCGCCGAAGTACTGTGGCGTGACCACCTGAACCACAACCCGGCCAACCCGCACTGGGCCAACCGCGACCGCTTCGTGCTGTCCAACGGCCATGCATCCATGCTGATCTACAGCCTGCTGCACCTGACCGGTTACGATCTGCCGATCGAAGAACTGAAAAACTTCCGCCAGCTGCACTCCAGAACGCCGGGCCACCCGGAAGTGGGTTATACGCCGGGCGTGGAAACCACCACCGGTCCGCTGGGTCAGGGGATTGCCAACGCCGTGGGCATGGCTATTGCCGAGCGCACGCTGGCGGCGCAGTTCAACCGTCCTGGTCATGACATCGTTGACCACCACACCTATGTGTTCCTGGGTGACGGCTGCATGATGGAAGGGATTTCCCATGAAGTTTGTTCACTGGCCGGGACCCTGAAACTGGGCAAACTGGTCGCCTTCTACGATGACAACGGTATTTCCATCGACGGTCATATCGAAGGCTGGTTCACCGATGATACCGCTGCTCGTTTCGAAGCCTATGGTTGGCATGTGGTGCGCGGTATTGACGGCCACGACGCCGACGCTATCCAGCGCGCCATCAAAGAAGCGCAGAGCGTGACCGACAAACCGTCGCTGCTGCTGTGCAAAACCGTGATCGGTTTCGGTTCGCCGAACAAAGCCGGTACCCATGATTCCCACGGCGCGCCGTTGGGCGACGCCGAAGTGGCCGCCACCCGCGAACAACTGGGCTGGAAATACGGTCCGTTTGAAATCCCGGCCGATATTTACGCCGCCTGGGATGCCCGCAAAGCCGGTCAGAGCAAAGAAGCGGCCTGGCAACAGGCGTTCAACGCTTACGCCAGCGCTTATCCGGAACTGGCTGCCGAATTCACCCGTCGCGTGAGCGGCGAACTGCCGGCCAACTGGCAGGCGGAGTCGGCCAAGGTTATCGAACAACTGCAGGCTAACCCGGCCAAGATCGCCAGCCGTAAAGCCTCGCAGAACGCGCTGGAAGCCTATGGCAAACTGCTGCCGGAATTCCTGGGCGGTTCCGCCGACCTGGCGCCGAGCAACCTGACTATCTGGTCCGGTTCCAAATCGCTGAATGAAGACCCGGCGGGCAACTACATTCACTACGGCGTGCGCGAATTCGGCATGACCGCTATCGCCAACGGTATCTCGCTGCACGGCGGCTTCGTGCCGTACACCGCCACCTTCCTGATGTTCGTCGAATATGCCCGTAACGCGGTGCGTATGGCGGCGCTGATGAAAGTGCGCAGCATTTATGTCTACACCCATGACTCCATCGGTCTGGGCGAAGACGGCCCGACCCACCAGCCGGTGGAACAGCTGGCCAGCCTGCGTGTAACGCCGAACATGAGCACCTGGCGCCCGGCGGATCAGGTAGAAACCGCGGTGGCCTGGAAATACGCCATTGAGCGTAAAGACGGCCCGACCGCGCTGATTCTGTCTCGTCAGAATCTGGCGCAGCAGGAGCGTACCGCTCAGCAGCTGGCGGACGTCGCCAAAGGCGCCTACGTGCTGAAAGACAGCGGCGGCCAGCCGCAGCTGATTCTGATCGCGACCGGTTCCGAAGTCGAGCTGGCGGTTGCCGCCTGGCAGAAGCTGACCGACGAAGGCGTCAAGGCGCGCGTGGTGTCCATGCCGTCTACCGATGCGTTCGACAAACAAGACGCGGCCTACCGTGAAGCGGTGCTGCCGTCTGCTGTGGCTGCCCGTGTGGCGATCGAAGCCAGCATCGCTGACTACTGGTACAAATATGTGGGTCTGAATGGCGCGATTGTCGGTATGCAAAGCTTTGGCGAATCCGCGCCGGCAGAAAAACTGTTCGACGTGTTTGGTTTCACCACCGACAACGTAGTAGCGAAGGCGAAAGCGCTGCTGAAATAAGCACATCGCTTCGTTAGCCTCTCTTGCAAGGCCGGGATCGTCTCCCGGCCTTTTTTGATCTCGTCAGTTTTTAGGTAGCAAACCGTGCGGTAATTTTTTGACGCAGATCACTCTTCTGGCATCCACCCTGTCGCCATATTTCCTTTGACCGGCAATTCGTTTATGCTAGCTGAAGCGTTTCAGTTGTTGGTGTGACAGCGTTTGGCGGTCAGAATCCTGGCGGATCCGATTGGCGGCACACCGCGCGCAACAAGCGGTTTATTCCTGACGACGTACTGATTATTCTATGATGCGCGATGCTTTTATCACTACACAGGGAATTTCATGACAATCCGTATTGCGATAAACGGTTTTGGTCGCATAGGTCGTAGCGTACTGCGCGCGCTGTATGAGTCCGGCCGGCGAGCTGAAATCGCGGTGGTGGCGATAAATGAGCTGGCTAACGCCGAAGGGATTGCCCACCTGCTTAAGTACGACAGCAGTCATGGCCGTTTTTCGTGGGATGTGCGTCAGGAATGCGATCGCTTGTCGGTAGGGGATGACACTATCCGCCTGCTGCATGAGCCGGACCTTCGTTCCCTGCCGTGGGGGGAGCTCGGCGTAGACATTGTGCTGGATTGCAGCGGCGTCTACGGTAGCCGCGCCGATGGCGAAGCCCACATGGCGGCGGGAGCGAAAAAAGTATTGTTCTCCCATCCCGGCGCGCCGGATCTCGACGCCACCATCGTGTACGGCGTCAACCATCCGGATTTGCAGCCGGCTCACCGGCTGGTGTCCAACGCCTCCTGCACCACCAACTGCATTATTCCGATTATCAAGCTGCTGGACGATGCGTACGGCATCGAAAGCGGCACCGTCACCACGATCCATGCGTCGATGAACGATCAACCGGTGATTGACGCTTATCACCATGATCTTCGGCGTACCCGCGCGGCCAGTCAGTCGATCATTCCGGTGGACACCAAACTGGCGGTGGGGATTACCCGTTTCTTTCCGAAATTTGAAGACCGTTTTGAGGCGATTTCGGTGCGGGTGCCGACCATCAATGTGACGGCCATTGACCTGAGCGTCAGTGTGAAAAACGCGGTAAACGTAAGTGAAATCAATACGCTGTTTCGTCAATCAGCGCAGAATACATTTCGTGGTATAGTTGACTATACCGATTTGCCGTTGGTTTCCGTAGATTTCAACCATGACCCGCATAGCGCGATTGTCGATGGAACGCAAACCCGGGTCAGCGGAGGGCATCTGATCAAGACGCTGGTCTGGTGCGATAACGAATGGGGCTTTGCCAACCGAATGTTGGACACAACTCGGGCGATGGCGGCCTGCGGTTTCTGATAGGCGGCGCCGGGATACCGACGCCTCACTCAAGCGACTTTAAAGAGAATCAACAAGAGGATTCACCATGGCTGTAATTAAGATGACCGACTTGGATCTGGCTGGCAAACGCGTGCTGATCCGTGCGGATCTGAACGTGCCGGTTAAAGATGGCAAAGTGACGTCTGACGCCCGCATCCGTGCTTCCCTGCCGACCATTGAAATCGCCCTGAAGCAGGGTGCCCGCGTGATGGTGACATCCCACCTGGGCCGCCCGACCGAAGGCGAGTACAACGAAGAATTCTCCCTGCTGCCGGTAGTGAACTACCTGAAAGATCGCCTGTCTTCACCGGTACGTCTGGCGAAAGACTACTTGGAAGGCGTCGACGTGGCGGAAGGCGAACTGGTGGTGCTGGAAAACGTCCGCTTCAACAAAGGCGAGAAGAAAGACGACGAAGTGCTGTCCAAAAAATACGCCGCGCTGTGCGACGTGTTCGTGATGGATGCGTTCGGTACCGCGCACCGCGCCCAGGCTTCGACCCACGGTGTGGGCAAGTTCGCGCCGATCGCCTGCGCCGGTCCGCTGCTGTCCGACGAACTGGAAGCATTGGGCAAAGCGCTGGGCAACCCGGCCCGTCCGATGGTGGCTATCGTTGGCGGTTCCAAAGTGTCCACCAAACTGACCGTGCTGGACTCACTGTCCAAAATCGCCGACCAGCTGATCGTCGGCGGTGGTATCGCCAACACCTTCGTAGCGGCTCAGGGTCATAACGTCGGTAAATCGCTGTATGAAGCGGAACTGATTCCGGAAGCGAAAAAACTGCTGGAAACCTGCGATATCCCGGTACCAAGCGATGTTCGCGTGGCTACGGAATTCTCCGAAACTGCTACCGCGACATTGAAATCCGTTGCCGCCATTAAAGATGATGAACAGATTCTGGACCTGGGCGATGTGTCCGCAGAGCGTCTGGCCGATATTCTGAAAAACGCCAAAACCATTCTGTGGAATGGCCCGGTCGGCGTATTCGAATTCCCGAACTTCCGCAAAGGTACGGAAATCATCGCTAATGCCATCGCCAACAGCGACGCGTTCTCCATCGCGGGCGGCGGCGATACGCTGGCGGCGATCGATCTGTTCGGCATTGCCGACAAGATTTCCTATATTTCTACCGGTGGCGGTGCGTTCCTGGAGTTTGTGGAAGGCAAAAAACTGCCGGCGGTGGTCATGCTGGAAGAGCGTGCTCGTCAGTAAGCGTTTTCAATCAGTTATCTGAAGCGGGCATGTTTCCCGCTTCCGGTTGCCCGGCCGCCGGCCGGGCAACCAGCAGGTAAATCGTGCAGTAAATCGGAATGATGTCGGCACAATCGCGGTTATGTCGACAATGTAGTAACAGACAAATCTCTAACCCTCCACGGCCAACGAAACAGGACACGTGACATGTCTAAAATCTTTGATTTCGTAAAACCTGGTGTCATCACGGGTGATGACGTTCAGAAAGTATTCGCAATTGCCAAAGAAAACCACTTTGCATTGCCGGCGGTTAACTGTGTCGGTACCGACTCTATTAACGCCGTTCTGGAAGCCGCAGCCAAAGTGCGCGCGCCGGTAATCGTTCAGTTCTCCAACGGCGGCGCTGTGTTTACCGCGGGTAAAGGTCTGAAAGCTGAAGGTCAGCAGGCGGCAATTCTGGGTGCGATTTCTGGCGCTCACCATGTACATCAGCTGGCTGAGCATTATGGCGTGCCGGTGATTCTGCACACCGACCATTGCGCGAAGAAACTGCTGCCGTGGCTGGACGGCCTGCTGGACGCCGGCGAGAAGCACTATGCCGCTACCGGTAAACCGCTGTTCTCTTCCCACATGATCGACCTGTCTGAAGAATCTCTGGAAGAAAACATCGAGATTTGCAGCAAGTATCTGGCGCGTATGGCCAAACTGGACATGACCCTGGAAATCGAACTGGGTTGCACCGGCGGTGAAGAAGACGGCGTGGACAACAGCCACCTGGACAACTCTGCGCTGTATACCCAGCCGGAAGACGTAGCTTACGCCTACGAAAAACTGAACGCCATCAGCCCGCGTTTCACCATCGCGGCGTCCTTCGGCAACGTACACGGCGTGTACAAGCCGGGTAACGTTCAGCTGACGCCGAAAATCCTGCGCAACTCTCAGGAATTCGTGTCCAAGAAATTCAACCTGCCGCACAACAGCCTGGACTTCGTGTTCCACGGCGGTTCCGGTTCTTCTGCGGAAGAAATCGCTGAAGCGGTCAGCTACGGCGTGGTGAAGATGAACATCGACACCGACACCCAGTGGGCGACCTGGGAAGGCATCCTGAACTACTACAAGAAAAACGAAGGCTATCTGCAGGGCCAACTGGGCAACCCGGAAGGCAGCGACAAGCCGAACAAGAAATACTATGACCCGCGTGTCTGGCTGCGTGCCGGTCAGGCGAGCATGGTAGCTCGTCTGGAAAAAGCGTTTAAAGAACTGAACGCGATCGACGTACTGTAATTTTCTCAGTATGGTTTGACGAAGGCTCCTGCGGGAGCCTTAATTTTATCTGCGCACAGATAACGCGAATAACGCTAACAGGAGCGAACAGATGGAAGAACTCAACGTAGCCGAAAGCATGGGTCGTCTGCAGTCATGGCTGGTGAATAACCAACATATCTTGTTGCAGTACGGGGTGAATATCGTCGCCTCGCTGGTGATCCTGTGCGTCGGGATGGTTGTCGCCCGCATTATGTCGAACACGATGAGCCGGCTGATGGTGGCTCGCGGTATCGACGTCACGGTGGCGGATTTTCTGTCCGCACTGGTGCGCTACGGCATTATTGCTTTCACGCTGATCGCGGCGTTAAGCCGGGTCGGGGTACAGACTGCGTCGGTCATCGCCGTATTGGGCGCCGCCGGCCTGGCGGTTGGTCTGGCGTTGCAAGGCTCACTGTCGAACTTTGCCGCCGGGGTGCTGCTGGTGGTGTTCCGGCCGTTTCGTACCGGCGAGTCGGTGGATCTGGGTGGCGTCGCCGGTACGGTGACGCAGGTGCAGATTTTTTCCACCACGCTGCTGACGGCCGACGGCAAGGTGATTGTGGTGCCGAATGGCAAGATTATCGCCGGCAACATCATCAATAGCTCCCGTGAACCGGATCGCCGTACCGAAATTATTGTCGGCGTGGCGTATGACGCGGATATCGATGTGGTGAAAACCGTGCTGGGAGACATTGTAGCGGCGGATACGCGCATCCAGCAGGATAAGGGCGTCACCATTCGTTTGAATGAAATGGGCGCCTCCTCGCTCAATTTCGTGGTTCGGGTCTGGACCAGCAACGGCGATGCGGCGGCGGTGTACTGGGATCTGCTGGAAAGCTTCAAACGGGCGCTGGATGAGCACCGTATCGGCATTCCTTACCCGCAGATGGACGTGCACCTGCATCATGGCGCTTCCTCTGCGCAGACCGGCTCTCAGAGCGCGCCTACGCTGTAATAACATGTCTCCGGTCGGCGTCTATGGCGGCGCGGAGGCGGTTTCCTCTATTGCATCACATAAAATGCTGTTTCATGATGGTCCTCGTCCCGTCAGAGTTTGATGTCCTGGCGGGCGTAATGAGAGGAAGATCAGACGTGATAAATGAACGTAGCATTGATGACGAGGGAAAGGCGGAAAAGCCGCTGGGGAGTCAAAGCCTGTTTCGCGGTTTACAGTTGATCGAAATACTGAGTGATTACCCTAATGGGTGCCCGCTGGCGCGGATTGCCGAGTTGTCCGGCATGAACAAAAGCACTGTCCACCGTTTGTTGCAAGGGCTGGCCGGGTGCGGCTATGTCGCGCCGGCGCGACAGCCGGGCAGCTATCGCCTGACCACCAAGTTCATCGCTATCGGCCAGAAGGCGCTCTCGTCGCTGAATGTGTTGCATGTGGCGGCGCCGCACCTTGAAGAACTCAACCTGACGGTGGGTGAAACCGTTAATTTTTCAACGCGTGAAGACGACCACGCGATCCTGATTTACAAGCTGGAACCCACCACCGGTATGATGCGTACCCGTGCGTATATCGGCCAGCATATGTCTTTGCACAGTTCGGCGATGGGCAAGATTTTCATGGCCTATGGCGCAGAAGATTACCCGGCCGAATACTGGCATACCCACCGGGACGACATTCGTCCCCTGACCGACAATACCATCATCGAACTGGCAAGCATGGAGCGGGAACTGGCGGAGATTCGCCGTCAGGGTCTGGCAATGGATCGGGAAGAGAATGAACTGGGCGTTTCCTGCATTTCCGCCCCGGTGTTTGATATCCAGCACCGGGTGGTTTATGCCGTTTCCATTTCGCTGTCGATGGCGCGTTTACAGCAGATCGGCATTGACGCGTTGGTCGCGCCGTTGCAGGAAACCGCCCGGAACATTTCCCACGAACTGGGATTCACGCCGTCTGCATAAGCGCCGGTCTTCATCCGGTTACGCCATACTTAACCGGTATTGGAACACGAACCGGTATTCGGACATTCGCCTATATTGAATGAAGCCTGCCCGGGGTAGGCTTTGTCATTCACTCACACGCAAAGGGGATAACGTGAAGCTGAAAGTTCTGGCACTGACCACCTTGCTTGGTATTGGTCTGTCGTCGATGACGGTTCAGGCCGGCAATGAATTACCCAGCGGGCCGCACATCGTGACGTCCGGCGCCGCCAGCGTCGATGCAACGCCGGATATCGCCCGGCTGGCGATAGAAGTCAGCGTTTCATCCAAGGATGTGGCCGACGCCAAAAAGCAGGTGGATGAACGGGTCGCGCAATACTTTGCTTTTCTTGATAAAAGCGGTATCGACAAGAAAGACATTAATGCCGCCAACCTGCGCACGCAGCCGGAGTACGACTACCTGAAAAACGGCGGTTCGGTGCTGAAAGGCTACCGGGCGATTCGTCAGGTGGAGGTGACATTACGCCAACTGGACAAACTCAACGAATTGCTGGACGGCGCGCTCAAGTCCGGTCTTAACGAGATTCGGGCGGTGGAACTGGGGGTATCCAATCCGGACGTCTACCGCGAGCAGGCGCGCAAAAAGGCGATAGAGCAGGCGACGCAGCAGGCGCAGTCGCTGGCTAGCGGATTTAACGCCGCGCTGGGGCCTGTCTACAGCATCCGCTATCACGTCGCCAACTATCAACCCGTGCCGGTTGCCCGCATGTTCAAAACCGCCGATATGGTGGCGCAAAGCGAGGTCTCTCAGACCTACGAACAACAGACCATTCACTTTGACGATCAGGTGGATGTGGTGTTTGAACTGCAACGCGCGCCCTGAAACAGACTGAACGGGCGCGGTTTTTAACGTCAGGACTGGCGCAGAACCTGATGCCCGTGCGTGAGCAGAGCGTCAGTGACCTGCCGCATCATCCGGCTTTCCGGCGCGAAACGATGCCAGTACAGCATGCGGCGCTGGAACAGCCCCGGCGTCAGGTCGATCAGCTCGCCGTTGGCCAGTTCTCTTTCGATTTGCAAATGAGGGATCATACAGCAGGTGGTACCCTGCCGAGCCAGCTGTACGAAGGCTTCGGACGAGTTAACGATGTGGCAGGGTACGCTGCCGGGCGGCAGGTCGAAGTTCTGCTGCAAAAACGCCTGATGCATGTCATCCAGATGGTCGAACGCCACCACCGGCGCACGCAGCAACGCGGAGCGGGTCACGCCGTTCGGGAAGTAACGGTTGGCGAATCCCGGCGACGCGACGAACAGATAGTCCAGCGCGCCCAGCTTATCCACCAGACAGCTTGGCAACGGCTGAGGCTGAATACTCACCGCGCCCACCACTTCGCCCCGACGCAGGCGTTCCTGGGTGCGGGTTTCATCTTCCACCTGCAGATTCAGCCGGATCGGCGAATCCACCAGCACCGGTTGCAGCGCGGGCAGCAGCCAGGTCGCCAGGCTGTCGGCGTTGACCGCCAGCGACAGCAGCAGCGGCGTTTCACTGCTGTTTTCGTTGCCCAGCCACTCTTCTTCCAGTAATTCCACCTGATGCAGCAGCGCCAGCAGCTTCTGCCCTTGCTCGGTCGGACGCGGCGGAATCGTTCTCACCAGCAGCGGCTGACCGAACAGATTCTCCAGCTGTTTGATACGTTGCGAGACGGCGGACTGCGTAATACAGAGTTTTTGTGCGGCGCGTTCAAAGCCTCGCTCACGGATCACGGCGTCCAGCGCCTGAAGGGTGCGATAGTCCGGGCGTTTCATGAAGGTGAAGATTCCTTTGCGTAAAAACCATTTCGGCAATATGCCACATTTTTGTGATGCACCGCCGAAAAAAATCGCCTGACTCGGCGCGCGGAGGCTGAAATATTGCCGCGGTCAGGGCACAACCCTCTGCTTTTGAGCATGCCATGCCCTATAATACGCACACGTTTTCGTAGCTACAGGCACAAGCACACCATGACGCAGGATGAACTGAAAAAAGCCGTTGGCTGGGCCGCACTCGACTATGTTCGCCCCGGTACTATTGTTGGCGTGGGGACCGGCTCTACCGCCGCCCACTTTATTGATGCGCTGGCTTCAGTCAAGCATCAGATCGAAGGCGCCGTCTCCAGTTCGGACGCCTCTACCGCCAGGCTCAAAAGCCTGGGAATTCCGGTCTTTGACTGCAATGACGTGGATGTGCTCGATGTCTACGTGGATGGCGCGGATGAAATCAACCCGCACATGCAGATGATCAAAGGCGGCGGCGCGGCGCTGACCCGGGAAAAAATCGTAGCGGCGATCGCCCGTCAGTTCGTGTGTATTGTCGATGCGTCCAAACAGGTGGATGTGCTGGGGCGTTTCCCGCTGCCGGTGGAAGTGATTCCGATGGCGCGCGCCTACGTGGCCCGTGAGCTGGTCAAGCTGGGCGGGCAGCCGGTATATCGTGACGGTGTGGTTACCGACAACGGCAATATCATTCTGGATGTGCACAACATGGATCTGTCCGATGCGGTGGCGATGGAAAATCGTATCAATGGTCTTGCCGGCGTGGTGACGGTGGGGTTGTTCGCTAATCGCGGCGCGGACGTCGCGCTGGTGGGCACGTCCGACGGGGTGAAAACGGTTCGCCTGAAATAAATCGTTGTTGTTTCTTGCCCGTATCCGGTGACGCTAACGGCGGCCGGATTTTTTTATCTAAAAAATCCGGCTAGGGTTAACGGCTCATTTTTGGTACTTAATATCAGTTTTTCTTATTTCGCATCATCCCTGTGTGGTCCTGCTGGTGGTTGGCAGTATTTTTTGTCGTGAAACCCTTCGGGTGAGGTGGCGCGAAAAAACGGGCAGGCAATCGTTTGTATTGCCGCTTGCGTATTTTTTGTTATGTTTGCAGAGACCGGTTTGCAAACCGTTATATCTGAAGTCTGAAAATAAGGTCGGGAAATGGCAAAGGTATCACTGGAAAAAGACAAGATTAAGTTTCTGCTGCTGGAGGGTGTACACCCGAACGCGCTGGAGAATCTGCGCGCCGCAGGTTATACCAATATTGAATACCATAAGGGGGCGCTTGACCCGGAAGCGCTGAAAGCATCGATTCGTGATGCGCACTTTGTGGGAATTCGATCGCGCACGCATCTGACGGAAGAGATTTTCGCCGCCGCCGAGAAACTGGTGGCCGTCGGCTGTTTCTGCATCGGTACCAATCAGGTTGAACTGTCGGCAGCGACCAAGCGCGGTGTCCCAGTCTTCAACGCGCCTTTTTCCAATACCCGTTCCGTGGCCGAATTGGTGATCGGCGAGTTGCTGCTGCTGCTGCGCGGCATTCCGACCGCCAACGCCAAAGCTCACCGTGGTATCTGGCACAAGCAGGCGGTTGGCTGCTTTGAAGCGCGCGGCAAGAAACTGGGCATCATTGGTTACGGTCACATCGGTACCCAACTGGGTATTCTGGCCGAAAGCCTGGGGATGCACGTCTATTTCTACGATATCGAAAGCAAATTGCCGCTGGGCAACGCCCAACAGGTACGTCATTTATCCGACCTGCTGAACATGAGCGATGTGGTCAGCCTGCATGTGCCGGAAACCGACAGTACCCAGAATATGATCGGCGCCGACGAACTGGCGCTGATGAAGCCGGGTTCTATCCTGATCAACGCGTCGCGCGGCACCGTGGTGGACATTCCGGCGCTGAGCAATGCGCTTGCCAGCAAGCACCTCTCCGGCGCAGCTATCGACGTGTTCCCGCAGGAGCCGGCGACCAATAGCGATCCGTTCCTGTCGCCGCTGTGCGAGTTCGATAACGTGCTCCTGACGCCGCATATCGGCGGTTCTACTGAAGAAGCGCAGGAGAACATCGGTGATGAAGTGGCCGGTAAACTGGTGAAGTATTCCGACAATGGTTCCACACTGTCTGCCGTCAACTTCCCGGAAGTGTCGTTGCCGACGCACAGCGACCGCGCCAGCCGTCTGCTGCACATCCATGAAAACCGTCCGGGTATCATGACGCAGATTAACCACATTTTTGCCGAGCAGGGCATCAACATCGCGGCGCAGTACCTGCAGACCAGCCCGGAAATCGGTTATGTGGTGATTGATGTGGAAACCGACGGCGCCGACACCGCGCTGCAACTGATGAAATCCATCCCCGGCACCATTCGCGCTCGTTTGTTGTACTGAGTATGGGGGCAAGCCGGTTGTAACCGATAATTCGGCTTAATGAGGAAGCCAGCCCACCGGGCTGGCTTTTTTTATGCCGGTTTATTTTATGTTGGTTTATTTCATGTTGTTTTAACTACAGCGTGATCACCACTTTGCCGCGCATATGACCGGCCAGTACGGCATCGTGCGCTTGTTTCAGTGTGGTGGTGGTCAGCCCGTTCAACGTTTGGCTGAGGGTGCCCTGCAATTCGCCGCTATCCACCCGTTGCGCCACCTCACGCAGGATTTCGCCCTGACGCGCGATGTCCGGCGTAGTGAACATGCTGCGGGTAAACATGAATTCCCAGTGTAGCGCAGCGCTTTTTAGCTTGAGTTGGTTCTGGTCCAGCGGCCGGGTGTTTTCCACGATGGTGCAAATGTGTCCCAGCGGTGCGATTAACCGACTGATGGCATCCCAGTGGCCGTCGGTATCATTCAGGCAGAAAATATAATCGACCTGCTCAATGTTCTGCTTTTTCAATTCATCCTCCAGATGGCGGTAATCCACCACCAGATGAGCGCCTCGATCACGACACCATTGCGCGGAGTCGGGACGGGAAGCGGTAGCGATGATCGTCGCCTCGCTGCGCTGTGCCGCCAAAGAAATGGCTAGCGAGCCGACGCCGCCGGCGCCGCCGATAATCAGCAGCGTTTTGCCTTTAGCCGCGTGCTGGATGTTCAGATGCTCGAATAATCCTTCCCAAGCGGTCAGGGCCGTCAGCGGCAGCGCGGCTGCTTCAGCCCAGTTCAGCGTGGCAGGTTTATGCGCGGCGATACGCGCATCGATCAGTTGGTGCGTGCTGTTGCTGCCGGGGCGCGTGATATCGCCTGCATACCAGATTTCGTCCCCCGCTTTGAAACCGCTCACCGCTGAACCGGTTTTGATAACGACGCCGCTGGCGTCCCAGCCAAGAATGCGCGGATGTTGCAGGCCGTCCCGACGCAACCCGGCATGAACTTTAGTGTCGACCGGGTTAACCGATACCGCTTTTACGGCCACCAACAGGTCGTGTTCGCCGGGGTGTGGTAATTCGGCGGTGATTTCTATGAAGTTCTCGGGTTGTTTGGGGTCAACGGCTATCGCTTTTACTGTCATGATGAGTTTTTCCATTGTTACGTGTTGGACTGCATAACAGTGTAGAACCTGTCGATAGTGCTGATAAGATGGACAATTACTAACGAAGTGTTCGACTATGAAGAACAATCATGTTCAAACAATTACAGGATATGGCGCTGTTCGCGCTGGTGGCGGAATGCGGCAGTTTTACCGAAGCCGCCAGACAGGCGGGCATAGCCAAGTCGAGCCTCAGCCTGCGCATCAGTCAACTGGAGCAGTCGTTGGGGCTACGGCTGTTTAACCGCACCACTCGCAAGCTCAATCTGACCTTTGCCGGCGAACGTTATCTGGTGCATTGCCGGGAGATGCGGCAAGCCAGTGAACGCGCCGAGATGGCGATGCAGCACTTGCGCGATAATCCCAGTGGGCGTTTGCGGATCACCAGTCCGGCCGGGTTGGGGGCCACCCTGCTGGCGCGCCTGACCGCGGAGTTTCAGTTGCGCTTTCCGGCGGTTTCGCTGGATGTCGTTGTTGCCGATCGGGTCATCGATTTGGTGGACGAAGGGTTTGACGCCGCGCTGCGCACCGGCAAGCCGCAGGATTCTTCCCTGATTGGCCGTTCGCTGGGGCAGGTGCCGCATTATCTGGTCGCTTCGGCTGGGTATCTGGCGGGTTCCGAGCCGATCGCACACCCGCGTGAATTGCAGTCGCACCGCTGTATTGCGCATCGAGCCTGGCCGGAGTGGGGGTTTCATCATGAAGCGGAATATTTCCTCTGGCGGCTACCGCAATCGCATATTACCGATAATTTGCTGTATGCCCGAGCCTGCGCGCTGGCCGGCGGCGGCATTACGCTGTTGCCGGCGTTCCTGTGCCGCGAACAACTGGACAGCGGCGAGCTGGTCTGCTTGCTGCCCGGATGGCGGGCGGATAGCAACGATCTCTATCTGATTTATCCCGGACGCAAACTGAATTCACCCGCCCTTAACTGCTTTATTGATTTTGCTCTGAGTTTTGAGGCATTGCGTGATTATTCTTTTCGTTAAGTGATATCTCGTTCTCCACGGAACCGAAGATCCGATCGCGCGTTATTACACGCCGTCCTGCCAGAGAACGTTATTGTTTACCTTAATGGTTTCAACCTTAATGATTTCAAACCTTGTGTTTTCTGGCGGCAAACGCGGTTTTTTCGGTTTATATCCCTGCTACTTATGGATGACTCAGCCGGAAAAAGGAACCTGACCGTTTCTGTTGACCACTTATCCGTAGAGCATGCTACAGTCATCACGGTTTTTCTTTTTTAAAGAAACAACAATGCAATTAAAATAAAATGTTGTTTTGTTTTCCTGCTCCAGTGTGACGTCTGTTGTCTTTATGGGAACTGATGTGCAGTGTTCGGTGTTTGTCAGGAAATAGTGAATGGCGCAAAGCTATACGTGCTTCTGCTGCTGACGCGGTGGAAGTGATCAGCATCTTGTAGTGAAAGTGAGAAATCGGAATGGCAGAACAAAAAGGGAATATCTCTTCTATAAACAACATTCGTCTTGTGACACTCTTTATCACGCTGTTAACCATTATTCTGATTCTATTTGCTCTCTCAATTGGTACTGCCAGTTATTTTCTCAAACAGAGTAATGCCTCTCTGGGCCGGGCTAATCTGGTGTCTGAGATCCGTGCCGGGGTCAGCAGCAGCATGGACAATTTCCGCGTTTCCCGCCAACTGCTGGTGCAGGCGGTGGCGTCATCACGTATTGGTGATAAGGATTCCTACAGTCAGGCTTTCAATGAAGGCATGGAACGCATCAAAAGCTCCCAGAAGCGCTTTGATGATTATATGGCCCGTACTGATAAGTCGGATGAAGAGAAGGCGCTGGATGCCGAGCTGACCGCCAACTACACCGCCTATCGGGATAAAGTGATGGTGCCGATGGTGGAGTTTGTGCGTAACGGCGAATTCGAAAGCACTATTGAACTGGAAACCACGCTGGCGCGCCAGCTGGATACCAATTACGCCATGCAGGTACGAAAGGAAGTGAAATACCTGACGGAACATGCGAACAGTATTAATGCGCTGGCCTCTGATAATGCTCGTCTGGGAAATATCCTGATGGGCGCGTCGTTTATTCTGTCGATTCTGCTGGCGGCGTTGACTTATCTGGTAATCCGCCGGGCGATTCTGGTGCCGGTCAATGTACTGATTACCCGCATCCAGAAAATTGCGCAGGGCGACCTGACGCAGCCCGCTGAAAATATGGGGCGTAACGAAATCGGTATTCTGGGCCAAAACCTGCAGCACATGCAGGAGTCGTTGACCAACACCGTGACCGTGGTTCGTGAAGGCGCGGACTCTATTTATCAGGGCGCTTCCGAAATCAGCGCCGGCAACGTCGATCTTTCTTCCCGCACTGAACAACAAGCGGCAGCGCTGGAGCAGACGGCGGCCAGCATGGAGGAACTGACCTCCACGGTGAAACAGAACTCGGATAACGCCAATCATGCCAGCCAGCTGGCGCGCAATGCCTCCGGCAAGGCGGAGCAGGGCGGTAATATCGTTCAGGATGTGGTGAAAACCATGGGAGATATTTCGTCCAGCTCGAGGAAAATCTCTGAAATCACCAGTGTTATCAATAGTATCGCTTTCCAGACTAATATTCTGGCACTGAACGCCGCCGTAGAGGCTGCCCGTGCTGGCGAGCAGGGCCGGGGTTTCGCGGTGGTTGCCGGAGAAGTACGCAGTCTGGCGCAACGTAGCGCGCAGGCGGCGAAAGAAATCGAATCGCTGATTGGCGAATCCGGCAGGCTGGTGGATACCGGTTCGGAACTGGTAGCCAAAGCCGGGAATACGATGGAAGAGATTGTGAAAGCGGTGGTCAGCGTGACGGATATCATGGGGGAAATCGCTTCCGCCTCTGATGAGCAAAGCCGGGGCATCGGTCAGGTGAATCAGGCCGTGCTGGAGATGGAAGGGACAACCCAGCAGAACGCCGCGCTGGTGCAGGAGGCTTCGGCCGCCGCCGTCTCGCTGGAATCACAGGCTGAACGTTTGACCCAGGCGGTGGCGGTCTTCAAGCTGAGCCACCGCAGGGACAGTGAGCCGGTTCGCGTCTCGCTGCCATCCCGGCCGACCGCACAGCCGGTCCCGGCGGTAGCCGCTATTGGCGCAGGCAGAGTAAGCCGTAACGACCAGAACTGGGAAACGTTCTGATTGCGGTGATGTGTGGTGGAGGTGGGGTGTGGTGGATCAGGTCACACATCTGATTGGATAAAATGCGATCGCATGAAAAAGGATTACCACCTCTCCAGGAGGTGGTTTAAGACTGACGTTGAAGACTGAAAATGAAAAAGCCCGCCGATTTGGCGGGCTTTTGCTGTCACGGCATTTTTACTGTGACAGGTATACGGGACGCAAATGTCACGCCATTTTCTTGTACTTGATACGGTGTGGTTCCAGCGCTTCCGCACCCAGCGTACGTTTTTTGTACTCTTCGTATTCTGTGAAGTTGCCTTCAAAGAATTCCACCTTGCCTTCATCCTGATAGTCGATGATGTGGGTGGCGATACGGTCCAGGAACCAACGGTCATGGGAAATCACCATGGCGCAGCCAGGGAATTCCAGCAGGGCGTTTTCCAGCGCGCGCAGGGTTTCGATATCCAGGTCGTTGGTCGGTTCGTCAAGCAGCAGCATGTTGCCGCCAACCTGCAGCAGTTTTGCCAGGTGCACGCGGCCACGTTCGCCGCCGGAGAGCTCCCCGATACGTTTGCCCTGATCGACGCCTTTGAAGTTGAAACGGCCGACATAGGCGCGGCTCGGGATCTCGAAATTGCCGATACGCATGATGTCCTGACCGCCTGAAACTTCTTCCCATACGGTCTTGCTGCCGTCCATCTTGTCACGGAACTGATCTACCGACGCCAGTTGCACCGTTTCGCCCAGCGAGATGGTGCCGGAATCCGGTTGTTCCTGAGCGGACAACATACGGAACAGGGTCGATTTACCGGCGCCGTTGGGGCCGATAATACCGACGATGGAGCCTTTCGGAATGGCGAACGACAGGTTATCAATCAGCACCCGGTCACCGTAGGATTTGGTGAGGTTCTGCACTTCCAGCACTTTGTCGCCAAGGCGAGGGCCAGGTGGAATGAACAGTTCGCTGGTTTCGTTGCGTTTCTGGTACTCGACGCTGTTGAGTTCGTCGAAGCGAGCCAGACGCGCTTTGCCTTTGGCCTGACGGCCTTTGGGATTCTGACGCACCCACTCCAGCTCTTTCTCGATGGATTTGCGACGAGCGGCTTCGGTGGAGGCTTCCTGTGCAAGACGCTGGTCTTTCTGTTCCAGCCAGGACGAGTAGTTGCCTTCCCACGGAATCCCTTCGCCGCGGTCCAGTTCCAGAATCCAGCCGGCAACGTTGTCGAGGAAGTAACGGTCATGGGTGATGGCGACCACGGTGCCTTCGTAGTCGTGCAGGAAACGCTCCAGCCAGGCGACCGATTCCGCATCCAGGTGGTTAGTGGGTTCGTCGAGCAGCAGCATGTCCGGTTTTTCCAGCAACAGGCGGCAGATGGCGACACGGCGGCGTTCGCCCCCGGAGAGGTTGGCGATTTTCGCTTCCCACGGTGGCAGACGCAGCGCATCGGCGGCCCGCTCCAGCTGGTTATCGAGATTGTGACCGTCCTGGGCCTGGATAATTGATTCCAGTTCTCCCTGTTCTTTCGCCAGCTTGTCGAAGTCGGCGTTCGGGTCAGCGTAGGCGGCATAAACTTCGTCCAGACGAGTCAGCGCGCGTTTCACGTCGCTGACCGCCTCTTCAACCGCTTCGCGGACGGTATGTTCCAGATTTAACTGGGGTTCCTGAGGCAGGTAGCCGATTTTTATCCCCGGCTGCGGGCGGGCTTCACCTTCGATGTCTTTATCGATCCCCGCCATGATGCGCAGCAGGGTGGATTTACCCGCCCCGTTCAGACCCAGCACGCCGATTTTGGCGCCCGGGAAAAAGCTGAGGGAAATATTTTTCAGGATATGACGCTTCGGCGGAACAACCTTGCCGACGCGGTGCATGGTGTAAACGTATTGAGCCACGTTGCTCTGAGCCTCTTTCTGTCCAGTTTAGCGTTATGCCATTAAAAGCATGGCGCCTGTAGGGGCATGATACCGGAAGAGCGCTGACGCCCCACCGGCAAAAGGAATTTACTGTTGACGGAGTTTAGCTGTTTTCGCTGCGTGATCCCAGCCATCCCGTCATCGTGTTGCTGACTCTGCGAGGCAGCTTCCATCCACGATGGAACCACTGAGACGGATATCAGCCGAAACTGCGGGCGTTCTGGTAAAAGGATGTTAACGCAGCGAATTTCGTTCTGTTTTACGCTGCTTTCGGCGTATCGTTGCCGGGCAGGATATGCCACACTGATTTAGTTTGAAAAAACCAACGTTAGTCGATGGAATGCGGTCGTCATGGGTATAGGGCGATGTATGGCGCGATGGTCGTGAGCGTTGATGGCGGCGTTCGGCGGGTAATGGCGGAAACGATAACGAGTGAGGTCAGGGCAGTTATGTTCAAATTAGGGTATTGGCGCTATATGGCCGCCGCACTGTGTCTTATTGGGGTATCGTGCCAGGCGCTGGCGGATTCGCTGGATGAGCAGCGACAGCGTTATCAGCAAATAAAGTCCGCGTGGGATAATAACCAGATGGATGTGGTTTCCCAGTTAATGCCAACGCTACGCGATTACCCGCTTTACCCTTATCTGGAATACCGGGCGCTGACGCAGGATTTGTCGACGGTCAGCGAGGCTCAGGTCAAACAGTTTATGGCTTCGCATCCGACGCTGCCTGCGGTGCATACGCTCAATAACAGTTTTATCAATGAACTGGCTCGTCGTCAGGACTGGAATGGACTGCTGGTGTTCAGTCCAGAACAACCCAAGCCAGTCGCTTCTCTATGCAACTACTTGTATGCCAAAGTCATGGTGGGCCAGCAGCAAGGCGTCTGGGAACAAACCCGCGATATCTGGCTGACCGGCCGTTCATTGCCGCCGACCTGCGACAAGCTATTTTCAGCCTGGCAGCAGCAGGGCGGGTTGACATCGCTCATGGTCCTTGAGCGGATGCGACTGGCGATAGATGCGGGCAGCGCAGGTCTGGTTAATCATCTTTCCAGACAATTGCCGGCGGATTACAAGACCATCACCGATGCGTTGCTGAGATTGCAAAGCAACCCTAAAACTATCGAGCGCTTCGCCCGCTCTGTCGGCCCGACGGATTTTACCCGAAGAGCAGTATTATCGGCGTTCAGCCGCATTGCCCGCCAGGAGCCGGATGAGGCGCGGGCGTTACTGCCGCAGCTGATTCGCCTGCAGAAAATTCGCCCGCAGGAGCGCCAGAGCATGGAGGATGACATCGCCTGGCGCTTGATGGGCAGCGATACCACCGATGAACAGGCTCGTTGGCGCGATGCCGTAATTCTGCGCAGCGCCTCGGCGCCGTTGCTGGAGCGGCGTGTTCGCATGGCGCTGGGGCAGGGGGACAGGCCCGGGCTGAAGCAGTGGATAGCGCGCTTGCCGGCCGATGTGCAGCAAAAGGATGAATGGCGTTACTGGCGTGCGATACTGCTTATCGAACAAGGGCAGAAGCAGGAAGGCGAGACACAACTGCGCGAACTGATGTCGATTCGAGGTTTTTACCCGATGGCCGCCGCGCAGAAGCTTAATGTGAACTATCCACTGACCATTATGATTGCCGCCAAGCCGGAGCGCTCGATTGGGCAGCTACCGGAAGTGGCGCGGGTACGCGAACTGATGTTCTGGGGACTGGAAAGCCTCGCTCGTTCCGAGTGGGCGGGGCTGGTGGCCAGCCGGGATCGTCCGCAGCAGGAAGCGCTGGCGCGTTTTGCGTTTGAACAGCATTGGTATGACCTGAGCGTTCAGGCCACGATTGTGGCGAAACTCTGGGACAACCTGGAAGAGCGCTTCCCGCTGGCATGGAATGACGATTTCCGCCGGGCGACGCAAGGCAAGGGCATCAGCCAGAGTTATGCGATGGCGATTGCCCGTCAGGAAAGCGCCTGGAACCCGCAAGCGCGTTCCGCTGTGGGGGCGGCCGGCCTGATGCAGTTGATGCCGGCCACCGCGCAGCACACCGCCGAAATGTTTAATATCGCCAGCTATAGCAACAGTAGCCAGCTGCTGGATCCGCAGATGAATATCCAGCTTGGCACCAGTTATCTGGATTATGTTTATCAGTCGTTCGGCCAGAACCGTATTCTGGCATCCGCTGCTTACAATGCCGGTCCATCGCGGGTGACTAACTGGCTGAAGGACAGCGATGGTCGGATTGACGCCATCGCGTTTGTGGAAAGTATTCCGTTTTCCGAGACGCGGGGATACGTCAAAAATGTACTGGCATATGACGTTTTCTACCGTAGCCTGATGCAACAGCGCCCGACAACGTTGCTGATGGACAACGAGTGGCAGCGGCGTTACTAACAACTGTCAGCGGGGATTGCCTGAGATACGCATTTCCCGCCTTACGCGGATGAAAATACGCGAGTGAAGATACGCAGATGAAGAAAGATTTCATCATGCGAGTAGTCATTACCTTACGCCCGTCTCGCTAAGGCGGGTGTTTATCCTATTTTTTACGCTTTTTTTCGTTATGAAGAGTATGTTATGCTGGTGTACTAGTTTAATAGTATGGTGCCCGTTATGACATCACCTTCACTTCATGATCCGGTATTTTCCGAACAAGACGATGAAAACTGGCAGGCGTTTGTCAGCCTGTTCCAACAGGCGATGGCGGAAGGGTTGGAACAACCGCTGCTGCAACTGCTGTTAACTCCAGATGAGAGAACCGCGCTGGGAACCCGGGTACGTATTATTCAGGAATTGATGCGCGGCGAGATGAGCCAGCGTGAACTAAAAAATGAGCTGGGCGCGGGCATTGCGACCATCACCCGAGGTTCCAACAGCCTCAAATCCGCCCCGACCAGGCTGAAAGTCTGGCTGGAGGAACAATTGCTACCAGAGCTACCAGAGAAGAAGGACTAGCGTTCGGAAGCGATCAAACCGGCACATGAATCGGGTGCTGATAAACCGGATTATGAAACGGCACCAGCGCCAGCAGCAACGCCTGATAATACACGCTGGTTCTCGACAGTTTGCCATCCGTGAAGACGCCAATCGCGCCGCCCTGACGTTTGATATCCTGAATGCCGGTGAGCCGGGCCATTTCATCGCCTAGCTCGCGGCCTTCACCAATTCCCTGCAGAATGCTTTCCGGTAATACCAGGCTGGCTGAACGGGATTCACCGCGGATGACCGCATTTTCAATCACCATCCAGGCGAACGTCATGCTTTCTTCAATGCCGGCTTCCACGCCTACCCAGAAATCGGCTTCCGGACGGACCTGTCGCGCCCTCATCACACGATTCCTGGCGCCCGTGCGGGTTTCGACGGAACCTAGCGGTTGACTGGGGACCCCGCTATCCACATCAACCCCTTCGATGCGGCAATTATCCACACCAAAAACGTCGGCAAATGCTAAAGTGATGGCGTTAATCTTGGCCGGGTTGGTCGTAGAAGCGACAACATGGTACATAATGTTTCCCTACCTTGTAGTTAATTTGACGCAGTATAACGGAAAAAAATCATGTTACAGGTATATCTTGTTCGCCATGGTGAAACAGAGTGGAACGTGGCGCGGCGCATTCAGGGGCAGTCGGACAGTCCGCTGACCCTGGGTGGCGAGCATCAGGCCCGGCTGGTTGCTGAAAGGGTAAAGAAGCTGGGAATTACCCATATTTTTACCAGCGATCTGGGGCGCACCCGTCGCACTGCCGACATCATCTCGCAGGCTTGCGGAAACTGCCCTGTTATCATGGAGCCCTCTCTGAGAGAGCTGAACATGGGCGTGCTGGAAGAAAGGCTGATTGATTCGCTAAGCCCTGAAGAAGAGCGCTGGCGTAAACAGTTGGTGGATGGCACCCGCGATGGCCGAATTCCCGACGGCGAGTCTATGTCGGAACTGGCTCTGCGTATGCAACGCGTATTGACAAAGTGTCTGGCGCTGCCGGAAGGCAGCCGTCCACTGCTGGTGAGTCACGGTATTGCGCTGGGCTGTTTGCTGAGTACGTTACTGGGATTACCGGCCTGGGCGGAGCGTCGCCTGCGGCTGCGCAACTGTTCATTGTCTCGCGTCGATTATCAACAGAGCCCCTGGCTGGCGCCCGGATGGATAGTGGAAACCGCCGGAGACATCTCCCATCTTGACGCTCCGGCATTGGATGAATTGCAGCGTTAACGCTGAATTGGAATCAGGTATTCGCAGCGGATGATTTTGGGCGGTTCGGTTTCTTTGTGGCCTTTGGGGTAAAAGCGTTCAGCATCAAAACCTTTGCGACGGGTCAGTTTATAGGTCGGCAGGCAGGTGTCGTACAGGGTAATAATGAAATCCTGCAAATCATCCGCCGGGCCTTCGTAGATAAACATCGCATAGTCGCCGCTCGGCAATACTGCCGGTTCGCCAGGATGAACGCCTTCCGGAACATGATGCGGCTCTAGCGCGGTGGTATACAGCACTTCATGTTCATCATCCTTCTCCTTGCTTGGACGAGAATGGTGCAGACCATATAACACCGGCGGTACCTGTTTGGCCTCTCCCAGATATTGTCGCCAGAAATGGACGCGTATTTCGGTACGAAAACAGGTAATTTGCTCCAGGTTGCAGGTATAGCTCTGGGTCAGACCAACCAACTGCGTTTCCGGCAAGGTGATGAATTGCGGTTGCGGCATGGTAAAGGCGCCAAGACGAATCGGTGGATGGATACCGAAGGTATTCCAGTCATCCGACCGACGATAGGACGCCGGGGTCTGGGCAAACTGCTTTTTGAACGCCCGAGTGAACGTCTGTTGCGAATCGAAACGGTACTGCAAGGCGATATCAAGAATCGGGCGACTGGTCAGACACAGTGCGACAGCCGCTTTGGTGAGCCGACGGGCACGAATGTATGAACCGATGGCATGACCCGTTACGTCCTTGAACATTCTCTGCAAATGCCACTTGGAATAGCCGGCCTTGGCTGCGACATTATCCAGCGATAAAGGCTGGTCAAGATGACCCTCCAGCCAGTTGAGCAGGTCACGTATGATACTGGCTTGATCCATAGATCGTCCTCATAGAACACACCGAGAGCTAAGCGTATAAGCCCGGCATAATAGCAACTTTTTTCCTGGGGCACTTACCAAGATTTTTGTGCCTTATGTATAAAGAATCTGATTAACATAGGCTGCTAAAGAAATCTATCCGACAAACGGTCTTTGAACCACAGAAACTACGCCATGGCGGCGACAAAGTGAGAGAAAGGCAATGATGAAAAGACGAATTGTTTTGATGGCTGCGGTTCTGCTCTGCGGTGTAACGTCGGTCTGGGCTGAGGAAATCGGCTCTGTGGATACGGTCTTTAAGCTGTTGGGGCCGGACCACAAAATCATCGTGGAAGCGTTTGACGATCCGGATGTGACAAACGTGACCTGCTATCTGAGCCGAGCCAAAACCGGCGGCATCAAGGGGGGGCTTGGCCTGGCGGAGGATACGTCGGATGCCGCCATTTCTTGTCAGCAGGTGGGGCCGATTACTCTGAGCGACAAGATTACCGGCAGCAAGGGAAAAGGTAGCGTGGTGTTTCAGCAGCGCACGTCGCTGATTTTCAAGAAACTGCAGGTGGTGCGTTTTTACGATGCGAAACGCAATGCGCTGGTTTACCTGACCTATTCCGATCGTCTGGTGGAAGGGTCGCCGAAAAATGCGCTCAGCGCGGTGCCTATTCTGCCCTGGAGCAAGTAACGGCTGTCTATCCCAGAAATAAAAAGATCGCAGAAATAAAGCAGAAATAAAGAAGCCGGGGTAGACCCGGCTTTTTTACGTACTGGCGCATGATAAGCGCGCTGAGAATCAGTCTTCCAGATCGCCGCAGAAGCGATAACCTTCGCCGTGAATAGTGGCGATGATTTCCGGCGTATCGGCGGTGGATTCGAAATGTTTGCGGATACGACGAATGGTAACGTCGACCGTGCGGTCATGCGGTTTCAACTCGCGGCCGGTCATTTTCTTCAGCAGCTCGGCACGGGACTGGATTTTTCCAGGGTTCTCGCAGAAGTGCAGCATGGCGCGGAATTCGCTGCGCGGCAGTTTGTACTGCTCGCCGTTCGGGCTGACCAGCGAGCGGCTGTTGATATCCAGTTCCCAGCCGTTGAAGCGGTAGCTTTCCACCAGACGACGCTCTTCGGTGCCGCCGCCCAGATTCATGGTGCGGGACAGCAGATTGCGTGCGCGGATGGTCAGTTCACGTGGGTTGAACGGTTTGGTGATATAGTCGTCCGCGCCGATTTCCAGGCCCAGGATTTTGTCGACTTCGTTATCGCGTCCGGTCAGGAACATCAGCGCCACGCTCGCCTGCTCTCGCAGTTCACGCGCCAGCAACAAACCATTCTTGCCCGGCAGGTTGATGTCCATAATGACCAGATTGATGTCATGTTCAGACAGGATGTTATGCATCTCGGCGCCGTCGGTGGCTTCGTGAACAACGTATCCCTCGGCCTCAAAAATACTTTTGAGGGTGTTACGAGTTACCAACTCGTCTTCTACAATAAGAATGTGGGGGGTCTGCATGTTTGCTACCTAAAATTGCCAACTAATATAGAGATTCGAAAGTACAGAAGTCCTGGTTCTCTCGGGCGCTTTGGGAAATCGTGTTCACCGTTTTTTCGCCGACTGACTCAAGTACGTAAATACGTTTTGAAGCACTTGTTTCCACCCGACGCGCGCCTGATAACAGGTGGCGATGAGGTTTTTCAACAGAGCTTATTGTGGCGCACAGTTTAACCTTATTAACAGCAACATAACAGTGAGCACTGATTTCGCCGACTGGCAAATCTACGGTTCCATTGACATATATCAAATTTCATTGTAGCACGTTAGCAATTTGTGGAAAACGCACTACGAATACCGCTATCTATCACAATTTAACATTTTTATATTCGCTGCGGCATAATAAATGCTGATAGCTGAAGCGTTTCCATTCCCGTCGCGTCATCCGGTCGCGCGCCAATGCGGCTGTGGTTTCAGGCCATCTGTCGGGAGGCGTCAAATCCCGGTATCAACTTATTTTCCGGCGTAAATCATCGCCGAACCCTGATTGTCAGCGCCCTGTGGAGGCTAGCTGGGAGGTTGTGTGCAGTTTTATATCATTTTGGTGGCGCCTGCCCGGGCCGAAAACGTCGGTGCGGCGGCGCGTGCCATGAAAACCATGGGTTTCGGCCGGATGCGGATTGTCGACAGTACCGCTCATCTTGAGCCTGCGGCGCGTTGGGTGGCGCACGGCTCCGGCGATATTCTTGACGGAGTAGACGTTTTTCCGACGCTGGCCGACGCGCTGGCGGATATTGAGTTTACAGTGGCGACCACCGCCCGCAGCCGCGCCCGTTTTCATTACTACTGCGAGCCGGCGCAACTGTTGAGCGTGCTGGAGGAAAAGCGTCAATGGGTCAGTTCTGCGGCGCTGGTATTTGGGCGCGAAGATTCCGGGCTGACCAATGAGGAACTGGCGCTGGCGGACATCCTGACCGGCGTGCCGATGGCGGCCGACTATCCGTCATTGAATCTGGGTCAGGCGGTGATGGTGTATTGCTATCAACTGGCGTCGTTGATGCAGGTGGTCGCGGCCGAGCCGACGCAGGCCGAGTTCGGGCAACTGGCGGCGTTGCGCGAGCGGTTTTCACGCTTGCTGGTTCGGGTCGATGCACAACAGGATGAAAAACTGCGCGACTGGCTGCAACAACGGCTCGGGTTACTGGAGCAGCGCGATAGCGCCATGTTGCATCGGCTGTTGCATGATGTGGAAAAAGCACTATCGGCAGAAGATCAGGAAAAATGAGGATTCTCTGGCGAATCATCACGGTTGATTGTTTTTTCTGAATCATTGTTTGGGTTTTTGGTTTTTCCATAGAGACTTTATCCGCCGTCATTGGCGTAAAGTGGAGGGAGGAATAAAGAAATCCGTTGACTTAGCAGGGCGATTGCCCTAACTAATAGAGCAGATAATTTTTCGATCTACGAGAACGTTACGCAATGCATCACATCAGCCTGGTTACCACCACCATTATTATTACCACCGGTACGACGAGTAACGGTGCGGGCTGACGCGTACAGATGAATCCAGAAAAAGCCCGCACTTCACAGTGCGGGTCTTTTTTTTTACAGTTACTGCGGGCTTATTCTTGCCCGCCAACCTTAGTAAGGCCATTGCAAATGGCTTTCAAAAACGCTCCCGGCGTTTTTGGCAACTGAAAGTTCAGGAGAACAGACAAAAATGCGAGTGTTGAAATTTGGCGGGACCTCGGTAGCCAACGCAGAACGATTTGCGCGCGTTGCCGATATCATCGAAAGCAATGCACGTCAGGGACAGGTCGCCACGGTGTTGTCGGCACCGGCGAAAATCACCAACCACTTGGTGGCCATGATTGAAAAAACCGTGGCTAAACAGGATATCCAGCCAAATATCACCGAAGCGGAAGTCATTTTTGCCGATTTGCTGCAAGGACTGGCGCAATCCCAGCCCGGTTTTGCCTATGACCGGCTGAAAGCGCGGGTGGATGAAGAATTTAGCCAACTCAAACAGGTGCTGCATGGCATCGCCTTGCTGGGGCAGTGCCCGGACAGCGTCAACGCCGCCATTATCTGCCGGGGCGAAAAACTCTCCATCGCCATCATGGAAGCAGTATTTCAGGCGCGTGGTTATCAGGTATCGGTCATTGACCCGGTGCGCAGCCTGCTGGCGCAGGGCCATTATCTGGAATCCACGGTCGATATCGCTGAGTCCACCCGTCGCATTGATGAGCAGGCGATCCCCGCTGACCATGTGATTCTGATGGCGGGTTTTACCGCCGGTAACGATAAAGGCGAGCTGGTGGTGCTGGGCCGCAACGGCTCCGATTATTCGGCGGCGGTGCTGGCGGCGTGTCTGCGGGCCGACTGCTGTGAGATCTGGACTGACGTCGACGGCGTGTACACCTGTGACCCACGCCAGGTGCCGGATGCGCGATTACTGAAGTCGATGTCTTATCAGGAAGCGATGGAGTTGTCCTACTTCGGCGCCAAAGTTCTCCACCCCCGCACTATCGCCCCCATCGCCCAGTTCCAGATTCCCTGCCTTATCAAGAACACCGAAAATCCTCAGGCCCCCGGCACGCTGATCGGGCTGGAAAGCAACGATAACCAGTACCCGGTCAAAGGCATCACCAACCTGAACAACATGGCGATGATCAACGTTTCCGGCCCCGGAATGAAAGGGATGGTCGGGATGGCGGCGCGTGTGTTCGCCGCGATGTCCCGCGCCGGTATCTCGGTGGTGCTCATCACCCAGTCCTCTTCCGAATACAGCATCAGCTTCTGCGTGTCCCAGAGTGAGCTGCCGCGCGCGCGCAAAACGCTGGAAGATGAATTCTATCTGGAACTGAAAGAGGGTGTGCTGGAGCCGCTGGACGTGGTGCAGCGGCTGGCGATCATTTCCGTGGTGGGCGACGGCATGCGCACGCTGCGCGGTCTGTCGGCTCGGCTGTTCACCGCGTTGGCCAGCGCCAACATCAACATCGTGGCGATCGCTCAGGGCTCGTCCGAACGCTCGATTTCAGTGGTGGTGAACAATGACGTAGCGACCACCGGCGTGCGGGTGGCTCACCAGATGCTGTTCAACACCAATCAGGCGCTGGACGTGTTCGTGATTGGCGTCGGCGGCGTCGGCGGCGCATTGCTGGAGCAGATCCAGCGTCAGCAGCCGTGGCTGAAACAAAAACACATCGACGTGCGGGTATGCGGCATCGCCAACTCCAAAGCGATGCTGACCAACGTGCACGGTATTCCGATGGATCGCTGGCGCGACGAGCTGGCGCGGGCGCGTGAGCCGTTTAGCCCGGCCGCGCTTAGCCGGCTGGTGAAAGAGTATCACTTGCTGAACCCGGTAATCATCGACTGTACCTCCAGCCAGGCGGTTGCCGATCAATACGCCGATTTCCTGGCGGACGGCTTCCATGTCGTCACGCCCAACAAGAAAGCCAACACAGGCACACTGCGTTATTACCACCAGTTGCGTCAGGCGGCGGCCAAATCTCGCCGCAAGTTCCTGTATGACACCAACGTCGGTGCTGGTCTGCCGGTAATCGAAAACCTGCAAAACCTGCTGAACGCCGGTGATGAGCTGATTCGCTTCAACGGTATTCTGTCCGGTTCGTTGTCCTTTATCTTCGGTAAGCTGGATGAAGGCATGTCGCTGTCCGACGCGACCTTGCTGGCGAAAGAGAAAGGCTTTACCGAGCCGGATCCGCGCGACGACCTGTCCGGAATGGACGTGGCGCGCAAGCTGCTGATTTTGGCGCGTGAAGCAGGTTATGAACTGGAGCTGGATGACATTCAGGTCGACTCCGTGCTGCCGCCGGAATATGCACAGGGCGATGTCGCCAGTTTCCTGGCGCGCCTGCCGGAACTGGACGCCGAATTTTCCCGCCGGGTTGAAGCGGCGCGGTCAGAAGGTAAAGTGTTACGCTACGTCGGCAAGATCGACGACGGCAAGTGCCAGGTGACGATCAGCGCGGTGGGCGGCAACGATCCGCTGTTCAAGGTGAAGGACGGCGAGAACGCGCTGGCGTTTTACAGCCGTTACTACCAGCCGCTGCCGCTGGTGTTGCGGGGCTACGGGGCGGGCAATGATGTAACGGCGGCCGGGGTGTTTGCAGACCTGCTGCGTACGCTGTCGTGGAAGGTGGGAGTGTGAGAATGGTGAAGATTTATGCCCCGGCATCCATCGGGAATGTGAGCGTGGGGTTTGACGTGCTGGGCGCGGCGGTGTCGCCGGTGGACGGCACCCTGTTAGGCGATTGCGTGACCGTGCGGGAAGCCGAGCTGTTTAGCCTGCATAACGAAGGGCGTTTTGTCAGCAAGCTGCCGGACAACCCGAAAGAAAACATCGTTTATCAGTGCTGGGAGCGCTTCTGTCAGGAGATCGGCAAGACCGTGCCGGTCGCCATGACGTTGGAAAAAAACATGCCGATCGGCTCCGGGCTGGGGTCCAGCGCTTGTTCGGTGGTCGCCGGCCTGATGGCGATGAACGAATTCTGCGGCAAACCGTTGGACGATACCCGTTTGTTGACGCTGATGGGCGAGCTGGAAGGACGCATTTCCGGTAGCGTGCATTACGACAACGTGGCGCCGTGCTTCCTAGGCGGCATCCAACTGATGGTGGAAGAGATGGGCATCGTCAGTCAGCCGGTACCGGGATTTGACGACTGGCTGTGGGTGATGGCCTATCCGGGCATCAAGGTGTCCACGGCCGAAGCGCGGGCGATCCTGCCGGCGCAGTACCGTCGTCAGGATTGCATCAGCCACGGCCGTTATCTGGCGGGCTTTATCCACGCCTGCCATACCGGCCAGGCGGAACTGGCGGCGACCCTGATGAAAGACGTGATCGCCGAGCCTTACCGGACGCGTCTGTTGCCCGGTTTTGCCGAAGCGCGTCAGGCCGCCAACGAGTTGGGCGCGCTGGCCTGCGGCATTTCAGGCTCCGGGCCGACGCTGTTCTCCGTGTGCAATAACATGGGCGCCGCGGAACGTCTGGCAAGCTGGCTGCGGGAAAACTATCTGCAGAACGACGAAGGTTTTGTTCATATTTGCCGTCTGGATACCGCAGGCGCGCGACAATTGGGATAACGCATGAAACTGTACAATCTGAAAGATCACAATGAACAGGTGAATTTCGCCGAAGCGATCCGCAAAGGGCTGGGAAGTAATCAGGGCCTGTTTTTCCCGCTGGAGCTGCCGGAATTCGACCGCACGACGATTGATGAACTGCTGGAGCAGGATTTTGTCACCCGCAGCAGCCGCATTCTGTCGGCGTTCATTGGTGATGAAATGTCCGATGAAATCGTCTATCAGCGCGTTAAAGCGGCTTTCCGCTTTCCGGCGCCGGTAGTCCCGGTGAGCGAGGACATCGCCGCGCTGGAGCTGTTTCACGGCCCGACGCTGGCGTTCAAGGACTTCGGCGGCCGCCTGATGGCGCAGATGCTGGCGGAAGTCGCGGGCGATCAACAGATCACGATTCTGACCGCCACCTCGGGCGACACCGGCGCAGCGGTCGCGCATGCGTTTTACGGCCTGAAGAATGTGCGGGTGGTGATTCTGTACCCGAACGGCAAGATCAGCCCGTTGCAGGAAAAACTGTTCTGTACGCTGGGCGGCAATATCCACACTATCGCCGTCGACAGCGATTTCGACGCCTGTCAGGCGCTGGTGAAACAAGCGTTCGATGACGAAGAACTGAAACGTGCGATAGGGCTGAACTCCGCCAACTCCATCAACATCAGCCGTCTGCTGGCGCAGATCAGCTACTACTTCGAAGCGGTGGCGCAGTTGCCGCAGGAAGCCCGCAATCAACTGGTGATCTCGGTGCCGAGCGGCAACTTCGGTGACCTGACCGCCGGTCTGCTGGCGAAATCGCTGGGCTTGCCGGTGAAACGTTTTATCGCCGCCACCAACGCCAACGACACAGTGCCGCGTTTTCTGCAAAACGGAAGCTGGCAACCGAATCCGACTGTGGCGACGTTGTCCAACGCGATGGATGTGAGCCAGCCGAACAACTGGCCGCGTGTGGAAGAATTGTTCCGTCGCAAGAACTGGCAACTGAAGGAACTGGCGTTCGGTGCGGTGAGCGATGAGACCACCAAAGCTACCATGCTGGAACTGGAGGCGTTGGGATATACCTCTGAGCCGCATGCGGCGATTGCGTACCGTTTGTTGCGCGATCAGTTGCAGCCGGGCGAGTACGGCCTGTTCCTGGGCACCGCCCATCCGGCGAAGTTCAAGGAGAGCGTGGAAGAGATTCTTGGTAAGGCACTGCCGTTGCCAACCGCGCTGGCTGAACGCGCCGACCAGCCGCTGCTGTCACACCACTTCGCGCCGGACTTCGCGCAGTTGCGCAAATTCCTGATGGAACTGCCGCACTAATCTTCAATTTATTACCGCGGGAGTGCATTACCGCGGAAGTGCATTACGGCAGGAAGGCATTACGGCCGGAAAGGGGGAAACCGCTTTCCGGCCGTATTCGTTTGTCTAACGAATAACGCGTGTTGTCAGGCGTCGCGTTCGTGGCGCTTGAAGATCAGTTCGTCAGCCGAGGAATCGGCGGCGTCAAAGTAATAGCCTTCGCTGTCAAAGTCTTTCAGTTGCTCCGGCGTGGTCAGGCGGTTCTGAATGATGAAACGGCTCATCAGGCCGCGCGCCTTCTTGGCGTAGAAGCTGATCACCTTGAATTTGCCGTTCTTTTCATCGAGAAAGACCGGTTTTATCAGCCGCGCGTTGAGTTTGGCCGGTTTGACGGATTTGAAGTATTCGTCGGACGCCAGATTGATCAGAATATCGTCGTTCTGCGCTTTCAGTGCCTGATTGAGCGTTTCGGTGATGGTATCGCCCCAGAACTTATACAGGTCGTTGCCTGCGTCGTTTTTCAGCCGGATGCCCATTTCCAGCCGGTAAGGCTGCATCAGGTCCAGCGGCCGCAGCACGCCGTACAGACCGGACAGAATACGCAGATGCTGTTGGGCGAAATCGAAATCCGCCTCGTTGAAATCTTCCGCCGCCAGCCCGGTGTAGACATCGCCTTTGAACGCCAGCAGCGCCTGACGCGCGTTATCCGGCGAAAACGCCGGATGCCATTCCTGAAAACGGGCCGCATTCAGGTCCGCCAGCTTGTCGCTAATGCCCATCAGCGAAGCAATATCCGCCGGGGTCAGTTGTTTGCAGTGTTTAATCAGTTGCCGGGAATAATCCAGCAGTTCGGGTTGCGTATAGCGTTGCGTAGGCAGCGGGCTGGTGTAATCCAGCGTTTTGGCAGGTGAAAGGGTGATCAGCATAAACGTATCCCGTTGGTGTCTTGAATGGCCTTACTGTAGCAAAAGCCGGTAAAAAAGGGGCGATGGCTGCGACAGGCGCGATAAATCAGCGTTGTTTAGGCTCTCGTGCGTTTTTTCATCAAAAATAGAGAGAAAAGAAAAAACAATGACACTTACTTTGTTGATTTTTAATTGAAAAAATATGTTTTTTCTAGCGTGCGGTTTTTTTCTGGTCCGCTTGCGCGGGCTTGGGCGCGTGTTATTATCAGGCTCTGGCGACAGTTCCTGCCACCAGTTCATGCACAAACAATGAGAAAGGCCAACATGACGGATAAACTGACTTCCCTACGCCAATTCACCACTGTGGTGGCGGATACCGGCGATATCGCGGCAATGAAGCTTTACCAGCCGCAGGACGCCACCACCAACCCTTCCCTGATTCTGAATGCCGCGCAAATCCCGGAATACCGTGCGCTGATTGATGACGCTGTGGCCTGGGCACGTGCGCAGAGCGACAAACGTGAGCAACAGGTTGTCGATGCGACGGACAAACTGGCGGTTAATATCGGTCTGGAAATTCTCAAGTTGATTCCAGGGCGCATCTCCACCGAAGTGGACGCCCGTCTTTCCTATGACACCAAGGCCAGCGTCGCCAAAGCGAAGCGCCTGATCAAACTGTACAACGATGCCGGCATCAGCAACGACCGTATTCTGATCAAACTGGCGTCCACCTGGCAGGGTATCTGCGCCGCCGAGCAGCTGGAAAAAGAAGGCATCAACTGTAACCTGACCCTGCTGTTCTCGTTTGCTCAGGCACGTGCCTGCGCCGAAGCGGGCGTGTTCCTGATTTCCCCGTTCGTGGGCCGTATTCTGGACTGGTACAAAGCCAACAGCGACAAGAAAGAGTTTGCGCCGCACGAAGATCCGGGCGTCGTCTCCGTGACCGACATCTACAAATATTACAAACAGCACGGTTATGAAACGGTAGTGATGGGCGCCAGCTTCCGCAATGTCGGCGAGATTCTGGAACTGGCGGGCTGCGATCGCCTGACCATTGCGCCGGCGCTGCTCAAAGAGCTGGCGGAAAGCCAGGGCGATGTGGCGCATAAACTGTCTTACAGCGGCGAGGTGAAAGCGCGCCCGGCCAGACTGACCGAGTCCGAATTCTACTGGCAGCACAATCAGGATCCGATGGCGGTGGACAAACTGGCCGACGGTATCCGCAAGTTTGCGGTAGACCAGGAAAAACTGGAAAAAATGATCGCCGCACTGCTGTAACGTTTACCGCAGTTTCGGTGCGAAAAACGGTCAGCTGGCGCTGGCCGTTGTCGTTTCTGTGGCTCCCTGAGACTGCACGAACGGAATGGTGATGGTGCAGTTGCGGGTTCTTTTTGCCAGATACAGGTTAACGTCGGCGCGGCGGATGATTTCATCCAGCCCCTCGTCCGGCGACTCGACGGCCACCAGCCCGATGCTGACGGTAATGACCGGCGACATTGATGACGAGGTATGGCCGAGCTCATGGATTCCCTCTCTGACGCGTTCCGCCACGCGTACGGCGTTTTCCTGCGAAATGTTGGGCAAGACGACGGCAAACTCGTCGCCGCCCAGACGGCAGAGGATGTCATGACGGCGAAACGAATGCCGAATAACGTTCGCCACCGCTTTCAGCGCTTCGTCGCCTGCCGCGTGCCCCAGCGTGTCGTTCACCTGCTTGAAGTGGTCGATATCAATCAACATGGCACACATCGGCTTGTTCTCATGACGCGCCGCTTTCAACGCACGGTTGGCTGACTGGTAAAACGCATCCCGACGCAGAAAGCCGGTCAGGTCGTCGTAACGCGCCGTGGTGGGCAACTCAATCAGATACTTTTTCGCGACCAGCGACAGCAGGCTGCCCATCACGGCAATCATCAGGCTGATGCAGGCCAGCGTGATGATTTCCGCCGAGGAGGTAGCAATATTGCTAAAGCCGGGCGAGGAGCCCAGCGTAGTGACGCGTATGCGTAAGCCGATGAGTTTATCGGTGGGCGAGAGAATCGGCATGACGGTGGTGAGTTGATTCTTTTCCGGCAGATTGCCGGCGGACGGCAGCAGATTCTGGCATACCCGGATAATCGCCATATCGTTAAGGGAAAGATCCAGCTCCGACAGGCGATTGATGCATTCATGGCCGACGTCGCGGGTGTTGAACGCCATAATGCGCACGCGGGAAAACATCGAATTGCCGACTTTGTAGAAACGATCGCTTTCGGCGATTTCGCCGCCGGTATTATAGGATTCGTACAAGCGGATGATGTTGTCGAAATTGCGTTTTTCCTCTTGCCAGTCTTTCTGGCGGGAGTTCAGCAGCAACAGGCTGGTCAGCGTCACCGAAAACAGACCAAACAAAACAAAAGCGGAAACCGGATTGGCAAATAGCCTGACAAGGTGATTTTTAATGAAATTCATTCACTTTTCCTGCATTTCCCAGTAATGCGCCGTTGTCCGGCAATGGTCTTACTCACAGAGTCCAGCCCCGCTGGGTAATTCGCTTAGCGGGTTAACGCGGATGGGGTTAACGTGGATGGTGCCCGGAATTCGCACAGACGTGATTAACGTTGTGGTTTCCGTTCACTTTCCTTGTTCAATCCGGCTGCGAGAATCACGCAGGCTGAGGTAGACTCTTAATTATTGTTATCGTCAGAAACATTAACCGATGAACGAGGATTAACTCGTTGAATCGTTAGATTTTGTGCACGGTCATAACGCGTTTTATTGTGGGGCCGCGCAGATTTCGAGCATTGTCGCATTAGCGAGCAAATTTTTGAATGGATTTAACGCGTCGGATAATTAATCAGATTGATAGAATAAATTTTTTGATAAACAAGAGGTGCTTATGAACAGTCTATGTGTTGGTTTGGTATCCATTTCTGATCGTGCATCCAGCGGTGTCTATCAGGATGAAGGCATTCCGGCTCTGCAAACATGGCTGGCGGAAGCACTGACCACACCTTTCGATGTGCAAACCCGTCTGGTGCCGGATGAGCAGCCGTTGATTGAGCAGACGCTGTGTGAACTGGTGGATGAATGCGGCTGCCACCTGGTGCTGACTACCGGCGGCACCGGCCCGGCGCGACGGGATGTGACGCCGGACGCCACGCTGGCGGTAGCCGACCGGGAAATGCCGGGGTTCGGCGAACAGATGCGCCAAATCAGCCTGCGTTTTGTTCCTACCGCCATTCTGTCGCGCCAGGTCGGCGTGATTCGTAAGCAGGCGCTGATCCTCAACCTGCCGGGGCAGCCGAAATCTATCCGCGAGACCCTGACCGGACTGAAAGATGCGTCCGGTCAGGTCGTGGTGCCGGGGATTTTCGCCAGTGTTCCCTACTGCATCCAACTGCTGGAAGGACCTTATATCGAAACCAATCCGGACGTAGTAGCAGCTTTTCGGCCCAAGAGTGCGATACGCGATATAAAAAGCTGAAGTTAACGCATTTTGTTGATAACTGTTGCTCGATGCTGGTGTGTCAAAAAACTGCCGCTATAGTAAGGTTTCATTTACACAGCGATTTGAAATTATTTTTCTTATTTTACTGGCATTGTGCGGTGATTTATGGCTGGCGAACAACACCGTCGATTGAATCGACACGATTATAAAACCCTTTCATTGGCGGCGTTGGGCGGCGCGCTGGAGTTTTACGACTTCATTATCTTCGTCTTCTTTGCCGCCGTTATCGGCGACCTGTTTTTTCCGTCGGATATTCCCGAGTGGCTGCGGCAGGTGCAAACCTTTGGTATCTTTGCCGCCGGCTATCTGGCGCGCCCGTTGGGCGGCATCGTGATGGCGCATTTTGGCGATCGGGTCGGTCGCAAAAAAATGTTCAGTTTGAGCATCCTGCTGATGGCGTTGCCCACGCTGGGCATGGGGATGCTGCCGACTTATGCTTCTATCGGTATTGCGGCCCCGTTGCTGCTGCTGTTGATGCGGGTGCTGCAGGGCGCGGCGATTGGCGGTGAAGTGCCGGGTGCCTGGGTGTTTGTGGCGGAACACGTTCCCCGCTCTCGCATCGGCATCGCCTGCGGCACGCTGACCGCCGGGCTGACGCTGGGGATTTTGTTCGGTTCGATGATCGCCACGTTGCTCAATACTTTGCTGCCGCCCGCGCAGATCGTCGCCGGCGGCTGGCGTATTCCGTTCTTTATTGGCGGTATCTTCGGGCTTATTGCGCTGTATTTGCGGCGCTGGCTGCAGGAAACGCCGATTTTCCGCGAGATGCAGGCGCACAAGGCGCTGGCGGAAGAACTGCCGCTGAAGACCATCGTATTGCGTCATAAGAAAGCGATACTGGTCAGCATGTTGCTGACCTGGATGCTATCCGCCGGGATTGTGGTGGTGATTCTGATGGCGCCGGTGTATCTGCAAAAATTGCATGGCATCCCGGCGGCGTTGACATTGCAGGCCAACAGTCTGGCTACCGTCGCGTTGATGGTCGGCTGTATTGTCGCCGGGCTGGCGGCGGACCGGATTGGCGTCGGCCGTACCTTCATCATCGGCAGCCTGTTGTTTGCGACCTGCAGTTGGTTGTTTTACTCCCATGCTGCGCAGAGTCACAGCCTGCTGTTTATCAGCTATGCGCTGGCGGGATTGAGCGTCGGGGTGGTGGGCGCGGTGCCCTACGTGATGGTGCGGGCGTTCCCGGCGGCGGTGCGTTTCTCCGGCATTTCTTTCTCGTACAACGTGGCATACGCCATTTTTGGCGGCATGACGCCGATTTTCGTCACCCTGATGATGAAGTGGACGCCGCTGGCGCCGGCCTTCTACGTGCTGGCGTTGTGCACGTTGGGGCTGGTGCTGGGGATTTATTTGCAAAGCCATACTCACCGCGAAGTGGAAGCGCAGGCGGAGCAGGTCGGTTCACCGGCCGGGGTGTAGGCGATCTCGGATATCCGGACAAAAAAAGAGAGGCGCCTGATGCGCCTCTCTTTTTACGTTGATTTGCGTTGGTGCCGCGCTAAACGGTTTTCCGTTAGTGCGCGCCGCGAGCGCCAATCGGCAGTACGGTACGGCCATACTGTTCGTTGAGCACTTCGGCCATCGCCAGATAGATCGCGCTGGCGCCGCAGATAATGCCTTCATAACCGGCGAAGGTCAGCAGCGCGTGGTTGCCGGTGATGTTGCCGATCGCCAGCAGGGCGAACAGCACGGTCAGGCTACCGAACACGAACTGCAGTGCGCGGTTAGCGCCCAGCGTGCCGAAGAACATGAACAGGGTGAAGATGCCCCACAGCGCCAGGAATACGCCGAGGAACTGTGCATCGGCCGCTTCCGCCAGGCCCATTTTCGGCAGCATGATGATGGCGACCAGAGTCAGCCAGAACGCGCCATAGGACGTAAAGGCGGTCACGCCAAAAGTATTGCCTTTCTTATATTCCAGCAGACCGGCCAGAATCTGGGCGATGCCGCCGTAGAAGATCCCCATGCTCAGAATAATGGAAGTCAGTGGGAAAAAGCCTGCGTTGTGCAGGTTTAACAGAATGGTGGTCATCCCGAAGCCCATCAGTCCCAGTGGGCCTGGATTCGCCAACGTTTTCGCGTGCATACATCCTCTGCAATAACAAAATGGTCAATGTGTTGTTGTATCTGAAGGTTCGCCCGGCAGGCGTTCTTATGAAGTCAACGGAGCGTCGCCGGTACCCGCTGTCAGGCCGGGTCAGTCCCTTTTCTGCGGCGAGCGCGGCATCATAGCGGGCGGGAATGGGCGATACAACCAGATAGCTTGCGAATACTTTGATCAAAAACCGGGAAGATGCAGTTTTTTTGGTTAGTGCCCCTTGATGCGGGAATTGTCGTCCCCATCTTAGAGTCATCAAAGCGGTTTGGCCGAAAAGACTAAAGACGATTTCGGGGTGTTGAAAAGCAACATTTCGCCCGCATAGTAGGTTAAACCACCACACCGGATATGACTTTTAAGTGGAGATGTTTAGATGGGTAAGATTATTGGTATCGACTTGGGTACAACCAACTCTTGTGTAGCGATTATGGACGGTACGCAGGTTAAGGTACTGGAAAACAGCGAAGGCGATCGCACCACGCCTTCCATTATTGCCTATACCCAAGATGGTGAAACTCTGGTTGGCCAACCGGCTAAACGTCAGGCGGTGACTAACCCGAAAAATACGCTGTTCGCCATCAAGCGTCTGATTGGCCGTCGTTTTCAGGATGAAGAAGTGCAGCGTGATACCAACATCATGCCGTACAAAATCATCCCGGCCGACAACGGCGACGCGTGGGTGGAAGTGAAAGACCAGAAACTGGCTCCGCCGCAGATTTCCGCTGAAGTCCTGAAAAAAATGAAGAAAACGGCGGAAGATTATCTGGGTGAAACCATCACCGAAGCGGTCATCACCGTACCGGCCTACTTCAACGACGCCCAGCGTCAGGCGACCAAAGACGCCGGCCGCATCGCCGGTCTGGAAGTGAAGCGTATCATCAACGAACCGACGGCGGCTGCGCTGGCCTACGGCCTGGACAAAGGCGTCGGTAACCGTACTATCGCGGTGTACGACCTGGGCGGCGGTACGTTCGATATCTCCATCATCGAAATCGACGATGTGGACGGCGAGAAAACCTTCGAAGTACTGGCGACCAACGGTGATACTCACCTGGGCGGCGAAGACTTCGATAGCCGTATGATCAACTACCTGGTTGACGAATTCAAAAAAGAGCAGGGCTTTGACCTGCGTAACGACCCGCTGGCGATGCAGCGTCTGAAAGAAGCGGCGGAAAAAGCGAAGATTGAACTGTCTTCCGCTCAGCAGACCGACGTCAACCTGCCGTACATCACGGCGGACGCCACCGGTCCGAAACACCTGAACATCAAGGTAACCCGCGCCAAACTGGAATCGCTGGTGGAAGATCTGGTGACCCGTTCTCTGGAGCCGCTGAAAGTGGCGCTGCAGGATGCCGGCCTGTCCGTTTCCGAAATCCAGGATGTGATTCTGGTCGGTGGTCAGACTCGTATGCCGCTGGTGCAGAAGAAAGTTGCCGATTTCTTCGGTAAAGAGCCGCGTAAAGACGTGAACCCGGACGAAGCGGTAGCGATCGGCGCCGCGGTGCAGGGTGGTGTGTTGGCCGGCGACGTGAAAGACGTGCTGCTGCTGGACGTGACGCCGCTGTCTCTGGGTATCGAAACCATGGGCGGCGTGATGACTCCGCTGATTACCAAGAACACCACTATCCCGACCAAACACAGTCAGGTGTTCTCGACGGCGGAAGACAACCAGTCTGCGGTGACCATTCACGTGCTGCAGGGCGAGCGTAAACGTGCTCACGATAACAAATCGCTGGGTCAGTTTAATCTGGACGGTATCCAGCCGGCGCCGCGCGGTATGCCGCAGATCGAAGTTACCTTCGATATCGATGCCGACGGTATCCTGCACGTTTCCGCCAAAGACAAGAACAGCGGCCGCGAGCAGAACATCACCATCAAGGCGTCTTCCGGCCTGAACGAAGACGAAATTCAGAAGATGGTGCGTGACGCTGAAGCCAACGCCGAAGCGGATCGCAAGTTTGAAGAGCTGGTGCAGGCGCGCAACCAGGGCGACCACCTGTTGCACAGCACCCGCAAACAGCTGGAAGAAACCGGCGACAAACTGGCCGCAGCCGACAAGGCCGCTATCGAAGAGGCGCTGAAAGCGCTGGAAACCGCGCTGAAAGGCGAAGACAAGGCGGACATCGAAGCGAAGATCCAGAAGCTGGCGGAAGCGTCCACCAAACTGCTGGAAGCCGCTCAGCAGCAACAGGCTCAGGCCGGTGCTGCGGGTGCCGACAATGCAGCCCGTCAGGATGATGATGTCGTTGACGCCGAGTTCGAAGAAGTCAAAGACAAGAAATAATCGCCCTTAAGCGGGCGCAGTGGCGGTAGCTCATACTGTTGCTGGCAACCAGCACGGGCGTCGGGGAAACTCTGCGCCCGTGCACGCATGTTGAGGGCAGGAAAAAAAGAATGGCGAAGCAAGACTACTACGAGATTCTGGGCGTTGCGAAAGACGCAGATGAGCGTGAAATCAAAAAGGCTTACAAACGGCTGGCGATGAAATATCACCCGGATCGCAATCCGGGCGACAAAGACGCCGAGGCCAAATTTAAGGAAGTCAAAGAAGCCTATGAGATTTTGACCGATGCTCAGAAACGCGCTGCCTACGATCAGTATGGACATGCCGCGTTTGAGCAGGGCGGTATGGGCGGCGGTGGCGCAGGTGGTTTCGGCGGCGCTGATTTCGGTGATATTTTCGGCGACGTTTTCGGTGATATCTTTGGCGGCGGTCGCCGTCAGCGTGCGAGTCGCGGCTCTGATTTACGCTACACCATGGAGCTGACGCTGGAAGAAGCGGTACGCGGCGTCACCAAAGAGATCCGTATCCCGACACTACAGGAATGCGATGTTTGTCATGGCAGCGGCGCCAGACCGGGCAGCAGCGCGGTGACCTGTCCAACCTGTCACGGTAACGGGCAGGTGCAGATGCGTCAGGGGTTCTTCACGGTGCAGCAAACCTGTCCGCACTGTCATGGCCGCGGCAAGATCATCAAAGATCCTTGCACGAAGTGTCATGGTCACGGGCGCGTTGAGAAAAGCAAAACGCTGTCGGTCAAGATCCCGGCCGGCGTGGACACCGGCGATCGCATCCGCCTGGCGGGTGAAGGGGAAGCAGGGGAATTTGGCGCCCCGGCTGGCGATCTGTACGTACAAGTGCAGGTACGCGAGCACCCGATCTTCCAGCGCGAAGACAATAACCTCTACTGTGAAGTGCCGATCAACTTCGCCATGGCGGCGTTGGGCGGTGAAATTGAAGTGCCGACGCTGGATGGCCGCGTGATGTTGAAAGTGCCGGCGGAAACGCAAACCGGCAAGCTGTTCCGCATGCGCGGCAAAGGCGTGAAGTCGGTACGCGGCGGTATGCAGGGCGACCTGCTGTGCCGGGTGGTAGTAGAAACCCCGGTCAACCTGAGCGATCGTCAAAAACAGCTGTTGCAGGAACTGCAGGAAAGCTTCGGTGGCCCGACAGGCGAAAGCAACAGCCCACGTTCCAAAAGTTTCTTCGACGGCGTGAAGAAGTTCTTTGACGACCTGACGCGCTGATCCTGAGTGCCGCAGTGACGTACGATAAAAACCGGCCGGGTTGATCCTGGCCGGTTTTTTTGTTGCTATCGTTCGATGATTCGGTTTTTTCGAGTATTAATCCAGTTTAAAACTGCTTTTAACGATGAGTAGTGTGGCTTAACCTTGCTATCCATTATTGGGCAGTGATGCCCGCCGATGATGTTTAAGGCCGATATTTAAGGCCGATGCTGCAAGGGAGAATAAACGTGATAAAGCTGTTCCGCTATCTGACCGGGCTGGAAGCCGCCGCCGGCATGATTTTAATTGCCGCGACCTTGCTGGCGCTGCTGGTCGCCAACATTCCGGCCACATTGCCGTGGTATCAGTCCTTTCTGGAGATACCGGTGGTGATGGGCATCGGCGCGCTGGAAATCAACAAGCCGCTGCTGTTGTGGATCAATGACGGCCTGATGGCGCTGTTTTTCCTGCAGGTCGGTCTGGAAGTCAAACGCGAACTGGTGGTCGGCGCGTTGGCGAGCCGGCGACAGGCGATACTGCCGGTGGTGGCGGCCTTTGGCGGGATGCTGGTTCCCGCGCTGTTTTTCCTGTTGTTTAACGCCGCTGACGCGGAAACCCGATCCGGCTGGGCGATCCCCACCGCGACGGATATCGCTTTTGCGGTCGGCATTCTGGTGCTGCTGGGCAAACGAGTGCCGGCAGGGCTGAAGGTGTTTCTGCTGGCGCTGGCGATCATTGACGATCTGGGCGCGATCGTAATTATCGCGCTGTTCTACACTCAGCAATTGCACTGGGTGGCGCTGTCGGGCGCACTAGCGGCGATTGCTGTGCTGGCGTACATGAATCACCAGCAGGTGATGAAAACCTCTGCCTATCTACTGGTCGGGATAGTGTTATGGGTCTGCATTTTGAAATCCGGTGTGCATGCCACGCTGGCCGGGGTGATCGTCGGTTTCTTTATTCCGCTGCGTGTTCCGGCAGGTAACCCTTCGCCCGCCAGTGCGCTGGAACACGGCCTGGCAAGCTGGATCGCATTTCTGGTGATCCCATTGTTTGCCTTCGCCAACGCCGGCATTTCGTTGCAAGGCGTCGCCGTGGGGCATTTGCTGTCGCCATTGACGCTGGGTATCGCCAGCGGATTACTGCTGGGTAAACCGATTGGCGTGTCGCTGTTTAGCTGGCTGGTGATTCGACTGGGGCTGGGTAAATTGCCGAGCGGCGTGGATTTCCGTCAGGTGATGGCGGTGTCGGTGCTGTGCGGCATCGGGTTCACCATGTCTATCTTCATTACGCTACTGGCGTTTGGCGAGGTGTCGGCGCAGGACATCCTGTACGCCAAACTGGCGATTTTGCTGACGTCGCTCACGACGGCGGTGCTGGGCTACCTGACGTTACGTTCGGTATTGCCTGCCGCACAACGCTGAGGCGCGCACGAGAAGCAAGGGGAACGATGGCATGTCGCACATCAACTTCAATCATCTCTATTATTTTTGGCAGGTGTGCAAGACCGGTTCGGTGGCGGGCGCCGCCGAACGGTTGTTCCTGACGCCGCAGACGATTACCGGGCAGATCAAGTCGCTGGAAGAACGTTTGCAGGGCAAGTTGTTCAAACGTAAAGGGCGTGGCCTGGAGCCAACCGAGCTGGGGCAACTGGTGTTTCGTTATGCGGACAAGATGTTTGCGCTGAGCCAGGAAATGCTGGATATCGTCAATTATCGCAAGGAGTCTAGTCTGCTGTTTGATGTCGGCGTTGCGGATGCCTTGTCCAAACGGCTGGTGAGCCGGGTGCTGGAAACGGTGGTGAATGAACAGACGCCAATTCACCTGCGCTGTTTCGAGTCTACCCATGAGATGCTGATCGAGCAGTTGAGTCAGCATAAGCTGGACATGATCCTGTCGGATTGTCCGGTCGACTCCGGCCAGCAGGCGGGGCTGTTTTCCCGTAAGCTCGGCGAGTGCGGCGTGAGTTTTTACTGTCGTCGGCCGGGGCCAAACCTGCCTTTTCCCGCTTGTTTGTCGCAGCGAAAACTGTTGATCCCGGCTCGTCGCACCATGCTGGGCCGCAAATTGCTCAACTGGTTTAACGAACAGAGCCTGCCGGTGGAGATCATGGGGGAGTTTGACGACGCAGCGCTGATGACCGCTTTCGGCATGGGCCATGACGCGATTTTTGTCGCGCCGTCGCTGCATGCCCGTGAGATGGCCGCGCAGGGCGAGATGATGGAACTCGGCCGCCTCGACAACATTCAGGATGAATATTACGTCATCTTCGCAGAGCGGATGATCCAACATCCGGCGGTGCAGCGCGTGTGCAACGAGGATTTCTCTTTGCTGTTTCGAGAATGAACCGATTTTCGTCGTTTTTCAGACACAAAAAAACCGGCCTGAGCCGGTTTCTTCAGCGATTAATCACGTAAACGTGATTATTGCATCGCGTTGATCTGCGCAGTCAGATTGGATTTATGACGAGCAGCTTTGTTTTTGTGGATCAGACCTTTGCTGGCCTGACGATCCACGATCGGTTGCATGTCATTAAATGCTTTCTGCGCAGATTCTTTATCGCCGCTGGCGATGGCCGCATACACTTTCTTGATGAAAGTACGCATCATGGAGCGACGGCTTGCATTGTGCTTGCGGCGCTTCTCAGACTGTACGGCGCGTTTCTTAGCTGATTTGATATTAGCCAAGGTCCAACTCCCAAATATATTCTATCGAGGACAATTCAAAGGCCGAGGAATATGCCCTTTTAGCCTTCTTTTGTCAATGGATTTGTGCAAATAAGCGCCGTTTGTACGCCAGCGCTTGTTACGTTGTGATGGCGCGGGATTTTAACAGCTTAAGCGTCGGGAATACAGCCTTTCGCGTCATAAATTCACCCTTTGCCGCCTTTGTCGCGTCAAGCGTTTGATTACGGGTTAAAAGCCGCGCGCCCGACGAGGCGCCCGATTTCCGGTATTATGAAAAATTCTCATCGGAGCGGGACGCCGAAATCCGCCGAGCCGGCAACAAAAGGCATGAATCGCGGGTTAACCTTGCTCGCTGTACAAGGTATAATCCGCCGATTTCCACTGTTTTGAGCCAGTTATGCAGCTAATTCGCGGTATACACAATCTCCAGGCCTGCCATTACGGCTGTGTGCTAACTATTGGTAACTTTGACGGTGTCCACCGCGGACATCAGGCACTGCTCGAACGCCTGAAGCAGGAAGGGCAGGCGCGCGGGTTGCCGGTGATGGTGATGATTTTCGAACCTCAGCCGCTGGAACTGTTTGCCCCGGAGAAAGCGCCGGCACGACTGACCCGCCTGCGCGACAAAGTGAAATATCTGGCGCAGGCCGGCGTGGATTACCTGCTGTGCGTAACCTTTGACGCCGGCTTTGCCGCTAACCATGCCAATACCTTTATCTCCAGTCTGCTGGTGGAAAAACTGGGGGTGAAGTTTCTGGTCGTGGGAGATGACTTCCGCTTCGGGGCTGGCCGGGAGGGGGATTTCCTGTTATTACAGAAAGCCGGCGCCGAGCAGAATTTCGAGGTGATCAGCACCACCACCTTCTGTAGCAGCGGCAAGCGGGTGAGCAGCACCGCCGTGCGTGAAGCGCTGGCGCAGGACAACCTGGCGCTGGCGGAGGAACTGCTGGGGCATCCGTTCAGTATTTCTGGTCGGGTGGTGCACGGCAATGAGCTGGGGCGCACTATCGGTTTTCCAACGGCCAACCTGCCTCTCAAACGCCAGGTATCGCCTGTCAGCGGCGTGTATGCGGTTCAGGTGTACGGGCTGGGCGACGCGCCGTTGCCCGGCGTGGCCAATATCGGCACCCGCCCGACGGTGAACGGCGACAAACGCCAGCAACTGGAAGTGCATCTACTGGATGTGGCACTGGATCTGTATGGCCGACATATAGATGTGGTGATGTGTAAAAAATTACGTAGTGAGCAGCGGTTTGCTTCGCTGGATGCGCTGAAGCAGCAAATCGCCAACGATGTGGTGGCCGCCCGTGAGTTCTTCGGGTTGAAGGCACCGGTTTAATTTTTCTCTAGCCGAAAACGAAATCGAGAAGCGAATGAGTGACTATAAAACTACCCTGAATTTGCCGGAAACAGGGTTCCCGATGCGTGGCGATTTGGCCAAGCGCGAACCTGACATGCTGAAACGTTGGTATGAACAGGATTTGTACGGGATTATTCGTGGCGCCAAGAAGGGTAAAAAAACCTTTATCCTTCACGATGGCCCGCCGTATGCGAACGGCAATATTCACATTGGTCACTCGGTTAACAAGATTCTCAAAGACATTATTATCAAGTCCAAAGGTCTGTCTGGTTATGACTCGCCGTACGTGCCGGGTTGGGACTGCCACGGCCTGCCGATCGAACTGAAAGTAGAACAACTGGTGGGCAAGCCGGGCGAGAAGGTCAGCGCCGCGCAGTTCCGTGAAGAGTGCCGCAAGTATGCCGCCGAGCAGGTTGCCGGACAGAAAAAAGATTTCATCCGTCTGGGCGTGCTGGGCGATTGGGATCGCCCCTACCTGACGATGGATTTCAAAACCGAAGCCAACATTATTCGCGCACTGGGCCGCATCATCGAAAATGGCCATCTGCACAAGGGCGCCAAGCCGGTGCACTGGTGCGCCGACTGCGGTTCCGCGTTGGCGGAAGCGGAAGTAGAGTATTACGACAAAACCTCTCCGGCGATTGATGTGGCGTTCAACGCGGTCGATCGCGCGGCGGTGCTGGCGAAATTCGGCCTGGCCGCCGATGCGGTAAACGGCGATGTCGCGCTGGTCATCTGGACCACCACCCCCTGGACGTTGCCGGCCAACCGCGCCATCTCACTGAACGCCGAGTTTGACTATGCGCTGATTCAGGTGGCCGGCAAAGCCATCATCGTTGCCGAAGGGCTGGCCGACGCGGTCGCTAAACGCGTGGCCGGGAGCGACGCCAGCACCCGTCTGGGTCATACCGTCAAAGGCAGCGATCTGGAACTGCTGCGTTTCCGCCATCCGTTCATGGATTTCGACGTGCCTGCCATTCTGGGCGATCACGTTACGCTGGACGCCGGTACCGGTGCGGTACATACCGCCGGTGGTCACGGCCCTGACGACTATGTCATCAGCCAGAAATACCAACTGGAAATCGCTAACCCGGTCGGACCGAACGGTTGTTTCCTGCCGGGCACGTTCCCGGGGCTGGATGGCCTGTTCGTGTTCAAAGCCAACGACAAGATTGTCGAGCTGCTGCGTGAGCGCGGCGCGCTGCTGCATGATGAAAAATTGCAGCACAGCTATCCGTGCTGCTGGCGTCATAAATCGCCGATCCTGTTCCGCGCCACGCCGCAGTGGTTCGTGAGCATGGACCAGAACGGCCTGCGTAAACAGTCGCTGTCCGAAATCAAGGGCGTGCAGTGGATCCCGGACTGGGGTCAGGCGCGTATCGAATCCATGGTGGCGAACCGTCCTGACTGGTGCATTTCCCGTCAGCGTACCTGGGGCGTGCCGATGTCGTTGTTCGTGCACAAAGAGACGCAGGCGTTGCACCCGCGTACCACCGAACTGATCGAAGCGGTGGCTAAGCGCGTCGAACAGGACGGTATTCAGGCATGGTGGGATTTGAACCCGGCTGACCTGCTGGGTGCGGACGCCGCCGAGTACGAAAAAGTGCCGGATACGCTGGATGTGTGGTTCGATTCCGGATCAACCCACGCATCAGTGGTGGATGTGCGTCCGGAATTCAGCGGTCACGCGGCGGACATGTATCTGGAAGGTTCCGACCAGCATCGCGGCTGGTTCATGTCTTCGCTGATGATTTCTACCGCCATCAAAGGCAAGGCGCCGTACCGTCAGGTACTGACCCACGGCTTCACCGTGGACGGCCAGGGCCGCAAGATGTCGAAATCCATCGGCAACACCGTCAGCCCGCAGGACGTGATGGATAAACTGGGCGCGGATATTCTGCGCCTGTGGATCGGTTCTACCGACTACTCCGGCGAGATCGCGGTGTCCGACGAGATCCTCAAGCGTTCCGCCGATGCCTATCGCCGTATCCGCAACACCGCGCGTTTCCTGCTGGCCAACCTGAACGGTTTCGACCCGGCGCAGCACAGCGTGAAACCGGAAGATATGGTGGTGCTGGATCGCTGGGCGGTGGGCTGCGCTAAAGCCGCGCAGGACGAGATCGTCGAGGCTTACGAGAGCTACGATTTCCACCGTGTGGTCCAGCGTTTGATGCAGTTCTGCTCCATCGAGATGGGGTCGTTCTATCTGGATATCATCAAGGACCGTCAGTACACCGCGAAACACGATAGCGTGGCGCGTCGCAGCTGCCAGACCGCGCTGTTCCATATCGCCGAAGCGCTGGTGCGCTGGATGGCGCCGATTCTCTCCTTTACCGCGGATGAGATCTGGGCCTACCTGCCGGGTGAGCGCGCGCAGTATGTCTTCACCGAAGAGTGGTATGACGGTTTGTTCGGACTGGCGGACAGCGAGCCGATGAACGATGCTTTCTGGACCGACATGCTGAATGTACGCGGTGAAGTGAACAAAGTGATCGAACAGGCGCGTAACGACAAGCGCATCGGTGGTTCTCTGGAAGCGGCGGTAACGTTGTATGCCGACGACACGCTGTTTGCGAAGCTCAGCAGCCTGCAGGGCGAACTGCACTTTGCCTTGTTAACCTCCAGGGCGCGTCTGGAACATGACGAAAATGCGCCGGCGGATGCCCAGCAGAGTGAATTACCGGGTCTGAAAGTTGTCCTTAGTAAGGCCGACGGGGAGAAATGCCCGCGTTGTTGGCACTATGAAACGGATATCGGCAGCGATGCCGCGCATCCGGATGTGTGTGGTCGCTGTGCGACCAATGTTGGCGGCAATGGCGAAGAGCGTAAATTTGTCTGATGAGTAAATCTACTGGAGCAACGGGTCTGCGCTGGCTGTGGCTGGCTGCACTGGTACTGGTGGTCGATTTGGGCAGCAAACAGTGGGTGATGACCCACTTTCAGCTGGGCGAATCGGTACCGCTGGTGCCATTCTTCAATTTTACCTACGCTCATAACTATGGCGCGGCGTTCAGCTTCCTGGCGGACAAAGGCGGCTGGCAGCGCTGGCTGTTTGCCGTAATCGCGTTGGTGATTATTGTGGCGCTGCTGGCGATGATGCATCGCTCCAGCGCCAGCCAGAAGCTGAATAATATTGCGTATTCGCTGATTATCGGCGGCGCGATCGGCAATCTGGCCGATCGACTGGTGCATGGTTATGTGATCGATTTTCTGGATTTTTATGTCGGCAACTGGCATTACCCGACGTTTAATCTGGCGGATAGCGCGATTGTGGTCGGCGCACTGCTGATTGTGCTGGAGGGGTTTCTGGCTTCTCCGCAAAAAAAGCAGGCGGAAGGTAAATAACGCATGACGGAATGGGTGACAAACGGTTGTGAAGTGCTGGTGCATTTTGCGCTGATGCTGGAAGACGGTTCCGTGGCGGAATCGACGCGCGAAAGCGGTAAGCCGGCGATGTTCCGGTTGGGCGACGGCAGCCTGTCGGCGGCGCTGGAGGCTCAGTTGCTGGACCTGCGGGTTGGCGACAGGCGCCAGTTCAGTCTGCCGCCGGAGTCTACGTTCGGTCCCTCGAATCCGGACTTGATCCAGTTCTTCCTGCGCCGCGACTTTGCGCAGACCGGGGTGCCCGACGTGGGCACCATCATGCTGTTCAGCGGCATGGCCGGTAACGATATGCCGGGCATCATTCGCGAGGTGGCGGAAGAGTCGGTTACGGTGGATTTCAACCATCCGCTGGCCGGGCACACCATCACCTTTGACGTGGAAGTACTGGAGATTCATCCCCCTTCAGCGGAGGCAACGCATGAAAATCCTGCTGGCTAATCCGCGTGGATTTTGCGCTGGCGTCGACCGCGCCATCAGCATTGTCGAGCGGGCGCTGGAAGTCTACGGCGCGCCGATTTACGTCCGTCATGAAGTGGTACATAACCGCTATGTGGTGGAAGGGTTGCGCGAGCGCGGCGCTATCTTCATCGAGCAAATCGAAGATGTACCGGATGGCGCCATTCTGATTTTTTCCGCTCACGGCGTCTCGCAGGCGGTGCGGGCGGAAGCCAAAAGCCGGGAACTGACCGTCTTCGATGCCACCTGCCCGCTGGTGACCAAAGTGCATATGGAAGTGGCGCGCGCCAGCCGTAAGGGAACGGAGGCGATCCTGATCGGCCATGCCGGGCATCCTGAAGTGGAAGGCACCATGGGCCAGTACAACAACCCGAACGGCGGTATGTATCTGGTGGAAGGTCCCGAGGACGTCTGGGCGCTGCAGGTGAAAGACGAATCCAACCTCTGTTTCATGACCCAGACCACGTTGTCGGTGGACGATACGTCGGCGGTGATCGATGCGCTGCGGGCGCGTTTCCCGCAGATTGTCGGGCCGCGCAAAGACGATATTTGCTACGCGACCACCAACCGTCAGGAAGCGGTGCGTAATCTGGCGGCCGAAGCCAGCGTGGTGCTGGTGGTCGGCTCGAAAAACTCGTCCAATTCCAATCGCCTGGCAGAGCTGGCTCAGCGCGTCGGTAAACCGTCTTACCTGATTGATTCCGCTGATGATATTCAGGAAGGGTGGCTGAAGAGTGTCGCCTGTGTCGGGGTAACGGCTGGAGCTTCCGCGCCGGACGTGCTGGTTCAGCAGGTGATCAAACGCCTGCAGAGCATGGGCGGACAGATCGCGATGGAGATGCAGGGGCGCGAAGAGAACATCGTGTTTGAAGTGCCGAAGGAACTGCGTATGGACGTTCGTGAAGTGGAATAACACGTTCGCCTTGTCATTATGAGAAGATGCCAGACGATGAAAATCGCCTGGCATTTTTTTGGGAGAAAGATCATGAAGCGAATCCCGATTATTCTGGATACCGACCCGGGTATTGACGATGCCGTTGCTATCGCCGCCGCCTTATTTGCTCCTGAACTGGAGCTGAAGCTCATCACCACGGTAGCGGGAAACGTGGATGTGGAAAAAACCACCCGCAACGCGCTGCAACTGCTGCATTTTTGGGGCTCGACGGTGCCGGTTGCACAAGGGGCGGCGACGCCGCTGGCGCGCGCGTTGCGTGACGCGGCTTACGTCCACGGTGAGTCCGGGATGGCGGGGTATGACTTTGTGGCGCATGACCGGGTAGCGCTGGAAAAGCCCGCGGTGCAGGCGATGTATCAATGCCTGAGCAGCAGCCCCGAGCCGGTGACGCTGGTCACCATCGGGCCGCTCACCAATATCGCATTGCTGCTGACCCAATACCCGCAGTGTAAAAGCAGTATTAAACGTCTGGTAATGATGGGCGGTTCGTCAGGGCGCGGCAACTTTACGCCGAATGCGGAATTCAATATCGCGATTGATCCGGAAGCGGCGGCACGAGTGTTCGACAGCGGAATCGACATCGTGATGTGTGGTCTGGACGTTACCAACAATGCGGTGCTGGCGCCGGATTATCTGGAAGCGTTGCCGGGGCTTAACCGGACCGGTGCCATGCTTCATGCGTTGTTCAGTCACTACCGCAGCGGCAGCATGGCGACCGGTTTGCGTATGCATGATCTATGCGCTATTGCTTATCTGGTGCAACCGGCGTTGTTTACCCTGCAGCACTGCTTTGTGGCGGTGGAAACCCGCGGCGAGTATACCGCGGGCACCACGGTGGTGGATCTTCAACACCATCTGAGCCGCCCGGCCAACGCGCAGGTGGCGTTAGCGCTGGATGTGGCTGGTTTCCGCGCCTGGGTGGCGCAGGTGTTGGCGCTGGCGCCTTGAGCCGTGCGTCATCGCTGCCGGGGCTGCGCCAGTGACATGAATACGGGTGGGTACGGCTTAATCGTCAGGCGGCGGATAATCGCGGCGGCCGTGAGGCTCTGGCTAATAAATAGCTTTTACTGATATCCCTGCTGTTTTGTCGTAAATTTCTAATTATTGGCGTTTTCGGCTGGCGGCCCTGGGCCGGGCTGGTTAACCTGATAACGTTTTCTCATTCATCAACAGATAAAGAGTATGAATATGCGTGATGCACAAATCCGCGTCGCCATCGCGGGAGCGGGTGGCCGCATGGGACGGCAGTTGATTCAGGCTGCGTTGCAGATGGATGGCGTAGCGCTGGGCGCTGCGCTGGAACGTGAAGACTCGTCCCTGCTTGGCAGCGATGCGGGAGAATTGGCCGGCGCAGGTAAAACGGATATCACCGTACAAAGCAGCCTTGAGGCGGTCGTTGACGATTTCGATGTATTTATCGATTTCACCCGTCCGGAAGGTACGCTGAGCCACCTGGCTTTTTGCCGTAAGCACGGTAAAGGGATGGTGATAGGCACCACCGGTTTTGACGAGCAGGGCAAAGCCGCGATCCAGCAGGCTGCCGCCGACATTGGGATTGTCTTTGCCGCCAACTTTAGCGTCGGGGTTAACGTGCTGCTCAAGCTGCTGGAAAAAGCGGCCAAAGTGATGGGCGATTACACGGATATTGAAATCATTGAAGCGCACCACCGCCACAAAGTGGATGCGCCGTCAGGCACCGCGCTGGCGATGGGGGAAGCGATCGCCGGAGCGCTGGGCCGCGATCTGAAGCAATGTGCGGTTTATGCACGTGAAGGCTATACCGGCGAACGGGAGCCGAAAAGCATCGGTTTTGCCACTATTCGTGCCGGCGATATCGTGGGTGAACATACTGCCATGTTTGCAGATGTCGGTGAACGTATCGAGATAACGCACAAGGCTTCCAGCCGCATGACGTTTGCAAATGGCGCGGTCAGGTCCGCATTGTGGGTAAGCTCTCGTAATCATGGTCTTTTTGATATGAGAGATGTGCTGGGGCTTGATGACATATAACAGGAAAATATTTTTCTGTTTCTAATTAATTGATTTTAATGGCGCTAAAATTAGCGCCATTATTTTTGTGTAAAAATACTGGTTTCGTGTCTTATTTTTATCAAAGCATATTTTTATTGGTGTTATCTGTCTTTTTCTCATCTGTGTGTCAGCCATTTACGATTCGGTTTAGCGATTTTGGCGTGATTTTAATCATTCTATCAATCATTGACGCTGGCAACCGTTTACTTTCGAGAGTTGATGTGTGTTTTTACGGGTATAACCGCGCATTACCTTCTTAAGCCATAAAATAGTGAAAAAAAATCCGGTTTGGCTAGACAACAGTCAGGGGCATCATTAAAATGCGCGCAATTTGCCGAAAATTTGCCTTACAGGTGGTTTTTGCATTGATTTAGTACGTCAAATCTGAATTAATATGCAAATAACATGATTTTTTATTCCTTGGAGGGTGTTTTGATTAAGTCAGCGCTATTGGTTCTGGAAGACGGAACCCAATTCCACGGTCGGGCCATTGGGGCAGAGGGAACGGCAGTGGGGGAAGTGGTTTTCAATACGTCAATGACCGGTTATCAAGAAATCCTCACTGATCCTTCCTATTCCCGCCAGATTGTCACTCTTACTTATCCCCATATCGGTAATGTCGGCGCCAATAAAGCCGATGAAGAATCCCCCGCCGTTCATGCTCAGGGCCTGGTCATCCGCGATTTACCCCTGATTGCCAGCAACTACCGCAGCGAAGAAAGCCTGTCTGATTACCTCAAGCGCAACAACATTGTGGCGATTGCGGACATCGACACCCGCAAACTGACGCGACTGCTGCGTGAAAAAGGCGCGCAGAACGGCTGCATCATCGCGGGCGATGCGCCGGATGCGGCACTGGCGTTGGAAAAAGCCAAGGCGTTCCCCGGCCTGAAAGGCATGGATCTGGCGAAAGAAGTCACCACCCACTCCAGCTATAGCTGGTTGCAGGGCAGTTGGACGCTGGAAGGCGAGCTGCCGGCAGCGAAAGAAGAGAGTGAACTGCCGTACCACGTGGTGGCGTACGATTACGGCGTGAAGCGCAATATCCTGCGCATGCTGGTGGATCGCGGCTGCCGCCTGACGGTAGTGCCGGCGCAAACCCCGGCGGAAGAAGTGCTGAAGCTCAACCCGGACGGCATTTTCCTGTCCAACGGCCCTGGCGATCCGGAGCCGTGCGATTACGCCATCAGCGCGATCAAAACCTTCCTGGAAACCGAGATTCCGGTGTTCGGCATCTGTCTGGGCCACCAGTTGCTGGCGCTGGCCAGCGGCGCGAAAACCGTCAAGATGAAATTCGGCCACCACGGCGGTAACCATCCGGTCAAAGATCTGGACGGCAACCGGGTGATGATCACCGCGCAAAACCACGGGTTTGCGGTAGACGAGACGTCTCTGCCCGCCACGCTGCGCACGACGCATAAGTCGCTGTTCGACGGTTCGCTGCAGGGCATTCACCGCACCGATAAAGCGGCGTTCAGTTTCCAGGGTCACCCGGAAGCCAGCCCCGGCCCGCATGATGCCGCGCCGCTGTTCGATCACTTCATCGAGCTGATTGAGTCTTACCGTAACACCAAATAATCAGAATCCGTTTAGTCACGCTGCGATAGAGAGAAAGAATATGGCGGAAGCGCCGGCGCGGCGGTGAGTAAACGGGTTCGCAGGAGCGAAAAATGCCAAAACGTACAGACATAAAAAGTATCCTGATTCTCGGTGCCGGCCCGATCGTGATCGGTCAGGCGTGCGAGTTTGACTACTCCGGCGCCCAGGCGTGTAAAGCGCTGCGTGAAGAAGGCTACCGCGTGATTCTGGTGAACTCCAACCCGGCCACCATCATGACCGACCCGGAGATGGCCGACGCCACCTATATAGAACCGATCCACTGGGAAGTGGTGCGCAAAATCATCGAAAAAGAGCGCCCGGACGCGGTGCTGCCGACCATGGGCGGCCAGACGGCGCTGAACTGCGCGCTGGAGCTGGAGCGTCAGGGCGTGCTGGAAGAATTCGGCGTGACCATGATCGGCGCGACCGCCGATGCCATCGATAAAGCGGAAGATCGTCGCCGTTTCGATATCGCGATGAAGAAAATCGGCCTGGAAACCGCTCGCTCCGGCATCGCGCATAACATGGACGAAGCGCTGGCGGTGGCGGCGGACGTGGGCTATCCCTGCATTATCCGTCCGTCCTTCACCATGGGCGGCACCGGCGGCGGCATCGCTTACAATCGTGAAGAGTTCGAAGAGATTTGTACCCGCGGTCTGGATCTGTCGCCGACCAAGGAACTGCTGATCGACGAATCGCTGATCGGCTGGAAAGAGTATGAAATGGAAGTGGTGCGGGATAAAAACGACAACTGCATCATCGTCTGCTCGATCGAAAACCTCGACGCCATGGGGATCCACACCGGCGACTCCATCACCGTCGCGCCGGCGCAAACCCTGACCGACAAGGAATACCAGATCATGCGTAACGCCTCGATGGCGGTACTGCGTGAAATCGGGGTGGAAACCGGCGGCTCCAACGTGCAGTTCGCGGTCAATCCGAAAACCGGCCGTCTGATCGTCATCGAAATGAACCCGCGCGTGTCCCGCTCTTCGGCGTTGGCCTCCAAAGCCACCGGCTTCCCGATCGCCAAGATCGCCGCCAAGCTGGCGGTCGGTTATACGCTGGATGAGCTGATGAACGACATCACCGGCGGCCGTACCCCGGCGTCGTTCGAGCCGTCCATCGACTACGTGGTCACCAAGATCCCGCGCTTCAACTTCGAAAAATTCGCCGGCGCCAACGATCGCCTGACCACGCAGATGAAGTCGGTCGGCGAAGTGATGGCGATTGGCCGCACCCAGCAGGAGTCGCTGCAGAAAGCGCTGCGCGGTCTGGAAGTCGGCGCCACCGGCTTCGATCCGAAAGTCGATCTGGACGACCCGGAAGCGCTGACCAAAATCCGCCGCGAGCTGAAAGACGCCGGCGGCGACCGTATCTGGTATCTGGCGGATGCGTTCCGCGCCGGGATGTCGATTGACGGCGTGTTCAACCTGACCAATATCGACCGCTGGTTCCTGGTGCAAATCGAAGAACTGGTGCGTCTGGAAGAGCAGGTGGCCGAGCAGGGCGCCAACGGCCTGACGAAGGAATTCCTGCGTCTGCTGAAACGCAAAGGCTTTGCCGACGCCCGCCTGGCGAAGCTGGCCGGCGTGTCTGAAGGTGAAATCCGCAAGCTGCGTTACAAATACGACCTGCACCCGGTCTACAAGCGCGTGGACACCTGCGCCGCCGAATTCGCTACCGACACCGCCTACATGTACTCCACCTATGACGAGGAGTGCGAAGCCAACCCGAATCAGGATCGCGACAAGATCATGGTGCTGGGCGGCGGTCCGAACCGTATCGGTCAGGGCATCGAATTCGACTATTGCTGCGTGCACGCGGCGCTGGCGCTGCGTGAAGACGGCTATGAAACCATCATGGTTAACTGTAACCCGGAAACCGTATCCACCGATTACGACACCTCCGATCGCCTGTACTTCGAGCCGGTCACGCTGGAAGACGTGCTGGAGATCGTGCGTATCGAGCAGCCGAAAGGCGTGATCGTGCAGTACGGCGGCCAGACTCCGCTGAAACTGGCGCGTCAGCTTGAAGCCGCCGGCGTGCCGGTGATCGGCACCAGTCCGGACGCCATCGACCGCGCGGAAGACCGCGAGCGCTTCCAGCAGGCGGTGAACCGTCTTGGCCTGAAGCAGCCGGCTAACGCCACCGTCAGCACCATCGATCAGGCGGTGGAAAAAGCGGTCGGCATCGGCTATCCGCTGGTGGTACGTCCGTCTTATGTGCTGGGCGGTCGGGCGATGGAAATCGTTTACGACGAAGTGGATCTGCGCCGTTACTTCCAGACCGCGGTCAGCGTTTCCAACGATGCGCCGGTGCTGCTGGACCGCTTCCTGGACGACGCGGTGGAAGTGGACGTGGACGCCATCTGCGACGGCGAGCGCGTACTGATTGGCGGCATCATGGAGCATATCGAGCAGGCCGGCGTGCACTCCGGCGACTCCGCCTGTTCACTGCCGGCCTACACCCTGAGCAAAGACATTCAGGACGTGATGCGCCGTCAGGTGGAAAAACTGGCGTTCGAACTTTCCGTGCGCGGCCTGATGAACGTGCAGTTCGCGGTGAAGAACAACGAAGTGTACCTGATTGAGGTTAACCCGCGCGCCGCCCGTACCGTGCCGTTTGTCTCCAAGGCGACCGGCGTGCCGCTGGCGAAAGTTGCGGCTCGCGTTATGGTTGGGCAGACGCTGGCTCAGCAGGGCGTCACCAAAGAAGTGATCCCGCCGTACTACTCCGTCAAGGAAGTGGTGCTGCCGTTCAACAAGTTCCCGGGCGTGGACCCGATCCTCGGGCCGGAAATGCGCTCCACCGGCGAGGTGATGGGCGTGGGCCGTACCTTCGCGGAGGCTTTTGCCAAAGCGATGCTGGGCAGCAACTCGCCGATGAAGAAAACCGGCCGCGCGCTGCTGTCGGTGCGTGAAGGCGACAAGGCGCGGGTGGTGGATCTGGCGGCTAAACTGCTCAAGCACGGTTTTGAACTGGACGCGACCCACGGCACCGCCGTGGTACTGGGCGAAGCCGGTATCAATCCCCGTCTGGTGAACAAGGTGCATGAAGGCCGTCCGCACATTCAGGATCGCATCAAGAATGGCGAATACACCTATATCGTCAACACCACGGCAGGTCGTCAGGCGATCGAAGATTCCAAACTGATTCGCCGCAGCGCGCTGCAATATAAGGTGCATTACGACACCACCATGAACGGCGGTTTCGCCACTGCCATGTCGTTGAATGCCGACCCGACCGAGCAGGTGGTTTCCGTTCAGGAAATGCATGCCCGTATTCAGGGGTAATGGGTAAAAAAAACCGTGCCGGTTCCGGCACGGTTCAGCGAGAGGCAAAACCGGTCAGTTATCTGGCCGGTTTTTTTTTCGTCTGCATCCGGGGGGATGTTTAGCTTAAGGCGACTTTGATGCCGAGGCTGATCAGCACGCCGCCCAGCAGCTTGTCGATTAGCTTCTGGGCTTTGGTCAGGCCGCGACGCACCGGTTCGCTTTGGATCAGGATAACCAGCAACGGCCACCAGACCAGCGTCAGCCCCCAGATGATCCCGGCGTACCACAGTTTTTCACCAACGCTGGAATTCAGGCTCAGCACTTGGGTAAACACCGCCAGAAAAAACAGCGTGGCTTTCGGGTTCAGCAGGTTGCAGAGGTAGCCCTGAATAAACGCTTTCCATAGCCCGACGCGCTGTGGCGCCAGGCCGGACAGATCCAGCGTGTTGCCGCCGCGTGAGCGCAACGCCTGAATGCCCAGCCAGATCAGGTAGGCGGCGCCGACGTATTTCAGCAGGCTAAACAGCCAGGGCGTGGTGGTGATGACCACCGCCAGCCCGGCGACGCAGTAGGCCATGTGGGTGGCGACGCCGGCAATCACGCCGACGGCGGTCATCATGGCGGCCAGCCGCGGGTAGCGGACCGCGTTTTTGATCACTAAAAAGAAGTCAGGACCGGGGGAGATCATCCCCAGCGCGGCGATGGTCGCAACGAATAAAGAGGTTTCAAGCATGATGGATTCAGAATGACAATCAAGGAACCGACGGAAAAAGGTGGGCATAATACCGTCGGTGGCATTTTTTCGCACTATCAATCATCGATTTGAAATGTTAATAAACTTATAAAAACCACGCTTATAGTGGTTGTATTCAAGGCAGGGGACGGGAACGTAACATGGTAAATGAAACCACACAGCAGCGGGATATTACCCGGTTGTGTATTCAGTGCGCGCTGTTGCTGTTACAGCATGGCGCGGAAAGTATGTTGGTCGAGCAGCTGTCATCGCGGCTCGGCGTTGCGCTGGGGATGGACAGTGTGGAAAGCTCGATTTCGGCTAACGCGATTGTGCTGACCACCATCATGCAAGGGCATTGCCTGACCTCCACCCGTAAAAATGTGGATCGCGGCATCAATATGCACGTGGTGACCGAAGTGCAGCACGTGGTGATCATGGCTGAACATAAGCTGCTGGATGTGGACGGGGTGGCAAAGCGTTTCAGTCATATCAAACCGTTGCGTTATCCGCGCTGGCTGATGGTGACGATCGTGGCGCTGTCGTGCGGCTGCTTCAGCCGTCTGAACGGCGGCGGCTGGGATGCGTTTCTGGTCACGTTGCTCGCCAGCGGCATGGCGATGTATGTGCGGCAGGTGCTGACCGCCCGGCATCTCAATCCGTTGATTAACTTCTGCATTACCGCCTTTGTGGCGACGTCGGCGTCCGGGCTGCTGATGCGTGTGCCCGGTCTGGAGCACAGCTCCTCCGTGGCGATGGCCGCCAGCGTGCTGCTGCTGGTGCCCGGCTTCCCGTTGATCAATGCGGTGGCGGATATGTTCAAAGGCCATGTCAACACCGGTCTGGCGCGCTGGACGATGGCCAGCCTGCTGACGCTGGCGACCTGTATTGGCGTGGTCACGGCAATGGCGATATGGGGGCTGCACGGATGGTCATTGAACTGATTTGGGCGTTGATTCAGGACATGGTGCTGGCGGCGGTGCCGGCGGTAGGGTTCGCTATGGTATTTAACGTGCCGGTGAAGGCATTGCCTTATTGCGCGTTGCTGGGCGGGCTGGGGCACGGCGTACGTTTCCTGATGATTCACTTTGGTATCCCCATCGAATGGGCGACCTTCGTGGCGTCGATCATGGTGGGTATCATCGGTATTCGCTGGTCGCGCTGGTTTCTGGCACATCCCAAAGTGTTTACCGTTGCGGCGGTGATCCCAATGTTCCCCGGTATTTCAGCCTACACGGCGATGATTTCGGTGGTGCAGCTTTCCCATCAGGGGTACAGCGAAGCGTTGATGCAAATGCTGATCACCAACTTCCTGAAGGCCAGTTTTATCGTCGGCGCGCTCTCCATCGGGCTATCGTTGCCGGGGATCTGGATTTATCGTAAACGGCCGGGAGTATAAGGATTCGGTGTTCTCTTAAATATTGGGCAGCGACCCGGTAATCATATCGACGCATCAATGGGCTTTCCGTATAGTGGCACCAATTTTGTAGCCTGCAGGGTTTTACCATGGTGATTAGTTTGATTGCCGCATTGGCAGTAGATCGTGTTATCGGTATGGAGAACGCCATGCCGTGGCATTTGCCGGCCGATTTGGCGTGGTTTAAGCGCAATACGCTCAACAAGCCCGTGATTATGGGGCGCAACACGTTCCGCTCCATCGGTCGGCCGCTGCCGGGGCGGTTGAATATTGTGGTGAGCAGCCAGCCGGGCGACGATGACCGCGTCACCTGGGCGGCTTCGCTGGAAGCGGCGCTGGTGGCGGCTGGCGAGGTAGACGAAGTTATGGTGATCGGCGGCGGTAGTATCTATCAACAGATGTTGCCGCAAGCCGGCCGTCTCTATCTGACCCACATCGACGCCGAGGTGGAGGGTGATACCCATTTCCCGGATTACGAGCCGGACGAGTGGGTGTCCACTTTTAGCGAGTTTCATGACGCGGACGAACAAAATTCCCACAGCTATTGCTTCGAGATCCTCGAACGACGTTGATTGCCGCTGATTCGCCATCTCAAACCCGCTCATCGAGCGGGTTGAGGCTGTTGACAAACAGCCATGTTGTTTTATGAATTGTGAATTTGTCCGGTCAGTGAATAGTTTCGTGCGGGATAAGCGGTATAATTTCTTTGCCACTTTATCGCACGCACGACAAGGAGAGGCTCAAACGCCGCCTCTCCTTGACCACTGGCTGGTGGCTAAACAGTGGCGCTACGCGCTACCTTCGGCGTTCGACTTCGCTACTCGGGCCACCCGTGACGCGTTTACTCGCCCCATCCATGTGGCTCGCCCTACGGGCCAGCGTAAACGCTGTTCAAAAACGCTCCCGGCGTTTTTGTCCGACGCGACACGGGCTTTCGCCGCGTCCATGCGGCTCACCCGGCGAAGTCGTCCACCTCAGCACTGTTTGGGACGCCAGAAAAACCCACTCACCGATAATCAAGGTGTTTGTCAGCAATCTGACCCGCTCATCGAGCGGGTTTTTCTTTTTTTATTTTAATGTATCTATATGTGTAAGCCTTACACCAGAACCGCCTTCCTGTTTTCAACCGGGTCATACTCAGGAAGAACATTATTTGAATAAGCTGAAGTTCAGCTTATTCATCAGGTTAATAATCCGACTTACTTATCAAGGAATCTGAAACCTGGCAGCAAACAGGCTGATTGCGTTATACCCTATCTACTTTACTCTCTTACATTGTCACCAGCATTTCTTTATTTTTCGCTATGTTAATATTGAAAAATGGCCTATAAATAAATTCTCAGGAGCTATACCCAAGATTATCCGGGTTGCAGGAACGCCGCCAACACACCGGTACCTTGAAGTATGATGGGTATAAAGGTTAAGGAGATAAAGGACTGTCAGTATATGAAAATTTTATCAATTCAGTATTTGCGCGGGCTGGCTGCTTTGCTTGTAGTCGTGGCGCATAATTCTTCAATGCTGGGAAGTGAGTGGACAAAGCGCATTCCTGGCGCGCTTGGTGTGGATGTTTTTTTTATAATTAGCGGTTTTATCATGACATTCATTACCTATCATACACCTGGCAGTCCGGTTGCATTTATAGTTAAACGCTTCTTTCGCATATGGCCGGTCTTTTTTTTCGTTTGGCTGTTTTCTTTTATTTTTGTGTACAATGAAAGAAGTTTTAGTCAGATGGCATGTACACTCTATTTTTGCCTGCAGGATTACAGCCAGCCAGGACCAACCTTCGGCTACAGTGCTCTTGGCCCTCCGTGGACGTTATCCTACGAAATAATGTTCTACTTTATTTTTTCTGTATCGATGTACATCAATTACCGCTATCGCAGCTACATTTGCACGCTGGTTTTTGTGGCCGCCATGACAGGTTTTCAGCTGTACTACAACGGCAATTTTAATTTCTCATCACAGGTGTCGCCGGATATTATGGTTACACACTGGTGGCAAGCTTGGATTAAATTAATAAGTAATACCATCATGTTTGAATTCATTGCTGGTATGTTGCTGGCTGAATTAATGATCAGGGGGAGAATCAATAAATCACCTTGCAGCCGGACCGTTGCGAAAATAGCCTTCGCTGCTGCAGCAGCTGGTGCTGTTATTGTTGGTCCACAGGTTTTTGGCTTGAGTGGCGGTTTCTGGTTGGCGTTGGTTATCATGATTTCGGCCATTATACTGAATGGTAACAATGAGACAGGAAATAGTCGGATACTGACTTTTCTCGGGGGCATCTCCTATTCACTTTATCTCGTTCATTATCCTGTAATGGTTTTTTTAAAAAACCATTTATCAGACTCAGCGACATCTATCGAAAGAATGGCAATATTTATGCTCTCTATTGCCGGCAGTATCCTAATGTCATCAGTTATGTTCACATGGATTGAAACGCCTTCGATTCGGGCAGGAAAAAAGGTAGCGGCAATTTTATCTGTGATGAGGAAACCTTATCAGCATTGAGCTTTGGCGATATCGGCATGGCTGGATGGTAGCGATCGGCCCGCTTAGTCCAGCATCGACTTTGGTCATCATGTTCACCCGAGAAGACGGCGGTGTGATCGGGGCGTAATGTTGTAGATCGGGGCAGGCGTGCGATATCCGGCGACAACCGCCGCCGGATACATCAAATGGCGTCGGTTTCCGGGGCCGTCAGCGACGGTTGGGTGAAGTAGCGCTGGTCTTCCCAGCGCAGGCCGGTGAGCGCGCCTCCCCAGCAGCAGCCGGTATCCAGCGCGTAGATGCCTTCCGGCGTGCCTCTACCTTCCAGCGACGCCCAGTGGCCGAACGCGATGGCGTATTCGGCCGATACCGGTCCCGGCAGTTCGAACCAGGGTTTCAACAAGGACGGCGCCTGCGACGGCGCTTCCTTGCACAGCATGTCGAGCTGGCCGCCGGAGAAGCAGTAGCGCATGCGGGTAAATACGTTGGTGCTGAACCGCAGACGCGCCAGCCCGCTCAGTTCCGGACTCCAGTGGTTCGGCATGTCACCGTACATCGCGTCCAGAAACAGTGGGTAGCTATCGCTGCTGAGGATCGCTTCCACTTCCCGCGCGCACATTTTGGCGGTGTCCAGATCCCACTGCGGCGTGATGCCGGCATGGGACATCACCAGCTTGCGTTCCTCGTCCACCTGCAGCAGCGGCTGGCGGCGTAGCCAGTTGATCAGCTCGTCCGCATCCGGCGCCGACAGCAGCGGATCCAGGCGATCCTTGGGTTTGTTGCGGCTGATGCCGGCGTACACCGCCAGCAGATGCAAATCGTGGTTGCCGAGCACCATGCGCACCGCGTCGCCCAGCGAACGGACATAGCGCAGCACTTCCAGCGAATCGGGACCGCGGGCGACCAGATCGCCGGTCAACCACAGAGTGTCATGCTCGGGGTCAAAGGCGACTTGCGCCAGCAGCGCTTTGAGTTCGATGGCGCAGCCGTGAACGTCGCCGACAAGATAGGTAGCCATAATCTTTCAGTGTATCAGTGAGGGGATGGCCAGGCGGAATACCGTAATGGGGACCTGAAATGTTTCACCCTGATGGTCAATCATCTGGTAATGGCCTTCCATGGTGCCCATCGGCGTTTCCAGAATGGCGCCGCTGGTGTATTGGAATTCGTTGCCCGGCTGAATGACGGGCTGAAGGCCAATCACGCCTTCGCCCTGAACTTCGGTTTGCTTGCCGTTGCCGTTGGTAATCGTCCAGTAACGGCTGAGCAGTTTGACGTCATGACGACCCAGATTGCGAATAGTGATGGTATAAGCGAAGACGAAACGCCCTTCTTCTGGCTGGGACTGCGCTTCAACGTAGAAGCTTTGAACCTGTATACACACTCGGGGGGCGTTCATCATGACGACAACTCCAGCTTATTCCTGCGATGTGGGATGCGCGGTCAGCCACTCGGCCAGACGACAATACTGCGTAATGGTGACGTTTTCCGCCCGGACGTTCGGGTCCACCTCCAGCGCGGTCAATTGCTCCGGTGTGAACAGGTTGCCCAGGCTGTTACGCAGCGTTTTGCGTCGCTGATTAAAGGCTTCCGTGGTAATCCGGCTCAGAATTCGCGTATCCACCGCCGGATAAGGCGATGTGGTGTGCGGCACCAGACGCACCACCGCGGAATCCACTTTAGGAGCCGGTTTGAAGGCCGTCGGCGGCACTTCAAGCACCGGAATGACCTGACAATAGTACTGCGCCATCACGCTCAGCCGACCATAAGCCTTGCTGTCCGGCCCTGCCACCAGCCGGTTGACCACCTCTTTCTGCAACATGAAGTGCATGTCGCGAATAGCCTGAGTATAGCTGAACAGGTGGAACATCAGCGGTGTCGAAATATTATACGGCAGGTTACCAAAAACCCGCAGCGGTTGTCCCGCCTGTTGTGACAACGCGGCGAAGTCCACCGTCATTGCGTCCTGCTGGATGATGGTCAGCTTGTCTCTGAGCGTGGGGTGAACCTCCAGCCGGGCGGCCAGATCGCGGTCCAGCTCCACCACGGTAAAGCTGTCGATACGCTCGCCGACCGGGATGGTGAGCGCCCCCAGGCCGGGGCCGATTTCCACTATCGCCTGACCCGGCTGCGGGTGGATGGCGGAAACAATACTGTCGATCACAAACTGATCGTTAAGAAAATTTTGGCCGAAACGCTTACGGGCGAAGTGGCCTTGATGGACGCGATTATTCATTACGGTTAGCAATCATATGTAGAGCGAGATTCAATGCGGTGCGGAAGCTACCCGGATCGGCCTGACCGCTGCCGGCAAGTTCCAGCGCGGTACCATGGTCGACGGACGTGCGGATAAACGGCAGCCCCAGCGTGATGTTGACGGCCCGGCCGAAGCCCTGATATTTCAGTACCGGCAGGCCCTGATCGTGATACATCGCCAGTACGGCATCGGCGTGTTCGAGATACTTGGGTTGGAACAGGGTATCGGCCGGCAGCGGGCCGACCAACTGGATACCGGACTGACGTAGTTCATCCAGCGCCGGAATAATCACATCCAGTTCTTCACGCCCCATGTGGCCGCCTTCGCCGGCGTGCGGATTCAGGCCGCAGACGTAGATGACCGGTTGGGCGAGGCCGAACTTGCGCTGCAAGTCCCGATGCAGAATGGTGATGACTTCGTGCAGGCTGTCGCGGGTAATAGCGTCCGAGACGGCTTTTAGCGGCAGATGGGTGGTCGCCAGCGCGACGCGCAGCTCCTCGGTCGCCAGCATCATCACCACGCGCGCGCAGTGACTGCGCTCAGCGAAAAATTCAGTGTGACCGGAAAACGGAATACCGGACTCGTTGATGATGCCCTTGTGCACCGGCCCGGTGATCAGCGCGGCGAAGTCGCCATTCAGGCAGCCGTCGCAGGCGCGGGTCAGCGTATCCAGCACATAGCGGCTGTTCGCCACGTTCAGTTGCCCCGGCACCACGGTGGCGTCGGCGACGACCGGCAGCAGCGTCAGTGTGCCGGCGGTTTGCGCCTGCGCCCGCTGGTGCGGCTGGTACTCACGCAATGTCAGCGGCAGTTTCAGCGCCAGCGCGCGGCTCAACAGCAGCTCGGCGTCAGCGCACACCACCAGTTCCACCGGCCAGTTTTGCTGCGCCAGCGCTACAACCAGATCAGGACCAATCCCGGCGGGTTCGCCGGGTGTGATCACCACTCGCTGCACCTGCGTTTCAGTCGGCATCAGTTCTGCCCGTTCAGGATTTTCACGTAAGCCGCGGCGCGTTTTTCCTGCATCCAGGTTTGCGCTTCCTCGGCGAATTTACGGTTAAACAGCATGCGATAGGCGCGATCTTTCTGGGCGGCGTCGGTCTTGTCCACCTGACGGGTATCCAGCAACTGAATCAGGTGCCAGCCGAAGGAGGAATGCACCGGCGCGCTGATTTCGCCTTTCTTCAATTGGGTCAACGCGTCGCGGAATGACGGGTCATACATGTCCGGCGATGACCAACCCAGATCGCCGCCCTGATTGGCGGTGCCCGGATCCTGCGACAGCTGTTTGGCGGCGTTGGCGAAGCTTAACTTGCCGCTTTTGATCTGGCTGGCGATATCTTCCAGTCTGGCTCTGGCCTGTGCATCGTTCATGACCACCGAGGTGCGCAGCAGAATGTGGCGGGCGTGTACTTCGGTCACCGATACGGACTGATCGCCGCCGCGGGTGTCGTTGACGCGCAGAATATGGAAACCAACGCCGGAGCGGATCGGCCCGATAACCTGGCCTTTCTGCGGATTGGTCAGACGTTCGGCGAACAGCGACGGCAATTCCTGCGGACGGCCCCAGCCCATTTGTCCGCCTTTCAGCGCCTGCGGATCGGCGGAGTAGGTGATAGCCAGTTTACCGAAGTCGGCGCCCTGCGAGGCTTCTTTCACCAGACGATTAGCCAGGCTTTCCGCCTTGTCGACCTGATCCTGCGTCGGGTTTTCCGGCAGCGGGATCAGAATCTGGCTCAGGTTGACCTCGGGGCCGCTCGCTCCCTGGCTGGCAATCTGCTGGGCCAGCGAATCCACTTCCTGCGGCAGCACGGTGACACGACGGCGCACTTCGCTGTTACGCACTTCGGCAATGATCATGTCTTTGCGAATCTGGCTGCGGTAGGTATCAAAGCTGACGCCTTCGGCTGCCAGACGGCTGCGCAACTGGTCCACGCTCATGCGGTTCTGCGCGGCGATGTTGGCGATAGAACGATCCAATTGCTCGTCGGTGACCTGAACGCCCATCTTCTGCGCCATCTGCAGGATGATGTTATCCATGATCAAGCGCTCCAGAATCTGGTGACGGAGCGTAGCGTCGTCCGGCAACTGTTGACCGGCTTCTTGCGCGTTCAACTTGACGGACTGCAACAGGCTATTGATATCGCTTTCCAGAACCACACTGTTGTCGACGACCGCGGCGATCTTGTTGACCTCCTGCGGCGCCGCAAACGCCATGTTGGCACTCAGTGCCAGCCCCAGAACAAGCGCTCTCCAGTTCTTCATACCTTTCCCGTTAATTTTTCCGCCAGGGCGGGTTAAATGTTTAATCGCTACCGGTCATTAGACGTTTATTGCCGCCAGAGTTCCCGGCGTTACATTATTCATAACGCACCATCAGAACGCGCGCTGGTAAGGCAAAATACCGGTTTTCAGCATTTTGTCCGTACCCAGACCATAATTGCTGCTCAGGCCGCGCAGTTCAAAGCTAAAGCCGATCTTGTTGTCGTAAACGCTTTGATTGGTGGTGCTGTTCCACTTGGTGATTTTGCGCTCATAGCCGACGTTAACCGCCCAGCAGCAGGTATTGTATTGCAGACCCAGCAACTGGTCGGCCGGTTGGTTGGCTTTGGTATCGTAGTAGTAAGCGCCCACGATAGCCCAGCGATCCGTCAGCGGCCAGCTGGCGGTGGCGCCAACCTGGGAAATGCCCTGCTGGAAGCCTGGGTTTGTCACGGTCGGCAACATAGCCTGAATATATTTTGAACTGGCGAAACGGTAGTTCAACTGGAACATACGTTCGCCGCCGCCACGGTATTCCAGCACGGCATCGCCGAGCGTGAAGTCCTTCAGGCGTTGATCATACTGTGCGCCGCCCCGGATACCCCAGTTGTCGGCGAACTTCCAGTACGAGTCTCCCGCCCAGCTCAGGCTGCCACGATCATCGTTCTGGTCAATGGTGGATGCGGTGCCGGTGCGTGGACGTTCAAAGTAATAAATCTGCCCCAGCGACGCGTTGAAGCGTTCTTCCAGCGAGCCGTCGTACAAACGGGTGGTCATGCCGGTCGATACCTGATTGGCGGACGCGATGCGATCCAGACCACTGAAGGTGCGATCGCGGAACAGACCGGCGTAATCCGCCTGCAGCAACGTGGAGTCATAGGTGCGAATGGATGACTGATCCCGGTACGGCACGTACAGGTATTGCACCCGCGGCTCCAGCGTCTGGGTGTAGCCTTTGGCCCAATCCATGTCGCGTTCAAACACCATCTTGCCGTCGGTTTTGAACTGCGGCATCACGCGATTCACAGTGCCTTTCAACAACGTAGCATCCGCATTGTCGGCGTGATTAGCCAAATATGTATCCAGATTCTCTTGCTGATAGTGGGTGGCCATCAACTTGGCTTCGGTGCTCAGACTGGCCCAGCCGTTGGAAATCGGCAGCGACAGCGTCGGCTCGATATGGAGCCGGGTTGCATCCGGATAAGTGGGGTTGACGTTAGTAAACTTCGCCGCCTGACCGTACAGGTATAAGTCAAAGGGGCCGATATCATTCTTGGCGAAGTTGATATCCAACTGCGGCATCGCCCGGTAGACGTCCCGATTAGCCAGGTTGCTGAAGATCTGATACTGGCGCGTCGACAGCGTGGCGTCCCAGTTGCGGGTGGCGTAACCCAGGCTGAACTTCTGGGTGGCGTAGCCGTCGGTGGTGTTGCCGTAAACCGAATCCAGGTCGGTGAAATAGTTCTGATCGCTGACCTTGGTGTAATCGACGTTGATACGCCAGACCTGATCGACAACGCCGCTGTGCATCCAGTGGAACAGCCAACGGGTGTAGTTATCGTCGGCGGCATAGCCGGATTTGCCGGAGAGGACATCGCTTTTATACTGTCTGTCGTTCTGCAGCCAGTCGAATTCGAACACGCTGAAACCAAAACGGGACAGATTACGGAACTCGTTCTGCCACTGGATGCCGCGGTTGGTCTGCACATGCGGCGTGATGGTGGCGTCGTAGTTGGGGGCGATGTTCCAGTAGTAAGGGGTGATCAGTTCAAAGCCATTGCGATTACCGTATTTGGCATTGGGGATCAGAAAACCGGAACGGCGCTTATCGCCAATAGGCAACTGCATGTAAGGGCTGTAGAACACGGGAACGCCGGCGATGTGGAAGCGGGCGTTCCAGATTTCAGCCACTTCTTCCTGCCGGTCCTGGATCACTTCCGAACCGACGACACTCCAGCTATCATCACCGGGCAAACAGGAGGTAAACGAGCCGTTATCCAGAATGGTGTAACGGTTGTTTTCACGCTGTTTCATCTTGTCGGCATCGCCGCGCCCCTGACGGCCCACCATCAGATAGTCGCCGTTTTCCACGTCGGTATCTTTGGTGTTGAGGTTGGACCAGGCTCGCGGGCCTTTCAGGATGACCTGGTTGTCATCGTAATGCGCGTTGCCGATCGCGGTAACGGTGCGGATAGGGTCGGCCTGACCGGGCTGCGGCTTCTGGTGCAGCTGTACCTGATCTGCGGTGAGCACGCGATTACCCTGCTCGACGTTGACGTTACCCGTAAAAACAGCGCTATCCGGGTAATTAGCCTGCGACTGATCGGCTTTGATATGCACCGGCAACTGGCTGGTGTCGCCGGTGACCAGCGGGCGATTATATACGGGAACGCCCGACATACACTGAGAGGCGAGATCGGCCAGCGCCTGCTGGCTGTACAGCGCCGACCAAATTAATGAGGCCAGCAGGGTTGGAAAACTTTTTTTCATACGCGGTATCTGGTGTTCCGTCATCAAGGGCGTCATGCCGGCAAACGGTCAGAGACTATATCAGCCACCGGCGTGGCGCCAGTGCAAAATCCCCGCCATTTTCTATGCGTTGCCGTTAGGAGCAAAGATAAATGACAGGTATGATAAAGCAATTTTTGGCCGACGGCATGGGGATTTGAGGAGTATATGCGGTATTGGGGAAAGTTGCTGGGGCTAGCGCTGGGGATTGCGTCCAGCGCCGGTATCGGCGGATTGATAATCGGACTGTTGTTGGGTCATTTGCTTGACAGAGCCCGTGCATCCCGTCGGCGCGACTTTTTTACCGCGCAAGCTACCCGCCAGGCGCTGTTTTGTCTGACAACCTTTCAGGCGATGGGGCACCTGGCTAAGTCGAAAGGCCGGGTGACGGAATCCGATATCCGTATCGCCACCACCATGATGGACCGGCTGGAACTGCGTGGCGAGGCGCGCAATGCCGCGCAACAGGCGTTCCGGGAAGGCAAAGCCAGCCAGTTTCCGGTACGCAGCAAACTGCGCAAATTGCGCGACGCCTGTATCGGCCGCTTTGATTTGATCCGGATGTTTCTGGAGATTCAACTGCAGGTGGCGTTTGTCGACGGCGCACTGCACCCTAGCGAGCGCCGGTTGCTGTACCTGTTCGCCGATGAGCTGGGCGTGACCCGCGAACAGTTCGAGTTGTTCATGCGTAATATGGAACGCGGCAACCACCAGTCATCAAAGCAGAGCAACGGCAGCGGTTACCAGTCGCGGCAGGGCAATAACTATCAGTCTCGTCAGAACAACAACCATCAGTCTCGCCAGAACAACAACTATCAGTCACGGCAGAACAGCCATCAGTCATCGCGTCAGGGCAACAAATCTTACCAGCGGCGCAATCAGTCGTATGGCGGGCAGTCTTACGGTCAGCGGCCGCCGGTGTCGTCGTATGGGCCGACGGTTGAAAGCGCCTGCCGCACGCTGGGAGTGCGCAGCAGCGATGACGCCGCCACGGTGAAACGAGCTTATCGTAAACTGATGAGCGAACACCACCCCGATAAGATGATGGGTAAGGGCCTGTCGCCGCGCATGATTGAAATGGCCAAGCGCAAAGCGCAGGATATTCAGGCCGCCTATGAGTTTCTCAAAATCAACAAGTTTTCCCGCTGATTTCTCTTCCTTTGATAGTCTGTCCGGCTGTCGTTAACCCTTGTTTCCTGCCCAACGTGCGTATCAGAAATCCGCTTCGCAGCGAAAATGCATCGGCGTGTTAAACGCCGGATGGGCGATCGCCAGTTCCTGCGCGTGCAGCAGCAAGCGGGGCGCCATGGCTTTCGCCTGCGGGTGGGCGTAGAACCCGTCGCCGAGAATCGGGTGGCCCAGCGCCAGCATGTGGACGCGCAACTGGTGCGAGCGGCCGGTGATCGGCATCAGCTTCACGCGGGTGGTGCCGTCGCTGTCCCGTGATAACACGACATAGCCGGTTTGGGCGGGCTTGCCCTGTTCAAAACAGACTTTTTGTTTTGGGCGGTTCGGCCAGTCGCAAATCAGCGGCAGGTCCACCAGCCCGTCATCCTGTTCCAGATGGCCCCAGACGCGGGCGATGTAGGATTTCTTCGGCTCCCGTTCGCGGAACTGGCGTTTCAGTTCCCGTTCCGCCGCTTTGGTCAGCGCCACCACCATCACGCCGCTGGTCGCCATGTCCAGACGATGGACGGATTCGGCGGCGGGAAAGTCGGCCTGAATGCGGGTCATAATGCTGTCCTTGTGTTCCTCGGCGCGGCCGGGAACGGAGAGCAGTCCGCTGGGTTTGTTCACCACCATGATGTGCTGATCCTGATACAGGATGTGCAGCCAGGGATCGCGGGGTGGGTTGTAGGGTTCCATGAATGGCTCCGGCATCGCGGCAAGGGCAGGCCTTGCCGCGAAGTATATAGACAACCGATGGGGCTTACTGGTGCGCCACCATCACCAGACGGATGGCATCGAGACGCCAGTTGGCCTGCTGCAGGTTGAGCAGTACCTGCTCGCGCTGTTCTTCCAGCGCCTCCAGTTCGTCGTCACGGATGTTCGGGTTGACCGCCTTGAGCGCTTCCAGCCGCTCCTGTTCGCGGCGCAACTGCGTTTCGGCGCTGCGCTGCGCGTCGGCGATTAGCGCCTGCGCCTGCGCTTCTACCAGCGGCTGAGCTTTTTGCAGCATGTCATGCACATCGTCCTGCACCGCGTTCACCAGCTTGCTGGAGGTATGGCGATTGACCGCGCTCAACTGACGGTTGAAGCTCTCGAACTCCACCTGCGCCGCCAGATTGGCGCCTTTGCGGTCCAGCAGGACGCGAATCGGCGTCGGCGGCAGGAAGCGGGTCAGTTGCAGTTTCTTCGGCGCCTGCGCTTCCACCACGTACACCAGTTCCGTCAGCAGGGTGCCGACCGGCAGCGCCTTGTTTTTCAGCAGCGACACGGCGCAGCTGCCGGTGTCGCCGGACAGGATCAGATCCAGCCCGTTGCGGATCAGCGGGTGTTCCCAACTGACGAACTGCGCGTCTTCGCGGGATAGCGCCTGATCGCGATCGAAGGTGATGGTGCAGCCGTCCTGCGGCAGGCCGGGGAAATCCGGCACCAGCATATGGTCGGACGGCGTCAGCACGATCAGGTTATCGCTGCGGTCGTCCTGATGAATACCGATGATGTCGAACAGGTTGAGGGCGAAATTCACCAGATTGACGTCGTTATCCTGTTCGGCGATCGCTTCGGCCAGCGCCAGCGCCTGTTCGCCGCCGTTGGAATGCATCTCCAGCAGGCGGTCACGGCCCTGTTCCAGTTGGACTTTCAGCGCGTCATGCTGCTGGCGGCAGGTGTGGATGAACTCGTCCAGCCCCGTCTGTTCGGACGGTTTGGCGAGCAGGTTAATCAGTTGCTCGTAGTGGCTGTCATAAATCGAGCGGCCGGTCGGGCAGGTGTGCTCGAACGCATCCAGCCCTTCGTGGTACCAGCGGACCAGCAGCGCCTGGGCGGTATTTTCCAGATACGGCACCAGAATCTGGATATCGCGGCTCTGGCCGATACGGTCCAAACGGCCGATGCGCTGTTCCAGCAGATCCGGGTTAAACGGTAGATCAAACATGATCAGGTGGCTGGCGAACTGGAAGTTACGGCCTTCGGAACCGATCTCGGAACAGATCAGCACCTGTGCGCCTTCCTCTTCGGAAGCGAAGTAAGCGGCGGCGCGGTCGCGTTCCAGAATCGACAACCCCTCGTGGAACACCGCGGCGCGGATGGCTTCGCGGGTGCGCAGCACCTGCTCCAGTTGCAGCGCGGTGGCGGCCTTGGCGCAGATCACCAACACTTTCTCGTCGCGGTGGCTGGTCAGAAAATCCAACATCCATTCGACGCGCGGATCGAAGCTCCACCAGGTGGCGTTGTCGTCTTCAAACTGCTGATAGATCTGCTCCGGATAGAGCATGTCGCGTGCGCAGTCTTCGGCGGATTTACGGGCATTCATGATGCCGGATACGCGGATAGCCGTCTGGTACTGTGTCGGCAGCGGCAGCTTGATCTGATGCAGTTCGCGTTTCGGGAAGCCTTTCACCCCCTGACGGGTGTTGCGGAACAGCACGCGGCTGGTGCCGTGGCGGTCCATCAGCATGGTGATCAGTTCCTGACGCGCCGCGACGCTGTCTTCGCTGTCGCTGGCGATGGATTTCAGCAGCGGCTCGATATCCTGTTCGCCCAGCATCTCGCCGAGCGCGTTGCGTTCGCCATCGCTGATACGGTTGCCGCTCAGCAGCAGCGTGACCGCGTCGGCCACCGGGCGGTATTGCTGCTGTTCGGCGATAAACTCGTGGTAGTCATGGAAGCGGTTCGGATCGAGCAGCCGCAGACGGGCAAAATGGCTCTCCTGACCCAATTGTTCCGGCGTCGCGGTCAGCAGCAGCACCGCGGGGATGGCGCGCGCCAGACGCTCAACCGCCTTGTATCCGGCGCTGGGCGCGTCTTCGCTCCATACCAGATGGTGCGCTTCGTCCACCACCAGCAGGTCCCAGTCGGCGTCCAGCAGTTGTTCGAAACGGGACGGGTTGCGACGTACAAAATCCAGCGAACAGATGATCAACTGCTCAGTTTCAAACGGATTGTCGCTGTCAAGGCGGGCTTCGGCGTAGCGCTCATCGTCAAACAGCGAGAACAGCAGGTTGAAGCGGCGCAGCATTTCCACCAGCCACTGGTGTTGCAGCGTTTCCGGCACCACGATCAGTACGCGTTCCGCCCGGCCCGCCAGCAACTGCTGGTGGATAATCATGCCGGCTTCGATGGTTTTGCCCAAGCCCACTTCGTCCGCCAGCAACACACGCGGCGCGTGGCGTTGGCCCACTTCGCGGGCGATGTGCAACTGATGCGGAATCAGGCTGGCGCGCATGCCGCGCAGCCCGCCCCACGGCTGCAACGCCTGTTCGAGCTGGTGACGGTGCGCGCGGTAACGCAGCGCAAAGCGATCCATCCGGTCGATTTGACCGGCGAACAGCCGATCCTGCGGTTTATTGAACGTCAGCTTGCTGTCGAGGAACACTTCCCGCAGTTCGGCGGGTTCATCGGTGTCCAGCCGTTGGCCGATATAGGTGCGCAGGCCATCCTCGTCACGAACATCCTCCACCTGTAACTGCCAGTTTTCGTGGCTGGTAATGGTATCGCCGGGATTGAACATGACACGGGTAATGGGGGCGTCATTTCTGGAATAGAGGCGGTTTTCGCCACTGGCCGGAAACAGCAGAGTGACCATGCGGGCGTCTATCGCCACCACCGTACCCAATCCTAAATCGCTTTCTGTATCGCTGATCCAGCGTTGACCAAGTGTAAAAGGCATAAATTCTAAGCTCGATACTCGTCGTTGTCGGAGAATGTCTGGGCAAAGGGCCGCCGACCCTTGCGCCCGGCAATACCTGACCCGCCCTGCGCGACAGTCGTGATGTCGGGCACAGCCTGTGATGCGGGTGTGGGGGAGCGCCCCGGGTATTCCGGTTGTTTAATTGACCGTTGTCTAACAGACAGACGTGGACCCACGCCTGATATTTTTGAAAGGGCGCTATGGTACTGGATGGTAGCCTGTTCGTCACCTGTCAGGCACCATCGGATTACTAAAATAGCCCCATCTGTCCGGTAACCAGTGTAGCAAAATCATCGTGAATGAAAGGCAGAATAGCATCGGCTACCGGTTGCAGCTGTTTTTCCACGTAGTGACTGTAATCCAGCGGCGAGCGGCGATTTTCCAGCGGTTCCGGGCCATTCACCGTGATGACGTAGCTTATCCAGCCGCCGCTCTGGTATTGCAACGGTCGGTCATGCTGGCGGTTGTAATCGTCGGCCATTCTGGCGGCGCGTACCTGCGGCGGCACGTTGCGCTGATAGTCGCTCAGCTTGTGGCGCAGGCGTTTGCGGTACACCAGCAGGTCGTCGTGCTCGCCGTTCAGCGTCTTTTCTACGTACTCCCGCACCCACTCCTGATACGGTTCGCGGTGGAAGACGCGCTGGTAAAGCTGTTGCTGGAATTGCTGCGCCAGCGGCGTCCAGTCGGAACGTACCGTTTCCAGCCCTTTGAACACCATCTGTTCGCCCTGCGCGTTAATGGTCATGCCGGCGTAGCGTTTTTTGCTGCCCAATTCGGCGCCGCGGATGGTGGGCATCAGAAAGCGGTGAAAATGAGTTTCGTACTCCATCTCCAGCGCGCTGGCCAGCCCGTGTTGCTGGTGCAGATGTTGCTGCCACCAGTCGTTGATGTAAGCCACCAGTTCATGACCGATGATGTTCGCGTCGTCCTCACTGTGGGCGCGCTTAAGCCAGACGAAGGTGGAGTCGGTATCGCCGTAAATCACCTGATAGCCTCTGGCTTCGATCAGGGAGCGGGTCTGGCGCATGATCTCATGGCCGCGCAGGGTGATGGAGGAAGCGAGGCGCGGATCGAAAAAGCGACAGCCGCTGGACCCCAGCACGCCGTAAAACGCATTCATGATGATTTTCAGCGCCTGCGACAGCGGTTTGTTGTTGTGCTGTTTGGCGAGGTCGCGTTCATGCCAGATGCCTTCCACGATGGCGGGCAGACAATGGTGGCGACGGGAGAACCAGGCGCCGCGAAAGCCCTCTACCGCATGTTGCTCGTCGGGCTGCTGCAAACCGGTCACCAGGCCGATCGGGTCGATCAAAAACGTGCGGATGATGGAGGGATACAGGCTTTTGTAGTCCAGCACCAGCACCGAATCATACAGACCGGGACGGGAGTCCATCACGTAGCCGCCGGGGCTGGCTTCCGGCGGCACCTCGCCGAGATTGGGCGCCACGAATCCAGCCCGGTGCATCCGCGGCAGGTAAAGGTGGGTGAACGCCGCCACCGAGCCGCCGCTGCGGTCCGCCGCCAGCCCGGTGACGCTGGCGCGCTCCAGCAGAAAAGGCATCAGATGGGTTTTCTCGAAGATGCGCGTCACCAGTTCACAGTCTTTCAGGTTGTAGCGCGCCAGCGCCGGCTTATCCTGTTGAAAGCGCTGTTCGATTTCTTCCAGCCGTTGGTAGGGATTGTCGCTGGCCTTGCCTTCGCCCAGCAGCGACTGAGCGACAAATTCCAGGCTGAACGAGGCAAAGTTCCAGGTGGCGGACTTCAGCGCTTCGATGCCATCGACGATCAATCGACCCGGCGCGCCGGCGAAAAAGTGCCCCTGCCGGTAGCCGTGCTCGCGCCATTCCATTTCCTGACCGCCGCGCCCGAGCCGTAGCGGAATGCGATAGCGTTCGGCGTGCTGTTGCAGTACCCGCAGGTCGAACTGCACCAGATTCCAGCCGATGATCACATCCGGATCGTAGGTCTGTAGCCAGTGATTGAGTTTTTCCAGCAGTTGCGGGCGACTGGCGACGTATTCCAGCGTCAGGTCGCCGGCATCGTCGGCGTTACCGTTCTCCGGCCCCAGCATAAACACCTGACGCTGACCGCAGCCTTCCAGACCGATGCAGTACAGCTCGCCGTGACGGCTGGTTTCGATATCCAGCGACACGGTTTTCAGCGGCGGACGATAGTCGGGCGCCGGCTTCAGCCTGACCTGATCGATCAGGCCGTCGGCGGTTTCCTCGCCGCTGAACCAGACTGGGGCGGTAATAAAGCGTTCCATCAGAAACCGCTCCGGCGGGCGGATATCCGCTTCGTACACCGGAATCCCCGCTTCCTGCAGTTTCTTTTCCAGACGCAACAATTGACGGTATTGCAGGCAATAGAGCCCGAGCTGCGGCTCGTGGTGGAAGTTTTTCAGTGCCAGCGGCCGCAGTTGCCAGTGCCTTTCACCGCTCAACAACTGGGTAATCCGCGCCTGATGGCGCATCGGCACAAACGCCACCGCCTGCTGCGGAGATAGCCTGACCCGGCAGGGGCCGTTATCGGTCGCCAGCCAGCATTCGACCTGAACCCCAGCGGGCGTGTCCTGCCAGTGGCGGGTGAGTACGAATCCCTGACGCGGTGGTGAAGGAGTCATGAGGTGTTAGTCAGAGGAAGCAGTGAAACAATACGATGAATTATGTATATACATACAGTACTTGTCCAGTTTCATTCTCCATACCGTTATTGCCAGACCACGGTGTTGCATTGTTGTTAGGAATGTTTATTTAACCTGAAGGTATTCCATTCAGAATAAAACGATGAAAACGAAACTATTCCGGAAATAATTGCTGAAGCCGTCGCGCTGCAAAATGATAGACAGAGAATAATACATTTATGGGGAAACGCATGATCACCCATATGGCATCTTTTGCTATTGGTTGATTTATCTGTGAAAAGCGATGCCGTTTTCGCACTAATAAAAAGCATGGCGGTAATCAATTGGTGCATGGCCGCCAAAGGCGGCTGCGCGGGGCGGGGGAATTATTCATATCTTTTTCTTTTATGTTTTGATTATTAATACATTAATTATTCTTGTTATTTTGGCATATTTATTGCTGCCACTTCCCCGGTGAACAGCCTGGATATCCTGTCACACAGATCTTCTTTTTATCACCCTGTATGCAGCGTCATTTCACAACTGAAATGTGATCTTTATTTTTGAAGAGGCGATCATGAAGAACAAATTTTTCAGATTTACTGTCGCAGCGGTAGCCGTATCGTCTTCACTGGCTTCGGTGGGGGCGTGGGCGGATGACATCAAGATTGGCGTGGTATTGCCCCTGAGCGGGGCATTGAGCGGTTATGGTCAGCCGTCGCTGAAAGGACTGGAACTGATTAACGGTATCGATACCAAACTGAAGAACGGCGATACCATCAAGCTGGTGGTGATTGACGACAAGAGCGACAAGGTGGAAGCGGCCAACGCCATGCAGCGCCTGGTATCCAGCGATAAAGTGGATGCGGTGATCGGCGAGGTGACCTCCACCAATACCATGGCGATGACTAAAATGGCGGAAGACACCAAAACGCCGATCGTCTCGCCGACCGCCACCAACGACCGGGTGACCAAAGGCAAGGAGTACGTCAGCCGCGTCTGCTTCTCCGACAGTTTTCAGGGCGTGGTCGGCGCCAATCTGGCGACCCGCGACCTGAAGGCGAAGAAAGCCGCCATCATGTTCGACAGCAGCAACGACTACTCGGTAGGGCTGGCTAAATCATTCCGCACCCAATTCCTGAAAAACGGCGGCACCATCCCGATTGAAGTGCAGGCGCCCGGCGGCAGCAAAGATTTCAAAGCCCAGCTCTCCACCATCAAATCCCACAATGTGGACGTGATCTACATGCCGATTTATTACACCGAAGGCGCGCTGATCGCCGTGCAGGCCAAACAGCTCGGGCTGAAGGTGCCGGTGGTCGGCGGCGACGGTCTGGCGGCGGATCCGGTGTTCTTCAAAATGGGGCAGGATGCGGTGGAAGGGTGGATGACCACCGACTACTACTCGCCGAACGCCAAAGAGCAGACGCCGGAAGGGGAAAAGTTCATCAAAGCCTGGACCGCCAAATACAAGGAACCGACCCACACCTGGGGAGCGATGACGGCGGACGCCTACAAGATGATCGTCAACGCCATGAACACCTGTAGCGATCCGCACGATCGCGTCTGCGTCAACAAGGCGATTCGCGCTACCAGCAACTTCACCGGCATCACCGGCACCCTGACCCTGAAAGACGGCGACGCCATTCGTCCGGCGGTGATCAACGAAGTGAAAGGCGGCGAGATGGTGTTTAAAACGGTGATCAACCCGTAATCGGCTTTGCCCCGTCGTTTGTCTGGTCTACCACACTTCACGGCTGGCGCCTTGCCGCGCGGAATCATCGCCGCTAGCGGCATCCGCGAATAGCAAGGCGGGGCGCAGCCTAACAGTAAAGGATGACATGATGGATCTTGCCGTTTTCTTGCAGCAAGTGGTCAATGGCATGAGCCTTGGCAGCATGTACGCGCTGATCGCCATCGGCTATACCATGGTGTACGGCGTGCTGCGGCTGATCAACTTCGCTCATGCCGATATCATGATGGTCGGGGCTTTTATGGCCCTGCTCGGTTTCACCTCCCTCGGGTTGCCTTTCGGGGCCGCCGTGATCCTCGCCATTCTCATCGCCGCGCTGCTGGGGATCGGTATCGATCAAATCGCCTACCGCCCGCTTAGGCAGGCATCGAAGATCTCGATGCTGATCACCGCCATCGGCGTCAGTTTCTTTCTGGAGAACCTGTTCAATGTGGTGTTCGGCGGCAGCCCGCGTTACTTCGAGTCGCCGCCGTTCTTTAATCAGACCATCAATCTCGGGCCGATCGTCGTCACCAATGTGGCCTGGATCGTACCGTTGATGACGCTGGCGCTGCTGGCGGTGATCCTGTGCATTCTTTATCGCACCCGGCAGGGGATGGCGATCCGCGCGGTGGCGTTTGACGTCAACACCGTGCGGCTGATGGGCATCGACGCCAACCAGATCATCGCCTTCGTGTTCGCGCTCGGCAGCGCGCTGGCGGCGCTGGGCGGCGTGTTCTACGCCATCAGCTACCCCTCTATCGATCCGCTGATGGGGGTGTTGATCGGCCTGAAAGCCTTCGCCGCGGCGGTGCTGGGCGGCATCGGCAGCGTCACCGGCGCGGTGATCGGCGGTTTTATCCTCGGCTTTACCGAAGTGGTGGCGGTGGCGCTGTTTCCGGAATTGGGCGGCTATAAAGACGCCTTTGCCTTCATGTTTTTGATTCTGGTACTGCTGTTCAGACCGGTAGGCATTATGGGCGACGAACGACTGGAAAGGAGCCGTTTCTGATGAGAATGCCGCGGACTTCCCCGACGATGTGGCTGGGATATTTCGCCGTGTTTGCGCTGGCTCTGCTGGCGCTGACCGGGTTGGATGCGCTGTTTAATGACTATATCGTGCGCATCTTCTGTAACATCTTCATTTTTATGATTCTGGCGGTCAGCTATAACCTGATTAACGGCGTGACCGGGCAGCTGTCGCTGGAGCCTAACGGCTTTGTGGCGATCGGCGCTTACATTACGGCGCTGCTGCTGTTGAGCGCGGATGCCAAAACCAATATGTTCGAGATGACGGCGCCCAGCCCGCTGATTCTGGCGGTGCATGCGTCGTTTCTGCCGGCGCTGATCATCAGCGGGGTATGCGCGGCGGCGGTGGCGGTGTGCCTGTCGTTTCCGGTATTCCGCGTGCGCGGCGATTATCTGGCGATCGTCACGCTGGGGTTCGGCTTCATCATCAAGATCTTCGCCATCAATAACCCGCAATTTACCAACGGCGCCATTGGTCTGAACGAGATCCCGCAGGTCAGTCATATTCTGTACTGGTGCGGTTTCATCGCGCTGGCGGCGGTGCTGTTCATCCTACAATTGGTCTACTCCAAATACGGCCGCGCCATGAAAGCGGTGCGCGACGATGAAGACGCGGCGATTGCAATGGGCATCAATACCTTTCGCGTCAAGACCTGCGCTTTCGCCACCAGCGCCTTTTTCGAGGGCATCGGCGGCGGGCTGCTGGCGTCGTTGCTGACGATCATCTCGCCGGATCTGTTCGACTTCATGCTGACCTTCCAGTTGCTGATCATCATCGTACTCGGCGGGTTGGGCAGCACCACCGGCGCCATTCTCGGCACGATCATCGTGATCGGCAGCGGCGAGTGGCTGCGCTTCCTCGATCAACCGCTGACGCTGTTCGGCCAGGATCTGGGGGCGCATCCGGGGTTGCGGATGGTGGTGTTCTCGCTGGTGCTGCTGGTGATCATGCTGTTCGCCCGCGAAGGGCTGCTGGGCAAGCAGGAAGTCTGGGATATCCGCAGGAGAAGCGCGAATGGAAAATAACTCGCTGTTGCGCGTCGAGGGCGTCACCATGCAGTTTGGCGGCCTGCGCGCCATCGATGGCGTTAGCTTCACCATCAACCCGGCGGAGATCTTTGGGTTGATCGGCCCCAACGGCGCCGGCAAAACCACGATGTTCAACGTGATCACCGCCAACTATAAACCGACCGGCGGCGCCGTCTGGCTGGACGGGCAGACGCTAAGCGGGCTGAAACCCAATCAGGTGGTCAACCGTGGTATCGCCCGTACTTTCCAGAATATCCGCCTGTTTCCATCGATGACGGTACTGGAGAACGTGTTGATCGGTCTTGATCGCTTTATTCCATACTCGTTTCTGGAGGCGGCGCTGCGTATCGGCCGCTTCTTCCGTGCCGAACGGCAGGCGCGGGAAACCGGCATGGCGCTGTTGGAATACATCGGCATCGCCGAACATGCGCATTCGCTGGCGACCAACCTCAGTTACGGCAACCAGCGCAAGGTGGAGATTGCCCGCGCACTGGCGACCTCGCCCAAGCTATTGCTACTGGATGAACCGGCGGCCGGCATGAACCCGCGCGAAACGGCCGAGCTGGCGCAGCTGATTTTCCGCATGCGCGCCGACTACGGTCTGACGGTGCTGCTGATCGAGCACGATATGTCGTTCGTCAACACGCTGTGCGAACGGGTGATGGTGCTGGATTACGGCAAACCGCTGTTCAGCGGCACGCCGCAGGACGCGGTGAATCACCCCGAGGTGATAGCCGCCTATCTGGGGGACATCGATTATGCTTAAGGCCAGCGATCTGCAGGTGTTTTACGGGCTGATTCAGGGGCTAAAAGGCATCGATCTGGAAGTGAACAACAGCGAAATCGTCACCCTGATCGGCAGCAACGGCGCCGGGAAAACCTCAACTCTCAACGGCATCATCAATCTGGTGAAATCCACCGGAGCGGTCGGTTTTCTCAACGAGGATATTTCCCACAGCCCAACGCACCAAATCGTGCGCAAAGGGCTGGCGCTGGTGCCGGAAGGGCGCAAGGTGTTCACCAATCTGACCATTGAAGAAAACCTGCGTATGGGCGCTTACAATAACCCGGTCAACTTTACCTACCTGCGCGACAAAATGTACGCGCTGTTTCCGCGTCTCAAAGAACGGCGCGGCCAGATGGCCGGCACCATGAGCGGCGGCGAACAGCAGATGCTGGCAATCGCCCGCGCGCTGATGAGCGAACCGGTGTTACTGATGCTGGACGAACCAAGCCTGGGGCTGGCGCCGAAGGTGGTGGGCGAATTATTCTCAACCATCAAGCAGTTGCAAAAAGAAGGCATCACCATCCTGCTGGTAGAGCAGAACGCCACCGCGGCGCTGAAAATCGCCGATCGCGCCTATGTGCTGGAAAACGGTCGTATTGCATTGCATGGCCCGGCGCAGGAGATTCTCGCCAATCCGGAGGTTAAGCGGATGTATTTGGGGGGATGAGAGAAGAGAGTGCGCCGTGTCACGTCGGCGCACTTGTCTATATTGTTGCTCTGGTTTAGGTTATGCCTTCGATCAGTCTCTTTTCTATGTGATCTGGTTGGGATTTCGTGGCGCAAGTGAATTAACCACTGTACTTAAAGAATAATGAGTAAGAAACATATGAACATATTGTTCAGGCTGATTTTTATTTCATCTTTTCTTACCTATTCTCTTAATGTTGGTGCTTGCATCCCCTCTTTGATTGGTTTTGACAGCAGTCAATTAATTGATCCAATAATAAAAAACGTACCCAAAATATCTCAAAAATATCAAATTAAACACGGCGATGCTGAAGGGCCTGGGAAGCAGGTCACTGGTATATATTTTGAAAATACCACCGATATTGAGACGTTAAGGAACTATTTGAAATTATTGAAGTTTACGCTCAATATGGATGATGGCTACCGAGAGGTATGGGAATCGCCAGATAAAAATAAATTTATTGTGCTTTCCGTTAATCGTGAAGATAATGCTACTTATTTTGAATTGCTGTTATAATTGCCTCTATTTTCCTGCTGGATTTATAATTAATGATACGTCTGGATTAACGTGAGATGTTTTGAGAAAAATATTTCCTGAGACCCTGTAAATAATTCTGTGTAATTGCCACCGTATTAAAGGTGATCGCTCAGGCGGTCACCGAACTCGATAATAAAACGGCTCATCGCCAGCCGCCAGTTCTGGATCGGCATACTCCATTTTTTCGAGGCCGACTGTATTGCCAGATAAATCACTTTACGTACCGAATCATCTGTCGGGAACACCTTACGTTTCTTTATCGCCTGCCGAATAACACTGTTCAGCGACTCGATGGCATTGGTGGTGTAGATAGCCTTGCGGATATCCGGCGGGTAGCCAAAGAACGTGTTGAGATTTTCCCAGTGCGCACGCCAGCTTTTACTGATTTGGGGGTATTTTTCATCCCAGATGCCGGAGAACTTGTCCAGCGCCATCAACGCCGCTTCCTCAGTTGGGGCCTGATACACCGCTTTCAGCCCGCTGGTGACGCCCTTGTAATCCTTCCACGAGACATATTTCAGGCTGTTGCGCACCATATGGATGATGCATAACTGGATATGTGTCTGAGGATAAACGCTGTTTATCGCCTCCGGGAAACCTTTCAGACCGTCCACGCAGGCAATCAGGATATCCTGAAGTCCCCGGTTTTTAAGCTCCGTCAGCACATTGAGCCAGAACTTCGCGCCTTCGTTTTCGGCCAGCCACATACCCAGCAGCTCTTTCTGGCCGTCTGTGTTGATGCCCAACGCAAGGAATACCGCTTTGTTAATGACGCTGCCGCTATGACGGACTTTCACCACGATACAATCAAGATAAACAATGGGATATAGCGGGTTCAGTGGCCGGTTTTGCCATTCTGTCACCTGCTCTTTAACCGCATCGGTCACTTTGGATATCAGCGTGGGAGACACATCAGCATCGTACATCTCTTTGAATGTAGAAACGATTTCACGGGTCGTCATGCCTTTGGCGTACAGAGATAAAATCTGGCTGTCCATCTGCGTGATACGTGTCTGATTTTTCTTTATCAGTTGCGGCTCGAAGGTGTTTTCGCGGTCACGTGGCGTACTCAGTTCAATCTCACCGTCGTCGCATAACACGGTTTTAGACGAGTAACCATTTCGGGTATTAGAGCCTGATTTAGGGGCATTTTTCTCGTGCCCGAGATGCTCAGTCAGTTCTGTATTGAGCGCGGTTTCGACGGTTAACTTCGTCAGCATGCGGGAAAACGCATTGAGGTCAGCTTCGGTTTTAAGGCCTTTAGCCAATTCAGCAGCCAGTGCTTTGAGTTTCTTTTCGTCCATCGTTTGCCTGTCTCCGTTGTTGGAGTGAACATATCAAAAACAGGCAATTACACAATTTTAATTACAGTCTCTTTCCTGAGCATTGCAATGCTTTTTTCATCACTATTATTTTGTAGACTATCGACAAGGGCATTTTTATCTGCGATCGTTATTTTATCTTTATCTAACTCAATCAAAAAATAGTTTTTAGCTCGTCTGTCTCTTAATCCAACAGTATAAACAAACCCTATATATGTTTTCTTCCTAACATCTATTTTTCCAACTGCATCGAGACTTAAGCAAGTTGAGTTTTCGAAATCACCTTGACCAATAGATGGAACAATATTACTGATTTCTTTTTTGTCTATAGACCAACCAATAAAGCATAGCGGATTGTATTTTCTATAATAACCCTCGGCAGGGATTAGTGTGCCTAGATATTTACCGTTTTCAGTAATGTCAAAAGATTGTCCATTATCTATTTTTATCTGGTCTATTCCCAAGGGCTGTGTTTTTATCGACAGCTGCAATAATAGATTACTGCTATCAATCGGCGTTAACGTAATTGATGCATGCGCTTGAAGCGATATTGATAATGTTATTATTGTCAATATTTTCTTCATTGCTATTTCTCATCAATTTTCTTTATATCTCTTCTGAGATCAGCTATGCTCTTTTTTTCTGAGTCATTTTGAAATTTTTCAATGAGTTGACTTTTATCTTCTATAGTTCTTTTTTCTCTATTAAGCTCAATGAGAAAGTAGTTTTGAGCATATCTGTCTCTCAACCCTACAGTGTATATAAAGCCAATAAAGGTTCTTCCTTTTTCCTCTATTTTTCCTATTGCATCAAGTTTTGAACAGAGGGAAAGTTCAAAATATCCTTGCCCTATTGATGGGATGATTTTTGATATTGTTTTTTTATCAGTTGACCAACCAATAAAGCATAGCGGGTAATAGTTTTTATGAAATCCTTTGGCTGGAATGATTGTTCCTATGTATTTCCCGTCGTCAATAATGTCAAAGCTCTGATCGCTCTGGGTTTTTATATCAACTAGCCCTTTTTTATTTCCATATTTTATTACTTCACTTGATAGGGTTTTATCCTCATTCTTGATTAAATTAATAGATGCATAGGCTTGTAATGAGGCCAATAGCGCTATTAATAGTGAAGCATGTGCTATTTTTTTCATATGGGTCACCCTAACTTAACTCTGTTGTTCTGCAATGTACCAACAGGAAAAGCAATCCTGGCTTCTTCCATGAGTCAATCCATTTATTGTCCTAATGTGATGCTTTTATAACAAAAAAATGGTGTTGCTTCAAGGCAATGGTTGCCAGTTATGATTAAACTATCCTGACACGTATCGGCAGGATTTTTATTTGCTTAGAATATAGATATGTAATAGAAATTACATTATCATCGTTGGTTGTATCTTGCTTAATTAATATATTTCAATTGTTAAAGGGAATTTTATGGCCAATATCATTTATCTGAAAATAGAAGGTAAAAATCAGGGGCTGATCTCTTCTGGATGTGGATCTTATGACTCAATGGGGAACAAATGGCAAAAAGGGCATGAAAATGAGATTTTTGTCTATGAGCTAAACAATGCAGCAGAGCGTATCGATAATGTTGCATATCAACCTGTTGAAATTAGGAAACCAATTGATAAATCGACACCATTATTATTGAGCACGTTAAACGAGAACGAATATTTAACCTGTACTTTCATTTTCTACCGAACTTCAGAGAATGGGGGGATGGAGCAATATTTCTCAATAAAATTGACCGATGCAAAAGTAAAAAATATCAGAATGCACTACCCCAGTTCGATAACGCACAATGAATATCAACCAGAAGAGTTTATCTCTTTTACTTATAAAAACATGTTATGCGAACATGTCAAAGCCGGAACCAGTGCATATTGCATTTGGGAAAGTCAGCTGTTTTAATTAGTGGGATCTTCCTGCGTTATTATCTGGCACCATTGTGTGATATTAGGTGCCAGATAATTAAGCTGAAATTTAACGGTTTTTAGCTTTTTACAGCTTGCAAATTTTCTTCAAGGTACTTTTTAAGATCAATGATGCTTTTCTTTTCAGAGTAAAATTGTAGTTTTTCAATTGTATTGCTTACGTCTGTTATTGTTTTTCTTTCTTTATCTAGTTCAAGTAAAAAATAGTTTTGCGATGTTCTGTCACGCAATGCTACGGTATAAACAAAACCAATGAACGTTTTTCCTTTAACTTCAATTTTTCCTACTGCATCGAGACTCAGGCAGGTCACTGTTTCAAAAAATCCCCGACCGATAGAAATTTTTATATCTGAGATATTTTTATTATCTGAAGACCATCCAATGAAACAGAGTGGTTCAATATTGTTGTAATATCCTTCTGCGGGCACGATAGTGCCTATGTATTTTCCGTCTTCGCTGATGTCGAAAGTCTGATCTTTCTGTATTTTTATGCGGCTGATATCTGATGCTTGGCCTTTTATTATCAATTTCTTCAATATGCTACTATCATTAATTTTAGTTAGTTTAATAGTAGAATATGAACTCAATGGAATTATCAATGTGAGTATTGCCAACAGAACTTTCATTCTTTATCTTCCATCACCTTTTTAAGATGTCTTCTGATTGCAGAAATACTTTTTCTTTCATTGGTGTTTTGCAGAGGTTCTACAAGTTTACTTTTATCTACAATAGCTCTTCTATCCTGATCTAGCGCCAATAAAAAATAATTTTGTTCCGTTCTACCATCAGGTAAACCGACTGAATAAACAAATCCAATGAATATCTTTCCTGCGGACTCTATTTTTCCTAGCGCATCAAGGGTTTCGCATTGTGAAAACTCAAAATCACCATTCCCCATTGAGAAGACAATATTGGATATTGTCTTCTTGTCAGTAGACCAGCTAATAAAACAAACTGGATAGTAATTTTTATAAAATCCTTTTCCTGGTATTATTGTTCCTATGTTTTTATTGTTTTCATTAATGTCAAAAATTTGCTCTTCTTGTATTTTTATATCAACAATGCCTCTTTTATTGGCATCTTCAATGACTTGCTTTATCAGTGAATCTTCATTGTTTTTTATTAGGTTAATTGATGCGTAAGATTGCAACGATATTACCATAAAGAATATCATTGATACCGCTCTCACTCTTTTTTCTCCTTGGTGTTTTCAAGATGTTTTCGGAGTGCTGTAATGCTTTTTTTCTCACCATTATTCTGTAGCTCATCAATAACTGTACTTTTATCTACGATCGTTCTTTTATCTTTATCCAGCTCAAGCAAGAAGTAGTTTTTTGCTCGTCTATCTCTTAATCCAACAGTATAGACAAATCCTATATATGTCTTATCGCTAACGTCTATTTTCCCTACTGCATCGAGACTTAAGCAGGTTGAATTTTCGAAATCACCCTGGCCAATAGATGGAACAATATTACTGATTTCTTTTTTGTCTATCGACCAACCAATAAAACATAGCGGATTGTATTTTCTATAATAACCCTCGGCAGGGATTAGTGTTCCTAGATATAACCCATCCTTTTCTATTTCAAATGTTTGATCTTTTTCTATGTTAATGTCACTTATTTCTAATGATTTTGTTTTTTCAGTAAGTTGCCTGGAAAAATCAATGTTTTCAGGTTTTTTTAAGTTTATAGATGCGTAAGATTCGAATGATAATAATATGATTAAGTATGTCAGGAGTTTTTTCATTTTTTATCCTTATCTGTTTGTTAGTAGATTATAGTTGTTAGCTATAATTAAATCATATTTTTTCTTTTCGTAATCCTTGCCATTATAGTGTCTTGCAAATTTTTTCCAGTCTTTATGTTGTAGCGCTGAAAGTAGAACTGTTGAGCTTTTTATATGATTGATGAAAGAAAATACTTGCCCATTAATATTACTCATCGCGGCTACGAAACTTTCGACATCATCAAAGCCAGCTGTTCTATAATTTGCCCCCATAATCTGGAAAGCTCCCCATGAGGCCGACATTAATGCTGCTCGCCTGTCTAGTCTTATTGCTTGTTCAAGCCGCTCGTATTGACGGTTATTTGAACCATAACGATCGTATTGATCACCCGATATATCCGGATTTGACCGGTCGTATCTACCTTGTGTCAGACGACGAAAGTAGTGTCGTTCATAAAGTATTTTGGGTTTACCTGGGCTGATAAACGCGCTATTTAGCGCGGTTTCAGTCATTACAATCGCTTTAATCGCCGCTACTTCGCAGTTTAGCTCTCTGGCTGCATTCAGATAGAGCTCTTCGGAAACGCTGTCGCCGGAGTCGGCAGAAAATGATGGCTGAGAGGTTGCCGGGCGTCGGGTGTGAAGATGGTTTAATTTTCTCAGTGTAGGTCCGTGCGGGGAGACAATACCGTCAGGTGTACCCATTCCTAATATCTGGCGTTGAAAGTGGATAATGGCTGCCTGTGTTCTGGTGCCGACAATACCGTCAACGCTCAGTGTTCCGTTTGACCGGCTGTTCAGCAACTGTTGAACGGTTTTTACGTCTTCAACTCTGTTGATCTGCCCGTTGCCAACAGGAAAAGCAATCCTCGCTTCTTCCATGAGTCAATCCATTTATTGTCCTAAAGTGATACTTTTATAACAAAAAAAGGGTGCTGCTTCAAGGAAATGGCTGTCCAGTCGTGGTGAGCTTCGCGTCAGCCGTGCTTTTACTACTATCTGCCATATTCCTGCCGTTTCCTGCTATCATCCCGTTATCTTTGTTCATAAAAAAGCAGAAATGTAGAGGTTTATGGAAGCCTGGCTGGAGCATCTGATCACTCAATCGTTAGCCTGGTCGCTGACGGCGGTACTGCTGGTGGCGTTTCTGGAGTCGCTGGCGTTGGTGGGGCTGCTATTGCCCGGCACGCTGATGATGGCGTCGCTGGGGGCGCTGATCGGCAGCGGTAATATGGGGCTGTACCCGGCCTGGGGCATGGGCATCATCGGTTGCCTGCTGGGAGACTGGATTTCCTATTTTATCGGCTGGCGTTTCAAGGACCGGCTGCATAACTGGTCGTTTCTGCAAAAGCATCGGGCGTATCTGTATCGCACGGAAAAAATGCTGCATCAGCACAATATGGCGACCATCCTGATTGGGCGGTTTTTTGGCCCGACTCGTCCGCTGATCCCGATGGTGGCGGGGATGCTGGAGTTGTCGCCCCGGCGCTTTGCGTTGCCGAATATCATCGGCTGCCTTACCTGGCCGCCGGTTTATCTGCTGCCCGGCATTCTGGCCGGCGTGGCGATCGATATCCCCAAACAGGCCGACAGCGGCAGTTTCAAGTGGCTACTGTTGGTCACGGCTATTTTGCTGTGGGGAGCGGGCTGGCTGGTGTGGCGTCTGTGGCGTGTTCGTCGCGGAGCGAAAGCCGAATCAACCGGTTGGTTGACGGCTTCGCGTCTGTACTGGCTGGCGCCGCTGGTGTCGGTTATCGCCGCCGTCAGTCTGTGGCAGCTGTGGCAGCATCCGTTGATGCCGGTGTACCGTCGCCTGCTGTGGCAAATTCTGAATGGCTGAATCAAGGCCGAAGGCCATACCGGGAATCGGTATGGCCTCTGCGGCTCAGCGGTAAAACTCCGCCACCTGATCAAAAATACGCATCTCTTCGCCGTGGCGAGTCACCTGTAGCACGTCTTCCAGCTTTTCCACCTGACTGATCATCTGCGGCAGGCGCTGATCGTCTTTCACCAGTAGCCAGATACGGCTTTGCTCATTGCCCGGCAGCGGCATACACATGATGCCTTCTACGTTGAACGCGCGGCGGGCGAATAGCCCGCACACGTGCGACATCACGCCTGGGTGGTTGCGTACCGAGAGTTCCAGCGTGACCTGTGCGGTAATGGATGGGGTCTGCATGAGTTAATCTCCAATCATCTCAATGTTGGCGGCACCCGGCGGTACCATCGGGAACACTTTTTCGTTGATATCGATAGCGGCGTGAATTAAAGCCGGGCCGGGTTGTTGCAGGGCGTCGCGCAGGGCGGCTTGCGGGTTTTCAGCGGCGTTCAGATCGCAAGTGGCGAAGCCGAATCCGGCGGCAATCGCCAGAAAGTTGGTCTGATAGCGGTAGTCGGAGGCCACAAAATTCTGTTGGTAGAACAGATCCTGCTGCTGGTGCACCAGCCCCAGCGACTGGTTGTTCATCAACACGATTTTTACGTTCAGGTTTTCTTCCACGGCGGTAGCCATTTCCTGAATGTTCATCATCAGGCTGCCGTCGCCGGAAAAACAGACCACGGTACGCTGCGGTTCCGCCAGCGCGGCGCCGATAGCCGCGGGGACGCCAAAACCCATGGTGCCGAAACCGCCGGAGGTCAGCCACTGACGCGAGCGCCGCAGCGGATACGCCTGCGCCACCCACATCTGGTGCTGGCCCACATCGGTGGTAATGATGGCCTGATCGTCCAGTTGCTCGGCCACGGCGCGGATCAAACCATAGTGGCTGAGCGGATCGTCGGCGTTGGGCATACTGAACGGGAAATCGTGTTGCAGGGCGCGCACCTGGGCGAGCCAGTCGGCGCGCGGCTGACGGTCGACCAGCGGCAGCAACTGATCCAGCGCCTGCGCCACATCGGCGTGCAGCGCCACGTGCGGCTGGCGAATCTTGCCGAACTCCGCCGAATCAATATCGATATGGATCACGCGGGCATCCGGGCAGAACTCTTCCGCTTTGCCGATGGCGCGATCGTCAAAGCGGGCGCCCAGCACGATCAACAGGTCCGATTGCTGCAGGATCATATTGGTATAACGGGCGGCGTGCATGCCGAGCATACCGAGCGACAGCGGGTGATCCACCGGCATGGCGCCCAGCGCCATCAGCGTCATGGTGGTAGGCAGCCCGGCGCGTTCCGCCAGTTCGATAGCCTGCTGATGTGCGCCGGCGCTGATAATGCCGCCACCCAGATACAGGATCGGCCGTTTGGCCTGATTGATCATGGCGGCGGCGGCGCGCAGGGCATCCTGATCCACTACCGGCGCCGGGGTAAGCTCGGCCGGCGCGGGCAGTTCCGCCAGCTCAATGGTGGCCGTTTGTACGTCTTTGGGAATGTCCACCCAGACCGGACCGGGACGACCGGACTGCGCCAGCCGGAAGGCGTCATTGATCACCTGCGGCAGTTCGCTGATGTCGCGCACCAGATAGTTGTGCTTGGTGACCGGAATCGAGATGCCGTAGGTATCCACTTCCTGAAAGGCATCGGTGCCGATCATGCCGGACGGCACCTGGCCGGTGATGCACACCAACGGAATGGAGTCGAGTTTGGCATCGGCGATGGCGGTGAGCAGGTTGGTGGCGCCGGGACCGCTGGACGCCATGCAAACCGCTGCCTTACCGCTGGCGCGCGCCATACCCTGCGCGATGAATCCGGCTCCCTGTTCATGGCGGGCGAGTACGTGGCGAATGGTACGGCTTTTTCCCAACGCATCGTACAGCGGCAGCGCCGCCCCGCCCGGAATACCACTCACTGTGGTGATGCCTTGCTGCTCCAGCAGACGGATGATCAGCTCAGCTCCTGTATAACGCATAGTCATATCCTTTATCAGAGCCGGTGTCAGGGAGAGCGGGGAGGGTGGATAAAAGAAACCCCGCTCGGCTTGCGCCGGCGGGGTTTGGGAATCTAGGTTTGATTCGGAACCCGTTACGGCGCGCTGCCGACCACGACCACCACGCGCACGACGACGACCGCGTCAAGCAGCGCGGTGTTGTTTAGTAGTGCGAAAGTAGAGGCGGCGTGTTTCACGGAGAACCTTATATTCGTTTGGGTTAATCAGCGTCTTCATCTAACCATGAGTGCGGAAAATCAGACAAGGCTCTGTCGCACTGAAAACGCAAAATCGTGCGTAAGATCACATTTTTTTAGTAAGGGTTTCATTCTGTCATTTCAGACAGCACTGCCATCCCAGACCGCGCTGTCACCTCAAACCCAGGATCCGCGCCGCATCCGGGTGGCTGGCCAGTTCCCCGGTTGGGCCATCGTGATAGATGCGGCCGTCCACCACCAGTACGCAGCGCGGTGCGATGCGCATGGCGTCTTCCAACTGGTGCGACACCATCAACAGCGTTAACCGGCGATCCCGGCAGATCTCGTCCACCAGCGACAGCATTTCCTGGCGCAGAGCCGGATCGAGCGCGGAGAACGGCTCGTCCAGCAGCAGGATTGGTTGCTGGCGAATCAGGCAGCGCGCCAGTGCCGCCCGTTGCCGCTGGCCGCCGGACACCTGCGACGGCAGGCGTTCCAGTAAGTCCGACAGCCCCATGCGGCCGGCGATATCGCGCAGCGTCCCTTGTTGGTCCGCGGTCAGTTTCAGTCCGGGGTGCAGACCGAGCGCGATATTCTGCGCCAGCGTCAGGTGAGGAAACAGGTTGTTTTCCTGGAACAGGATCGACACCGGGCGTTTTGCCGGCGGCGTGGCGAGGTGATCCTGTCCGTTGAGCTGCAATCGGCCGCCGTCGGCCGGCAGGAAACCGGCGATCAGGCTGAGCAGCGTGCTTTTGCCTGCACCGCTTGGGCCGAGAATGGCGATGCGTTCGCCGGGCTGCGCTTGTAAATCAAAGCGCATCGGTAGGTGCTGGTAGAGGTAGGTCAACTTATCGAGCGCGATCATTAAGGCCTGCCAGTTTCTCAATCAGGGTAAACAGCATAAAACACAGCAGCAGCAGTAGCAGCGCCGTCACCGCGCCGTCGGCGCTGCGATAAGCGCCAATTTGCTGATAAAGATAAAACGGCAGGGTGCGGAACTGTTCGTTGCCGAACAAGGCGATGATGCCGAAATCGCCCACCGACAGCACGCTGGCAAAGGCTAGCGCCTGCGCGATGGGCGCGCGCAGCGCCTTCAGTTCCACCACCCTGAGACGATGCCAGCCGCGGATATCCAGCGACTGGCACAACAGACTGTAACGCGCCGCCGTGTCGACCATCGGGTTTTCCAGCACTTTCATCGCATAAGGAATGGCCAGCAGCGCGTTGGTCAATACCACCAGCCCGTAAGGGGAAGCCGGTAACCCGACGGTGCGGTTAAACAGCAGGAAAAAACCGGACGCCAGCACAATCCCCGGCATCGCCAGAATCAGCATTCCGCTGATATCCAGCAACTGGGCGGGCAGCCGCCGCTGGCGCAGTTTCAGTTCCCGGCTGCTCCACAGCAGCATCAATGTCAGCACCACGCTGAGCGCGCCGGCGGCCAGCGCGATGCGCAGCGAGGTCCGGAGCGTTTGCCATAACGCCGGCTGGCGTAACACGCCCGGCAGTGAACGGTTCAGGCCGTCCGCCACCACCGCCAGCAGCGGCGGCAACAGCAGCAGCAGCGCCGCCGCAATCAGCAGTGTATCGGTAACGCGGCTGAACCGGCTGTCCTGCGGATCGCGCCAGCTCAGGCGGTTGCCGGCGCCCACCGCCAGCAACTGGCCCAGCCGTTGGCTGAGTAGTACCAACCCCAGACAGCACACCATCTGCAATAGCGCCAGCAACGCGGCGCGCGCCGGGTCATAATCAAAGCTGAGCGCCTGATAGATCGCCAGTTCAATGGTAGTGGCTTGTGGACCGCCGCCCAGCGCCAGCACGGTGGCGAAGCTGGCGAAACACAGCATGAAAATCAGCGCGCCGGCGGGCAACAGCTGGCGGCGCAGCCACGGCCACTCCACCAGCCGGAAAAAGTGCCAGCCGCGCAGGCCAAGCTGGGCCGCCAGCTGGCGCTGCTCGGTGGCGATACCTTCCAGCGCCTGTAAAAATAGCCGGGTCGCCAGCGGCAGATTAAAAAAGACGTGGGCCAACAGAATGCCCCGCAAACCGTAAGGCGAAAAACGGTATTCGATGCCGACCTGCATCAGCAGGCGCGCCAGCCAGCCTTCACGGCCGTAGACGCTGAGAATGCCGAATACCGCCACCAGCACCGGCAGCACCAGCGTCATCGCGCACAGGCGTAACAGCAGGCGATGACCGGGAAAGCGGCGGCGGTACAACGCCCTCGCCAGGAACAGCGCGGGCAGGGTGGAAAGCAGCGCCGACAGCAGCGCCTGCCAGAAGCTGAAGCGGATGACATGCCACAGGTAACTGTCATCCCACAGCGATCGCCAGGGCGCACCGGGTGCGTCCAGCCACAGCGCGGCGAACGCCAGCGTCGCGGTGCCGGTCAACAGCGCGGCCGCCAGCAGCCCCGGCCACAGCCAGCCGGGAATCAGCGGCTGACGGCGCGTTGCCATGCCTGTACCCAATTCGCACGCTGTTCGGCCACCTGCTGCGAGGTGAATTCCAGCGCGGTGGCCGGCAGAGACAGGGTGTTATAGCCTGCGGGCAGCTCGGTTTTGATCACCGGGTACATCCAATTGGTGGTGGGGATGATCTGCTGGAAGGTCGGGCTGACCATGAATTGCAGGAAGCGTGCCGCCAACTGCGGGTTTTTACTGCCGGCCAGTTGCGCCGCCACTTCCACCTGCAGGTAGTGGCCTTCGCTGAAACTGGCCGCCGCGTAATTATCTTTCTTCTCGGCGATAAGGTGGTAAGCCGGCGAGGTGGTGTAGCTCAGCACCAGATCGGCTTCGCCCTTCAGGAACAGGCCGTAGGCTTCGCTCCAGCCTTTGGTGACGGTGACGGTTTTGGCCGCCAGTTTCTGCCAGGCCTGCGGCGCCTTGTCGCCATAGACTTTCTGCATCCACAGCAGCAGCCCCAGACCCGGCGTGCTGGTGCGCGGATCTTCATAGATCACTTTCCACGGCTGGTCGCTTTCTACCAGTTCGCGCAGGCTTTTCGGCGGGTTCTTCAGCTTATCCTTGTTGTAGACGAAGGCGAAATAGCCGTAGTCGAAGGGCAGGAAGGTGTCGTTGTGCCAGCCGCCGGGCACCGTCAGCCCGCTGGTGTTGACGCCATGCGGGGCGAACAGGCCGGTCTGTGCCGCCGCCTGCACCAGATTATTATCCAGCCCCAGCACCACGTCCGCCGGGGTATTTTTACCTTCCATGCGCAGGCGATTGAGCAGGGCGACGCCGTCTTCCAGCGCCACGAATTTCAGCTCGCAGTCGCACTCTTTTTCAAAGGCGGTTTTGACGCCCGGACCGGGGCCCCACTCCGAGGCGAACGAATCATAGGTGTAGACCGTCAGGGTCGGTTTGGCGAACACGGGGGCGGACAGCAGTAACAGGCAGGACAGTAATTTCTTTAACACTTTGCGCTCCAATTGTTGAAGGCGGCAAAGGTCTTTGAGCAAGCGGGATGCAGTCTCAAATCCCTTCGCCGGTATTAACCGGATCAGGTTCGACGGGTATTTTCTCAGCGACGCAAACGTACACGAACGTTGGCCGCACCCCGTTGAGAACGGCGGTATTGTAAAGTGTTTGTCACATCAGGAAAAGCGCCATCACCGTCGGCGGGCGGTTATGCTGTCGGATTCGGCGGCGCAAACCAGGCGGATTTGAAATCGAACCAGCCCAGGGTGTTCATTCGCAGCCCGCGCATGCTGACCTGCCCCTGCAACCGCAGCCAGTGGTGGAACAGCGGATGGATCTGCTGGCGGCTGACCAGTGACTGGCACCACTCCGCCAGCGATAACTGGCCCTGACGCCACTGGCGCGCGGTGTGTTCCAGTTCGTCATCGCCCAGGCAGTGCCGCAGCAGCGGCAGTTCGTACAGCATCGCGAACAGCGAAAATTCCAGCGGCAGATAGAAGTTGGCGCTGCCGAGCCAGAGATCGCTGGCGTCGTCGCCCTGACACCAGGCATCGAATTCCAGGCTGCGTAACGTCAGCGTGACGCCGTGCGACGCCAGCAGGCGGCCCATAATGCTGCTTATCACTTCGTATTCGGGGTGATCGCGGTAGCAGGTGAGGGTGAGGTGGGTCAGGCCGACCGGTTTTTCCCGCACCGCCCGCGGCGGGCTGTGATGCCAGCGCGGCAGCAGGCCGTAAGCGGGTGACCACTCGCTCTGGTACGGGCTATCGGCCAGGCCCAGCATCGCCACCGGGCTTAGCACCTGACACAACCAGTGACGGATCTCCGGGTCTGCCATTTGCGGCGAACGGCGGTCGAACAGCAGGAAATAGCAGCCTTCTTCGAGCCGGTTCTCCAGTTCATTGTCAGTGGTGTCGTCGCCCTGCAACGTGACGGTACAGGCGGGAATGATCGGCGCGTCCGGCAGCACCCAGATACTGACTTCGTCAATCAACGCCCGGTAGCCGAAATAGTCGTCAAACGCGGCGATTTTCAACTGGTTGGGCGAGTTGCGCACCACCTGATACGGCCCGGTGCCGATAGGCTGGCGCATAAAGTCCGGCAGCGTTTGCCACTCTTTGGGCAGGATCATCGCCGGTACGCTGCCGAGCAGCCACGGCAGCCAGTCGTCCGGCATGCTGAGCCTGATATCCAGCACGAACGGCGTGGGGGAGGCGATGTCGGTCAGGTGCGAGAACAGCGGCAGCGCCGTCAGTCGTGACAACGAGGCGATCACGTCCTCCATGGTCAACTCCCGGCCGTGGTGAAAACGAACCGCCGGGCGCAGATAGAAACGCCAGTGCAGCGGCGACAGCGCCTGCCAGTGGTGGGCGATATCCGGCAACAGTTCCCCATTTTCCTCATTTAGGCTGGTCAGCCCGCTGAAAATCTGGCGGGCGATGTGGGTTTCCGAACGTCGCAGCGCGCTGCCGGGCAGCAGATTGTGCATCGGCCGGTAGTACAGGATACGCAGCAGATGACGCCCTTGCCGCACGCTGCGACCAAGGTGCGACAGCAGCATCTGGCGTACGGTTTCCTTGTCGCCCACCAGTTGCACCAGTTGGTCGATGCGGTCCTGCTCCAGCAGGTCTTCAGCGCGCTGCTGTTGCAGGGTTAACCCGGTATAGAGAAAGCTGAGGCGCGAGCGTTTACCGCGTCCGGCTTCCGCCTGCCAGGTGAGCCAGCCCTGTTGTTGCATGGCGTTCAGCAGGGAGCGGATATGGCGGCGCGAGCAGTTGAGCAGCAGCGCCAGCTCCTGCAACGTGGTGTTGGTGTCCTGCCCCTGCAGGCATTGCCATAGCCGGATGAACTGCTGTTGCAGGCGTGGCGAAGACATAAAAGAGGAACTCCACGACTCAAGGTCATCAATATATTTTTCCCTATATTACGCGGATACTTTGAGTCAGTGAATGGTTCAGTGCATGAACCGCTGTGAAGGGGAGGCGATATGTGCCGGTTATTCCGCTTTTATCATCACTGGCTTTGCCGGGGTTGCCGTCGGGGATGGGGCGTGCTCACCGCCGCCCAGCGGATGGCGTTGCTGCTACAGGTTACCCAATGGCAGATCCCGGAAATGGATGAGGAAGACTATCGCCGCTGGCTGTAAAGCAGGCGGCAACATCGAATGAGAGTGAGAACGGCGGCGGGAAACCGCCACAGTGTTCTGAGTAATGGTGCTGTTCACCAGCCAGCGGCGTGTTCCGCTGGCTTTTTTTATGGCGAGTTCTATGGCGGAGCGTTATTCCACCGGTTTCAGGCGGGCGACAAAGTGGCGTAATACCGGCGGCTCGTAGGTGAAGGTCAGGCCTTTGATACCGCTGGCTCTTTCCTTCAGCGCAATCAACGAATCGGCGATGTAATCCATGTGATCGTTGGTATACACCCGGCGCGGGATGGTCAGGCGCAGCAGTTCCAGCGGCGACGGTTTCTGCTCGCCGGTGTCCGGATCTCGCCCCAGCAGCAACGAACCGATTTCCACACTGCGGATGCCCGCTTCCAGATAAAGCTCGTTATTCAGCGCCTGTGCCGGAAACTGTTCCGCCGGGATATGCGGCAGCAGCTTTTTGGCATCGACAAACACCGCGTGCCCGCCCACCGGGTACTGAATCGGGATGCCGCCGGCGCGCAGGCGCTCGCCAAGGTAGGTCACCTGACCGATGCGGTAGGTCAGATAATCCTCGTTCATGCCTTCCTCCAGCCCGATGGCCAGCGCTTCCATGTCGCGCCCGGCCAAACCGCCATAGGTGACGAAGCCTTCCATCGGCACGCAGCGGATGCGCACTTCATTAAACAGCTCTTCGTCGCTGCGAAAACAGCACAGGCCGCCGATGTTCACCATCGGGTCTTTCTTCGCCGACATGGTGAGCATGTCGCCGTATTGGTACATCTCGTGGACGATCTCCTTGATCGAACGGTTTTCGTAACCGGCTTCGCGCTGTTTGATAAACCAGGCGTTTTCACAGAAGCGGGCGGAGTCGATCACCACCGGAATGCCGTGCTGCTGCGCGATACGATACACCTCGCGCATGTTGCCCATCGAAATCGGCTGGCCGCCGGAGCTGTTGCAGGTGACGGTGGTGATGATCGCCACCACGTTGTCCGCGCCGTGTTGCTCGATGGTGGTGTGCAGCAGGTCAAGGTCGAAGTCGCCCTTCCAGTCGTAATAGGCGGTGGTGTCGAAGGCTTTTGGCGTCACCACGTTGATGGCGCGCGCGCCGTTCAGCTCCACATGGGCGGCGGTGGTGTCGAAATGGAAGTTGGAAATAAACACCGGTTTCTTGCCGCCGCCGGCGCGCTGCTTTTTGGCGATCAGACATGGGAACAGGATTTGCTCCGCGCCGCGCCCCTGATGGGTCGGGATGGTGAACGGATAACCCAGCAGCGCTTTCACCTGATCGCACAGGTGGTAGTAGTTGCGCGACCCGGCGTAGGCTTCGTCGCCCATCATCAGCCCCGCCCACTGACGGTCGCTCATGGCGCCGGTGCCGGAGTCGGTCAGCAGGTCGATGTAGACATCCTCGCTGCGCAGCAGAAACGGGTTATAGCCTGCTTCCTGCAGGGCGCGTTCCCGTTCGTCGCGGGTGGTCATGCGGATGTTTTCTACCATTTTGATGCGAAAAGGCTCAGGGATGCGTTTCATGCGATATCTCCACGACGCCCACCAGCAGACGTAACCGCCGCTGTATGACGTCAAAAATAGATTGAAATAAAAGGGAAAAATCAGAGCAAAGCTGAATCAGGCATGAAACGGGCGTGGGAAATCGTTGGTGAGACGGTGGTCGATGTTGAACCAGGGGCGACAATCGCCGGAGAGGCTCAGGTGATAACACCGGATAGCGCGTGTCATGAGGTCTCCTTATCTCGTGAATACGAATGATCAGAATAGGCGAAAAGCGATGGACAAAACCGTGATCCCGCAGGCAATCCGGAGGTCGTTGGTTGTGATTGGCATGAGAATAGAAATTGAGTCAATAATGTTTCTCATTATCGTGAGTAAATGATAAAACTGTGCGGGGTTTGAGGCCGTTATCGGCGCAAGTACCAACGGGCGGCGCGTTGCCGGAGAGTCACAAGCAGAGAGGTAAAGGCGAGTTATGGCTGGGGTAAAGGAATATAAAGTGTTTGATGTTACGTTGGCCCGCAAGACGTTGCTTACCCCATCGCTGATGTGCTGTGTATTCAGTGGCGAAGCGGTGAAAAAGATGAAAATCTGCTCGCCGGATCAACGAATTAAAGTGTTGCTGCCAGCAGAAGACGGCACGCCGTCGCGCCTGCCGGATGTCGGGGAGTGGTATAAGCTGGTGCAGGCAATGCCCAAAGAGCAACGCCCGATTCCCCGCACCTATACGCTGCGCAGTCTGGATACCGTCGCCGGAGAAATGGTGGTGGAATTCGTGGTACACGGCACAGAAGGCCCGGCTTCGGCCTGGGCGCTGAGCGTACAGCCCGGCGAAGAATTGCAGGTGGTGGCGCCGCGCGGCGATTTTGCCGGCGATAACGGCGGCTACGAGTGGGTGCTGTCGGAAAACGCCCGTCAGGTGCTGCTGATGGGGGATGAAACCGCGCTACCGGCGATTAAAGGCATTCTGGAACAGTTATCGCAACAGGATAACCCGCCGCAGGTGCAGGCGTTTATCGAAGTACCGTTGCAGGCGGATTGCATCGACTATCGCCATCTGGATTTCGCCGAGGTGGTCTGGCTGCCGCGCGAAGGCACCGGCGCGACCTATGGCGAGCGCTTGCTGGACGCGGCGCGTCAGTCGGCACGGCTGCCGGAGCATATCCACGCTGGCGCGGTAACGGTGGCCGAGATCCCGGATGGCGAAATCATGTGGGAACGGGCAAATGCTCAGCAAGGCCAATTCTTCGGCTGGGTAGCCGCCGAATCGTCAGCAGTGAAGGCGTTGCGCCGTTATCTGCTGGGAGAAAAAGGCATGACGCAGGAATCCATCACCTTTATGGCCTACTGGAGCCGGGGTCCGCGTTCTCATTGAGGTTGTTGACAAACAACCGTGTTGTTTTTGTTGCTGACGAGTTTATGCCAGATCGGTGGGAGGTTTCGTGCGTGACCTTGCACTTAAGAGGGGCTGCAATCAAAAGCCCACCGAGGTGGGCTTTGTGTGAGTGATAAAACGTCAAGCCGTAAGACGGCAAGGCCGAATTAACGCAGGAATACCGGTTGTTGCTGCTCGTAGCGGGCGATGGATGCGTCGTGCTGCAGTGTCAGACCGATGCTGTCCAACCCGTTGATCATGCAGTGACGGCGGAAGCTGTCTATCTCAAACGAGTAGGTGCTGTCACCCGCTTTAACCTGCTGCGCTTCCAGATCCACCGTGAAGGTGATGCCTTCATGGCTCGCCACCAGTTTGAACAGGTCGTCGATATCGGATTCGCTCAGTTTGACCGGCAACAGCTGGTTGTTGAACGAGTTGCCGTAGAAAATATCGGCAAAGCTCGGTGCGATCACCACCTTGAAGCCGTAGTCGGTCAGCGCCCACGGCGCGTGCTCGCGGGAAGAACCGCAGCCGAAGTTTTCGCGCGCCAGCAGAATACTGGCGCCTTTGTAACGCGGCTGGTTCAGCACGAAATCCGGGTTGGGCTGCTGGCCGGCGTCATCCAGAAAACGCCAGTCGTGGAACAGATGCTGACCGAAACCGGTGCGGGTTACCTTTTGCAGAAACTGCTTCGGGATAATGGCATCGGTATCGACGTTGGCGGCATCCAGCGGCACCACCAAACCAGTATGTTGGGTAAATTTAGCCATGGATTGCCTCTCTTAATTCAGTTCTCGAATGTCTGCGAAACGACCGGTAATCGCCGCCGCCGCCGCCATGGCCGGGCTGACCAGATGGGTACGGCCGCCGCGGCCCTGACGCCCTTCAAAGTTGCGGTTACTGGTGGAAGCGCAACGCTCGCCCGGATTCAGGCGGTCGTTGTTCATCGCCAGACACATGGAGCAGCCGGGCAGACGCCATTCGAAGCCGGCATCCAGAAAGATTTTGTCCAGACCTTCCTCTTCCGCCTGCGCCTTAACCGGGCCGGAGCCGGGAACCACATACGCCTGAACGCCGGCAGCCACTTTACGGCCTTTGGCGATGGCGGCGGCGGCGCGCAGATCTTCAATTCGGGAGTTGGTGCAGGAGCCGATAAATACTTTGTCGATCGCCACCTCGGTCATTTTCACGCCCGGTTGCAGGCCCATGTAGGCCAATGCTTTTTCTGCTGAGGCGCGCTCCACCGGGTCGCTGAAGGATTCCGGCGCCGGGATGATTTGATCGACGGCGATCACCTGACCGGGGTTGGTGCCCCAGGTCACCTGCGGGGCGATATCGGCGGCGTTCAGCGTTACTACCGCGTCGTAGTGGGCGTCGGCATCGGAACGCAGGGTTTTCCAGTATGCTACCGCGGCGTCCCAGTCGCTGCCGGTGGGCGCGAACTGGCGGCCTTCCAGGTAAGCGAAGGTGGTGTCGTCCGGCGCCACCAGACCGGCTTTAGCGCCCATTTCGATCGCCATGTTGCACAGGGTCATGCGGCCTTCCATGCTCAGCGCCTCAATCGCTTTGCCGGTGAATTCCACTACATGACCGGTGCCACCGGCGCTGCCGGTTTTACCGATGATCGCCAGCACGATGTCTTTGGCGGTGATGCCGGAAGCGGCGTCGCCGGCAACCTCGATTTTCATGGTTTTGGCACGGCCCTGTTTCAGGGTCTGGGTCGCCAACACATGCTCTACTTCCGAGGTGCCGATGCCGAACGCCAGCGAGCCGAACGCGCCGTGGGTGGCGGTGTGGGAGTCGCCGCAGACGATGGTCATCCCCGGTAGCGTCATGCCCTGCTCGGGCCCGATAACGTGCACGATGCCCTGAAACGGGTGGTTCAGGTCATACAACTGCACGCCGAACTCGGCGCAGTTCTTGATCAATTCCTGCATCTGGATGCGGGCCATCTCGCCGCTGGCGTTGATGTCGCGGGTCTGGGTGGACACGTTATGGTCCATGGTGGCGAAGGTCTTGCCCGGCTGGCGGACTTTGCGGCCCATGGCGCGCAGGCCGTCGAACGCCTGCGGCGACGTCACTTCATGTACCAGATGACGGTCGATATACAGCAACGGGGTTTCATTCGGCGCTTCGTGCACCAGGTGCGCGTCGAACAGCTTCTGATATAAGGTCTTACCCATGATTAGGCCCCTTCTGCTACAAACCGGGCGATGGCGTCGCCCATTTCATCGGTGGTGATGGCGTTGCCGCCGCTGACCAGATCGCCGGTGCGGTAACCTTCCGCCAGCGCCTGATTAACCGCCTGCTCGATGGCGGTGGCGGCGTCGTCGGCCCCCAGGCTATAGCGCAGCAGCAGCGCGGCGGAGAGGATCTGGGCGATCGGGTTAGCGATGTTCTTGCCGGCGATATCCGGCGCGGAACCGCCTGCCGGTTCATACAGACCGAAACCTTGCTCATTCAGGCTGGCGGACGGCAGCATACCCATCGAACCGGTGATCATCGCGCACTCGTCGGACAGGATGTCGCCGAACAGGTTGGAGCACAGCAGCACGTCGAACTGAGACGGGTCTTTGATCAACTGCATGGTGGCGTTGTCGATGTACAGATGGTTCAGACGGACATCCGGGTAGTCGCGGGCGATCTCGCTGACGATTTCACGCCACAGGATCGAGCTTTGCAGCACGTTGGCTTTGTCGATAGACGTGACGATGCTGCGGCGTTTGCGCGCGGACTCAAAGGCGATGCGGGCGATACGCTCGATTTCGAAACGGTGATACACCTCGGTGTCGAAGGCGCGTTCGTACATGCCGCTACCTTCGCGGCCTTTCGGCTGGCCGAAGTAGATACCGCCGGTCAGTTCACGCACGCACAGGATGTCAAAGCCGTTGGCGGCGATGTCGCTGCGCAGCGGGCAGAAAGCTTCCAGCCCCTGGTACAGGCGCGCCGGGCGCAGGTTGCTGAACAGGCGGAAGTGTTTACGCAGCGGCAGCAGCGCGCCGCGCTCCGGTTGCTCCGCCGGCGGCAGGTGTTCCCATTTCGGGCCGCCGACCGAACCGAACAGAATGGCGTCCGCCTGCTCGCAGCCTTCAATGGTGCCCTGCGGCAGCGGCGTGCCCTGACGGTCGATGGCGATGCCGCCTACGTCGTATTCGCTGGTGGTGATGCGCAGACCAAAACGCTGGCGAACCGCATCCAATACTTTATACGCCTGAGCCATGACTTCCGGGCCGATGCCGTCACCGGGTAAGACGGCGATATGGTAACTCTTGGTCATCACACTGTTTCCTGACTGTTGTGTTTGTTGTGTTGCTGCAAACGCTGCACTTCTTTTTCGACCAGTTGCGCACGCTTGATGTTGTTTAATACGTTAACCATCGCGTTGGCGGAGGATTCCACAATATCGGTCGCCAGACCCACGCCGTGGAAACGACGTCCCTGATATTCCACCACGATGTCCACCTGCCCGAGCGCTTCCTTACCTTGTCCCTTAGCGGACAACTGGTATTTGACCAGCGTGATCGGGTAGCCGGTAATGCGGTTGATGGCCTGATATACCGCGTCTACCGGGCCGTTGCCGGTGGCGGCTTCGGACAGTGTCTCTTCGCCGCATGACAATTTGACGGACGCGGTCGCCATTACGCTGGAGCCGGACTGAACGCTGAAGTAGTCCAGACGATAAAACTCGGAGCTTTCCTGCTGGTTGTTGATGAACGCCAGCGCTTCCAGGTCATAGTCGAACACCTGACCTTTCTTGTCGGCCAGTTTGAGGAAGTCGGCGTACAGAGTGTCCAGATTGTAGTCGCCTTCTTTATAACCCATCTCTTCCATGCGGTGTTTGACCGCGGCGCGGCCGGAACGGGAAGTCAGGTTCAACTGCACTTCTTTCAGGCCGATGGATTCCGGCGTCATTATTTCGTAGTTTTCGCGGTTCTTCAGTACGCCGTCCTGATGGATGCCGGAAGAGTGGGCGAAAGCGTTGGAGCCAACCACCGCCTTGTTGGCCGGGATCGGCATGTTGCAGATCTGGCTGACGATCTGGCTGGTGCGGTAGATTTCCTGATGGTTGATGCCGGTGTGCAGGTTCATCAACTGGCTGCGCACTTTGATTGCCATAATCACTTCTTCCAGCGAACAGTTGCCGGCGCGTTCGCCGATACCGTTCAGGGTGCCTTCCACCTGACGCGCGCCGGCGTGTACCGCCGCCATCGCGTTGCCGACCGCCAGACCGAGGTCGTCGTGGGTGTGTACGGAAATAATGGCTTTATCGATGTTGGGAACGCGCTGATACAGTGAAGCGATGATGTTGCCGAATTCGTGGGGCAGGGTGTAACCGACGGTGTCCGGGATGTTGATGGTACGGGCGCCGGCGTTGATCGCGGCTTCCACTACCCGGCTCAGGTCTTCGATCGGGGTACGGCCGGCGTCTTCGCAGGAGAACTCCACGTCGTCGGTGTAGTTGCGGGCGCGTTTGATCATATAGGTCGCCCGTTCAATCACCTCATCCAGCGTGCTGCGCAGCTTGGTGGCGATATGCATCGGCGAGGTGGCGATAAAGGTGTGGATGCGGAATGCATCGGCGACGCGCAATGATTCGGCAGCGACATCGATATCTTTTTCGACGCAGCGGGCGAGGGCGCAGACGCGGCTATTTTTGATATTACGGGCGATGGTCTGTACGGATTCGAAATCACCGGGGGAGGACACCGGAAAACCCACTTCCATCACATCGACGCCCATCCTTTCCAGCGCCTGCGCAATCTGGAGTTTTTCCTTCACACTCAGGCTGGCCTGCAGCGCTTGCTCACCGTCACGCAACGTCGTATCGAAAATAATAACTTGTTGGTTCATCGGTCTGGTTCCTTTGTTCTGTTTGCTTGGGCGCCCGGCGAGTAAAAAAAAACCCGCGCATCGGCGCGGGTTTTTTATATGAGGTGTGACGTGAAATCAGCTCTGGATTTCGCCCACCGGCATACCGCGCACGTGAGATGCGTTTAGTAGTAGGCCTGGTAGCTGAGCGAAGTTAAACATGCTGTTTCGTTGTCCAAATCGATTAAAAGTTCAGTTCTGCTTTTATTGGTACTTGATTCCCGCATTGATGTCAACCTCGGGATCGCATACGGTAGCGGTATGTGGTGTGTTTTACCCGTCACATTCCCGGCTGAAAAGCGGCGGAAAGCGCTTTGACGACGTTGATGAGCGCGGTAGACTGCCTGCCCGATTTTTCCGCCTATTTTTGAGATTGCCAGGCCCGCACGCGCATGAAGACGAATTCACTCCCGCAATACCATCTGGTTCACCGCATTCAGCAGCAGATTGCTCAGCGCCCTGACGCGCTGGCATTTCGCGAGTGGGCACCCGAACAGGAACAACAACTCGACTGGCATCAGGTGGGCGAGCGTATCCGCCGCATCGCCTGCGGCCTGCTGGGGCTGGGCGTTGATGTTCAGGAACGGGTGGCGATCTTTTCCGACAATGCTATCAACTGGTCGCTGGCGGATCTGGCGTTGCTGCACCTGCGGGCGATTACCGTACCGCTCTATGCCACCAGCTCGGCGGCGCAGGCGTCGTTCATTCTCAATGAGGCGGATATTCGTACCGTTTTTGTCGGCGGACAGGCGCAGTTTGATCTGCTGATGTCGCTGCGCGATAGCTGCCCGCAATTGCGCACCATTATTCTGCTGGATGAGCAGATTCGCCGTCGCGGTTGTGATATCGCGATATCGCTACAGGAGTTTGAAGAACAGGCGGAACTGTCGGTGTGGGAGCCAGTGCTGCGCCAACGGGTGGCCGATCGGGATTTAAGCGATCTGTTCACGTTGATCTATACCTCCGGCACCACCGGCGAGCCCAAAGGCGTGATGCTGGATTACGCCAATATGGCGACCCAACTGGTGCTGCATGATGAACGGTTGCAGACCAGCGAACAGGACGTCTCGTTGTGTTTTCTGCCGCTGTCACATGTCTTCGAACGCGCCTGGAGTTTCTTTATCATGCACCGCGGCGCGCAGAACGTGTACCTGCGTGACACCAATCAGGTGCGTGAGGCGATGGCGGCGGTCAGCCCTACCGTGATGTGCGCAGTGCCGCGTTTCTACGAGAAGGTGTTCAGCGCGATCCATGAGAAGGTGGCGCAGGCGCCGTGGCACCGTCGCACGTTGTTTCACTGGGGAATCGCACAAGGCAATAAGCGCTGTTTGCGCCGGCAGGCCGGAAAACGCGCCGGGGTGTGGAACGCGTTGACGTATCGCCTTGCCGATCGGTTGGTGTTGTCGCGTTTGCGCCAATTGCTGGGGGGAAAGGTGCGTTTTCTGCCGGCGGCGGGCGCGCGTCTGGATGACAATATCATCGCCTTCTTCCAGGCCATGGGGGTCCGTATCATTTATGGCTACGGCCTGACGGAAACCTGCGCCACCGTGTCCTGTTGGGAAGCTGACCACTACCGGCTTGGGTCGGTTGGTACGCCGTTGTCGGGCATCGAAGTGCGCATCGGCGAGCAAAATGAAATTCAGGTACGCGGCGCCACCGTGATGCGCGGTTACTACCAGCGCCCACAAGACACCGAGGCAGCGTTCACGCCAGACGGCTGGTTTAAAACTGGTGATGTGGGCGACGTAGACGGTAACGGTAACCTTTTCATCACCGAACGCCTCAAAGATCTGATGAAAACCTCGGGCGGTAAATATATTGCGCCACAGCATTTGGAAGGCGCGTTGGGGCAGGATCGCTTCATTGAGCAGGTCGCGGTGATCGCCGACGCCCGCAAGTATGTCTCCGCGTTGATCGTTCCCTGCTTTGAGGCGCTGGAGGAGTACGCCCGTTCGATCAATCTGGGGTATCAGGACCGGCTGGAGCTGCTGCGCCACAGCCACATCTTGTCGCTGTTCGAACAGCGCTTGCGCGACATGCAGAAAGAGTTTGCTCGTTTTGAACAGGTGAAAAAGTTCACCCTGCTGCCCGCGCCGTTCAGCCAGGAAGAAGGTGAACTGACCCCGACGTTAAAACTCCGCCGGAAGGTCATTCATCAGCGTTATCAGCTGGAAATCGAAGCCATGTACGCCGACTAGCAGTCGTTTCGATGGTAATCGTTGCGCCGTAACGCAATTTTATCGTCAATATTTCACTCTGTAATGCCTGACCACGGCGGGATATTTTTTAACGCTGTGGTCACTCCCCAGCGTTTTATCTCTCTGCTCTCTCTTTTAACAGTTGATTTACCATAATCACGTCATTCCCCGTTCCGGCGCGGCGTTTGCCTGCTTCATAATCCGGCGTTATGTTAATAAGTTATATGTAAAAACCCGGGCGGTGTTTGGCGATGGGGCCGGCGTGCGATTAACAACCGAATCTACGCCTTGCTCTCTACATCGAATACCGTCTCAATGAGCACGGGGTGTTCCCTGTCAATACAGAAGCGACTCGCTATCTGAACAATTCGCTATCTGAACAATAAGAGGCAAACCCATGGAGATGTTGTCAGGCGCCGAGATGGTGATTCGATCGCTGATCGATCAGGGCGTAAAACATGTGTTCGGCTATCCGGGCGGCGCGGTGCTGGATATTTATGATGCGTTGCACACCGTCGGCGGCATAGAACACATTCTGGTGCGCCACGAACAGGGCGCGGTACATATGGCCGACGGCTACGCCAGAGCGACCGGCGAAGTGGGCGTGGTGCTGGTCACCTCCGGTCCGGGCGCCACCAACGCCATTACCGGCATCGCCACGGCGTATATGGATTCCATTCCGCTGGTGGTGATTTCCGGTCAGGTCGCCACCTCGCTGATTGGCTATGACGCCTTTCAGGAATGCGACATGGTGGGGATTTCCCGTCCGGTGGTGAAACACAGCTATCTGGTCAAACAGACCGAAGATATTCCCACCGTGCTGAAAAAAGCCTTCTATCTCGCCTCTACCGGCCGCCCCGGTCCGGTGGTGGTGGATTTGCCGAAAGACATTCTCAACCCGGCCAAAAAACTGCCTTACGCTTACCCCGATCAGGTCAGCCTGCGCTCTTACAATCCGACGGTGCAGGGACATAAAGGCCAAATCAAACGCGCGCTGCAGACGTTGCTGGCCGCCGAACGTCCGGTGATTTACAGCGGTGGCGGGGTGATCAACGCCGATTGTCATCAGGAACTGCGCGAACTGGCGGAAAAACTCAACCTGCCGGTGGCCAGTTCGCTGATGGGGCTGGGCGGTTTTCCGGGCACGCATCGTCAGAGTCTGGGTATGCTTGGTATGCACGGCACCTACGAAGCCAATATGGCGATGCACAACGCCGATGTGATTTTTGCCGTCGGGGTGCGGTTTGACGACCGAACCACCAATAACCTGACTAAGTACTGCCCGAACGCCACCATTCTGCATATCGATATCGACCCGGCGTCCATCTCCAAAACCGTGGCGGCGGATATCCCGATCGTCGGCGATGCTCGTCAGGTGCTCAGCCTGATGCTGGAGCTGCTGGCGCAAGGTGGCGACGTACAACAGAAATTTGACGCGATGCGTGACTGGTGGCTGCGCATTGAGCAGTGGCGCGCGCGTCAGTGCCTGAAATACAACACCGATGGCGATGCCATCAAACCGCAGGCGGTGATCGAAACCCTGCACCGTCTGACGGAAGGCAAAGCTTACGTGGCATCCGACGTGGGGCAGCACCAGATGTTCGCCGCGCTGTATTATCCGTTTGATCAGCCGCGCCGTTGGGTCAACTCCGGCGGTTTGGGCACCATGGGCTTCGGCCTGCCTGCCGCGCTCGGCATCAAGCTGGCGTTGCCGCAGGAAACGGTCATCTGCGTCACCGGCGACGGCAGTATCCAGATGAATATTCAGGAATTGTCCACCGCGTTGCAGTATGACCTGCCGATTGTGGTGGTCAGCCTCAACAACCGTTTCCTCGGCATGGTTAAACAGTGGCAGGACATGATCTATTCCGGGCGCCACTCCAGTTCCTACATGGAATCCCTGCCGGATTTCGTCAAGCTGGCGGAAGCTTACGGTCACGTCGGCATTACCATCGATACTCCGGATGAGCTGGAACCGAAGCTCAAAGCGGCGCTGGAACAGAAAAATCGTCTGGTGTTCGTGGATGTGCGGGTGGACAGCAGCGAGCACGTCTATCCGATGCAGATCCGCGGCGGCGGGATGGATGAGATGTGGTTAAGCAAAACGGAGAGGACCTGATCATGCGTCGTATTTTGTCGGTATTGCTGGAGAACGAATCGGGTGCTCTGTCGCGCGTGATTGGCCTGTTTGCTCAACGTGGTTACAACATTGAAAGTTTAACCGTCGCCCCGACGGACGACCCGACCCTGTCGCGGATGACCATCCAGACGGTGGGTGACGAGAAAGTGCTGGAACAGATTGAAAAGCAACTGCATAAGCTGGTGGACGTGTTGCGGGTCAGTGAGCTGGGACAAGGTGCTTATGTTGAACGCGAGCTGATGCTGGTCAAATTGCAGGCCACCGGTTACGGCCGTGAGGAGGTCAAGCGCAGCGCGGAAATCTTCCGCGGGCAGATCGTCGATGTCACCGCATCGCTGTATACCGTTCAGCTGGCGGGCACCAGCGAGAAGCTGGACGCGTTTCTCAACAGCGTGCGCGAAGTGGCTGAAATTGTTGAAGTCGCGCGCTCCGGTATCGTGGGCGTATCGCGCGGTGACCGCGTCATGCGCTGAAGTCGTGCTGAAATTCGGCCGATTGTCTGATGGTTTGCTGATTTTCATACAGCAATACTGGCTTTTCTGATGGTAATATCTGGCCCGGCCATGACGCCGGGCTTTTCTGATCCTGATTGAAGTAAATAATAAAAGCGGTTGCCCGTCAGTGTTTTCTGCGCTTAGATCGGTATCATATCCACGGTTAATTCATGGTTATCGTTTCATTCTTTATTTTTTGTCCGGCTTATTAAGGGGTTGCCAGTGAAACTGGATGAAATCGCGCGTCTTGCTGGGGTTTCGCGTACAACGGCCAGTTACGTTATTAATGGCAAGGCGAAGCAATATCGTGTCAGCGATAAGACCGTTGAGAAAGTGATGGCGGTGGTCAGGGAGCACAACTACCATCCGAACGCCGTCGCAGCCGGCTTGCGTGCCGGACGCACCCGCTCCATCGGGCTGGTCATTCCGGACCTGGAAAACACCAGTTATACCCGTATCGCCAATTATCTGGAGCGCCAGGCTCGTCAGCGCGGCTATCAATTGCTGATCGCCTGTTCTGAAGATCAACCTGATAACGAGATGCGCTGCATCGAGCATCTGCTGCAGCGTCAGGTGGATGCGATTATCGTTTCGACGGCGCTGCCGCCGGAACACCCGTTTTACCAGCGTTGGGCCAATGATCCGCTGCCGGTGATCGCGCTCGATCGGGCGTTGGATCGCGAGCATTTCACCAGCGTGGTCGGGGCGGACATGGAAGACGCGGAGATGCTGGCGCAGGAGCTGCGCAAGGTGCCGGCGGAATCGGTGATGTATCTTGGCGCGCTGCCGGAGCTGTCGGTCAGTTTCCTGCGCGAGCAGGGATTCCGACGCGCCTGGGCGGAAGATCCGCGTCAGGTGAATTATATCTACGCCAACAGCTATGAACGCAGCGCGGCGGCGGCGGTGTTTGAGGAATACCTGAAAACCCACCCGATGCCGCAGGCGTTGTTTACGACCTCGTTCCCGCTGTTGCAGGGGGTGATGGACGTGACGCTCAGACAGAGTGGACGTCTGCCGAACAATCTGGCTATCGCCACATTCGGTGATAATGAATTGCTGGATTTCCTGGAATGCCAGGTGCTGGCGGTGGCGCAGCGCCATCGTGAGGTGGCGGAACGGGTGCTGGAGCTGGTGCTGGCGAGTCTGGATGAGCCGCGTAAACCGAAACCGGGTTTATACCGTATTCGTCGTAATCTCTACCGTCGTGGTTTTCTAAGCCGTCTCTGATCGTGAGTCGTTTCTGATCGTTAGTCGTTTTTGAACGATAGTTGTTTTTGAACGATAGTTGTTTTTGATCGATAGCTGTTTTTTGATCGATAACATGCGGCGCTGGAATATTCTCCATTCTGCGCCGCATAAGATAATTCCTATTTTTATCCCGTTTTTCCCTCTTTTTATATACCCAAAATAATTCGAGTCGCAGGACAAAACGCGTTGACCCTTCAGGGCAAGACTCATAATGAGTCTTGTAACGCGGCGACGCAGCTCGCTGCGGTTCCGAAGGGGCGAGGCCCAGTGATGGGCCGAGTAATAAAGCCAACGCACCTGCAGCTTGAAGCATGACGGGGATATTTATTCCATAGCCGCTTGTTGCGCTGGATTAATGGCTGGCAATTTGCGGACGGGAAGGAACGCCGACCCGGAACAGACGGCGACAATATTCCAGAAAATAACCGTACGCCACTCCCATGAACATAGAAATTACCGCGTTGCTGGCAACCGCTTTCAGGATTTGCGATGGATCGGCGCCAATCGTCAACAAAATAGCGGCATAAACCGGCGACTGAAAACTGACATAGGCAAACAGGTCCGCCATATTTTTTCCCCAGCGCAAATCCGCGTTCAGGCGTAACGCCAGGGCGACGATACGATCGCGGTAAAGGCCGTAGGGCCAGGCAATGACGATGTTGACCGGAATCGATAGCAGCCGGGAAGAGAGCGACTGCTGGAAGGTCATGCCGGACAGCAGGATTTCGATCGCCATGCCGGTCAGGAAGCAATACACCACCATGGCAACGGTATCGGCAACGATGCCACGCACGCGGGAAATGGGGGAAAGCATATTGTATGGCTCCATGGTAAAGGATAATAACGTTGCTTATGGTCTATTTTTTTGGTGTTTAGTTTTGGTTTGTTGCTTTATTTGTAGTCTACATAACTATTTATCGCGTTTTAACTAGCTTAAAAAACTTATTTTTGCTCGTTTTTTGTTCAGTGGCGCAACTTTATGGTTGCAAATCGTCTTTTTCATTCGATTATCACGAGTTGGGTATCTAACCTTATATAAAACAATCAATTAATGAGATGCGGGCGACGGGGGGAAAAGCCGGCCGGAAACGGCGTAGTTTGGAATGAAAAGGTTGCTGAACGGTAAAGTGCAAGTGAATGTGAACGATACTGGAAATAAAACCAGTTATTATTCCTGACGCAGATGAAACAGCCGGTTAATGTTTCAGACATGAATAGATAACGTGAGTTGAAGTAACCAACAGTGTGGTTCAGGTCAAAAAAATGGGATCCCGAGTTCAATAAATTTATTTTGCTCGCCACGCTTTGTGACGACAGGAAAAATAATGTTTAAAAATGCTTAAAAATCAGTCGATAAAAATATTTCGATATCGTATGAAAATTTAAGAAATACGTATCGAACTGTGACAGGCAAAATAATATTGCACCGGATGAAAAATTCTATATCTTTATGCGCCTCCCCGAGAGCCATTAATTTTCCTTAAATAATCACAGCGTTAATCCTCATTATTTCTTCGTGGTGGTTTTTTTGCGGTTTTTTCACTCTCTGATTCGGCGGGAAATAATGCCCGGGCGCAGCCGTGCTGGCTTGACAAGCTTTTCATCCCCTCCGTAAACTCTCAATAGTGGGGATTTGTGGGGCAAAGTGGTGAAAAAGGTCATGAAGGGTTAAATACTGTCATGTTTCGTGGGGCGACACTGGTCAACCTCGACAGTAAAGGACGGCTTGCCGTTCCCACCCGTTACCGGGACTTACTGAACGAGGAAGCTCAAGGGCAAATGGTATGCACCATTGACCTTCATCAGCCCTGCCTGCTGCTTTACCTGCTACCCGAATGGGAAATTATCGAACAGAAACTTTCTCGCCTGTCGAGTATGAACCCAGCTGAACGCCGCGTTCAGCGCCTGCTACTCGGGCATGCCAGCGAATGCCAGATGGATAACGCCGGAAGGATACTGATTGCCTCTACGCTGCGGCAGCATGCGGGTCTTACGAAAGAAGTGATGCTGGTCGGCCAGTTCAACAAGTTTGAACTGTGGGATGAACAGACCTGGTATCGACAAGTCAAGGAAGATATTGACGCTGAGCAGTCCACTCAGGAGCCCTTATCTGAGCGGCTGCAGGACTTATCACTATAGTCATGGCAGAAACGTTTAAACACACCACCGTGTTGCTGGATGAAGCCGTCAACGGCCTGAACATTCGCAGCAACGGTATCTACATTGACGGTACGTTTGGCCGGGGTGGCCATTCCCGTCTCATTCTGTCCCGTCTTGGGCCGGAAGGCCGTTTGTTGGCCATCGACCGCGATCCTCAGGCGGTCGCAGTCGCCAATACCATTGATGATGCGCGTTTTTCCATTATTCACGGACCGTTTTCCGAACTGGCTGAGTACGTCGACGAGCGTGGGCTGACCGGCAAAATCGACGGCATCCTGCTGGATTTGGGCGTCTCGTCGCCTCAGCTCGACGACCCCGAACGGGGATTTTCTTTTATGCGGGACGGGCCGCTGGACATGCGTATGGACCCTACTCGGGGCCAGTCGGCGGCGGAATGGCTGATGAAAGCGGAAGCGGAAGACATCGCCTGGGTGCTGAAAACGTTCGGTGAGGAGCGTTTCGCCAAACGCATCGCGCGGGCGATTGTGGAGCGGAACCGTGTCGAACCGTTGACCCGCACCAAAGCGCTGGCGGAGCTGATTGCCGCCGCCAGCCCGATTCGCGAGAAGCACAAGCATCCGGCGACCCGTTCCTTTCAGGCCATTCGTATCTATATCAACAGCGAGCTGGAAGAGATCGAGCGGGCGTTGGACGGCGCATTGCAGGTGCTGGCGCCTGAAGGTCGCCTGTCGGTGATTAGCTTCCACTCGCTGGAAGACCGGATTGTGAAACGCTTTATCCGCCAGCACAGCCGGGGGCCGCAGGTGCCCGCAGGCCTGCCGCTGACGGAAGAGCAACTGCGCAGCCGTGGCGGCCAGACGCTCAAGGCCGTAGGCAAAATGATGCCGCCAGATGAAGAAGTGGCGGACAATCCGCGCGCGCGCAGTTCGGTGCTGCGCTTTGCCGAGAGACTGCCGTCGTGATCGGCAACGAGCGCCATTCGCTGGGCGGCGTGATTGGCGATGATCTGCTGCGACACGGAAAACTGCCGCTGTTGCTGCTGATCGCGGTGTTGGTGTCCGCCATTCTGGTGGTGACCACCGCGCACCGTACGCGCCTGCTGACGGCGGAGCGTGAGCGATTATTGCTGGAACGCGATGCGCTGGATATCGAGTGGCGCAACCTGATTCTGGAAGAGAACGCCCTGGGCGATCACAGCCGCGTCGAGCAGATCGCCACCGAGAAACTGCACATGGTGCACGTTGATCCTTCACAGGAAAATATTGTGGTTAAACAACAATGAGCTGACAGGTATCGCCTAAATTATGAAAGCAGCGCGACCGGGAAAATTGAAGCGTCAGGAAGAACATGCCAGCTTTGTCAGCTGGCGTTTTGCGTTGCTTTGCGGCGGTATTCTGCTGTGCATGGTGGGGTTGATGTTGCGGGCGGCGTATCTGCAGGTGATCGCGCCCGACAAGCTGGTGCGTGAAGGCGACATGCGCTCCCTGCGCGTGCAGGAGATTCCGACCGCGCGCGGTATGATCAGCGATCGCGCCGGTCGTCCGCTGGCGGTTAGCGTGCCGGTTAACGCTGTCTGGGCCGACCCGAAAGATCTCAACGATCATGGCGGTATTTCACTGGATACCCGCTGGAAGGCGCTGGCGGACGCGCTGGGAATCCCGCTGGACCAAATCGCCTCTAAGGTGAACGCCAACCCGAACGGCCGCTTTGTCTATCTCGCCCGCCAGGTGAACCCGGCGGTCGGTGAGTACATCCACAAACTGAAACTGCCGGGCATCAATCTGCGGCAGGAATCCCGCCGTTATTATCCTTCCGGTCAGGTGACGTCGCATCTGATTGGTCTTACCAATATCGACGGTCAGGGAATTGAAGGCATCGAGAAGAGCTTCGATCGCTGGCTGACCGGCCGCCCCGGCGAGCGTACCGTGCGCAAAGACCGCTTTGGGCGGGTCATCGAAGACATATCCTCGGTAGACAGTCAGGCGGCGCACAACCTGATGCTCAGTATCGACGAACGCCTGCAGGCGCTGGTGTACCGCGAGCTGAACAACGCGGTGGCGTTCAACAAAGCCGAGTCGGGCACCGCGGTGCTGGTGGATGTCAACACCGGTGAAGTGCTGGCGATGGCCAACAGTCCCTCCTACAACCCGAACAACCTGACCGGCACGCCGACCGACGTGATCCGCAACCGCGCCATTACCGATATTTTCGAACCCGGTTCGACCGTGAAACCGATGGTGGTGATGACGGCGCTACAGCGCAACGTGGTTAAGGAAAATGCGGTGCTCAACACGTTGCCGTATTACATCAACGGTCATGAAATCAAGGATGTGGCGCGTTATAGCGAACTGACCCTGACCGGCGTGCTGCAAAAGTCCAGTAACGTTGGCGTATCGCATCTGGCGCTGGCGATGCCGGCTTCCGCGTTGGTGGACACTTACTCCCGATTTGGTCTGGGCAAAGCCACCAATCTGGGGCTGGTGGGAGAGAGTTTGGGTCTGTACCCGAATCGCCAGCGCTGGTCGGATATCGAGCGCGCCACGTTTTCGTTTGGCTACGGCCTGATGGTGACCCCGCTGCAACTGGCGCGTGTCTACGCCACTATCGGCAGCTTTGGTATTTACCGTCCGCTTTCCATCACTAAAGTCGACCCGCCGGTACCGGGCGAGCGCGTGTTTTCCGAACAGATTGTCCGCACCGTGGTGCACATGATGGAGAGCGTGGCGTTGCCCGGCGGCGGCGGCACTAAAGCAGCGGTGAAAGGCTACCGCATCGCGATTAAAACCGGTACGGCGAAGAAGGTCGGCCCGGATGGCAAGTACATCAACAAATACATCGCCTATACCGCCGGGGTGGCGCCGGCCAGTAACCCGCGCTTTGCGCTGGTAGTGGTCATTAACGACCCGCAGGCGGGGAAATACTATGGCGGCGCGGTGTCGGCGCCGGTGTTCGGGGCGATCATGGGTGGCGTACTGCGCACCATGAATATCGAACCGGATGCGTTGCCGACGGGTGAAAAAAGTGAGTTTGTAATCAACAGAAAAGAGGGTTCAGGTGACAGATCGTAACTTGCGCGATGTCCTGGCTCCGTGGGTGACCGATGCCCCGGAGCGCGCGCTGCGGGAAATGACATTAGACAGCCGCGTGGCGGCTGCCGGGGATCTGTTTGTGGCGGTAGTCGGCCACAAGACGGATGGGCGGCACTATATTCCGCAGGCTATTGCGCAGGGCGTCGCGGCGGTTGTCGCGCAGGCGGATGAGGCCACGCCCGATGGCACCCTGACTGAAATGCACGGCGTGCCGGTGATTTATCTTGAAAACCTGAATCAGCGTTTATCCGCGCTGGCAGGGCGTTTTTACCGCCAGCCATCGGCCTCGCTGCAACTGATCGGCGTCACCGGCACCAACGGTAAGACCACTACCACCCAGTTGCTGGCGCAGTGGAGTCAGGCGCTGGGCAAAACCAGCGCGGTGATGGGCACGGTCGGCAACGGCTTGCTGGGGCATGTGGCGCCGTCGGAAAACACCACCGGTTCGGCGGTGGATGTGCAACAGATTCTGAGCCAACTGGTGGAGCAAGGGGCGGATTTCGCCGCCATGGAAGTGTCTTCGCATGGGCTGGTACAGCACCGGGTGGAGGCGCTGTCGTTCGCCGCCGCGGTGTTTACCAACCTGAGCCGCGACCATCTTGATTATCACGGCGATATGACGAATTACGAAGCCGCCAAATGGCGGTTGTTCGCCGAGCATCAGGTCGGGCAGAAAATCATTAACGCCGATGACGAGGTTGGCCGTCGTTGGTTGCAGCGCCTGCCGGACGCTGTCGCGGTGAGCGTGGCGGGCGAGATCGACGCCGGTCGGGCGCATTGGCTGAAAGCCACCCATATCGATTATCACGACAGCGGTTTCACCGTGCAGTTCGACTCCAGTTGGGGCGCTGGCGAGATCAATAGCCGTCTGATGGGCGCGTTCAATGTCAGTAACCTGTTGCTGGCGCTGGCGACGCTGCTGTCGCTGGGTTATTCGCTGGAGCAGCTGGTGAAGACCGGTTCTGCGCTGCAGCCGGTCTGCGGTAGAATGGAAGTTTTTCTTGCCAGCGGCCGGCCGACGGTAGTGGTGGATTACGCCCATACCCCGGACGCGCTGGAAAAAGCGCTGGCGGCGGCGCGTTTGCACTGCCGGGGCGTGCTGTGGTGCGTATTCGGCTGCGGCGGCGATCGCGACAGAGGTAAGCGCCCACTAATGGGGGCGATTGCGGAACAACTGGCGGATAGGGTGATCGTTACCGACGATAACCCGCGCAGTGAAGACCCGCAGGCGATTGTGGCCGATATCCTGAGCGGATTGCTGGATGCGGGCCGGGTGCAGGCGATCGCCGGCCGGGCGGAAGCCGTCACCAGCGCGGTAATGCAGGCTGCCGCCGATGATGTGGTGCTGGTCGCCGGCAAAGGGCACGAAGACTATCAGTTGGTAGGAAACGAGCGGTTGGATTATTCGGATCGCATTACTGTCGCGCGTCTGCTGGGGGTTATCGTATGATCAGCGTCTCGTTGCGGCAGTTGGCTGATGTACTGGGCGCTCGCCTGGTAGGGGAAGACCTGACTATCAGCGAAGTGTCCACGGATACTCGTAAGCTCACCACCGGTTGTCTGTTCGTCGCGTTGCGCGGGGAAAAATTTGACGCTCATGATTATGCGGCGGATGCCGTTAATGATGGGGCGGCCGCATTATTGGTGAGTAAGCACTTACCAATAGATGTGCCGCAATTGGTGGTGGATGATACGCGCCTGGCGCTGGGTACGATGGCGGGCTGGGTGCGGCAGCAAAGCCGGGCGCGCGTCGTGGCGCTGACCGGTTCGTCGGGAAAAACCTCCGTCAAGGAAATGACCGCTGCGATTTTGCGCCAGTGCGGCAATGTGCTGTATACCGCCGGTAATTTCAACAACGATATCGGCGTGCCGCTGACGCTGTTCCGTTTGATGCCCGAGCATGACTACGCGGTGATTGAGCTGGGCGCCAACCATATCGGCGAGATTGCTTACACCACGGCGATGGTGCGTCCGGAAGCGGCGCTGGTAAATAACCTGGCCGCCGCGCATTTGGAAGGATTTGGTTCGCTCGAAGGCGTAGCGCAGGCCAAAGGCGAGATTTTTAGCGGTTTGCCGGCGCAGGGCGTAGCGATCCTCAATGCCGACAGCCACGATGAGGCGCGCTGGCACGATGCGCTGGCGGGGAAAACCCGCTGGCGCTTTTCACCGCAGGCGCGCGCAGGCGTCGATTTTTACGCCAGCGATGTCGGTATCAGCGAACGCGGGACCGATTTCGTGTTGCATACGCCGGCAGGCGATATTGCGGTGACCTTGCCGCTGCCGGGGCGCCATAACATCGCCAACGCGCTGGCGGCGGCGGCGCTGTCGCTGGCAGTAGGTGCGTCGCTGGACGCGGTGAAGGCTGGACTGGCGCAATTGCAGGCTGTGCCGGGGCGGTTGTTCCCGATTGCGCTGGCACCGGGAAAATTACTGCTGGACGACAGTTACAACGCCAACGTCGGTTCGATGACCGCGGCGACGCAGGTGCTGGCGGAGATGCCGGGCTACCGGGTGATGGTGGTCGGCGATATGGCCGAACTGGGCCAGGACGCGCAGGCGTGTCATCGCCAGGTGGGCGAAGCGGCCCGCAAGGCAAACATTGACAAGGTATTGAGCGTGGGTGTGCTGAGCGCGCTTATCGGCGACGCCAGCGGCACAGGTGAGCATTTTGACAATAAAACTGCGTTGATCGCCCGTTTGCGGGCGCTGGTGGCGCAGCACAATACCATTACCGTTTTAATTAAAGGTTCACGCAGCGCTGCGATGGAACAGGTAGTACACGCATTACAGGAGAATGCCACATGTTAGTTTGGCTGGCCGAGCATCTGGTCAAGTTTTATTCCGGCTTTAACGTCTTTTCGTATTTGACGTTCCGGGCCATTGTCAGCCTGCTGACGGCGTTAATCATTTCCCTGTGGATGGGGCCGCATCTGATCGCCTGGCTGCAACGCCTGCAAATCGGTCAGGTGGTGCGTAACGAAGGGCCGGAGTCCCATTTCAGCAAGCGCGGCACGCCGACCATGGGCGGGGTGATGATTCTGGCGTCGATCATTATTTCGGTGCTGTTGTGGGTCAACCTGGCTAACCCGTATGTCTGGTGCGTGCTGCTGGTGCTGGTGGGTTACGGCGCCGTCGGATTTGTGGATGACTACCGCAAGGTGGTGCGTAAAGACACCCGTGGGTTGATTGCCCGCTGGAAGTACTTCTGGCAGTCGGTGCTGGCGTTGGTGGTCGCGTTTTCCATGTACGCGATTGGCAAGGATACGCCGGCGACGCAGCTGGTGGTGCCGTTCTTCAAAGACGTGATGCCGCAACTGGGCGTGATGTACATCGTGCTGGCCTACTTCGTGATTGTCGGCACCAGCAACGCCGTCAACCTTACCGATGGCTTGGACGGGCTGGCCATCATGCCGACGGTGTTTGTGGCGGTTGGCTTTGCGCTGGTGGCCTGGGCGACCGGCAACATGAATTTCGCCAGCTACCTGCACATTCCGTATATCCGGCATGCCAGCGAGCTGGTGGTGGTGTGTACCGCGATTGTCGGCGCCGGCCTCGGATTTTTGTGGTTCAACACCTATCCGGCGCAGGTATTCATGGGCGATGTCGGCTCGCTGGCGCTGGGCGGCGCGCTAGGCACCATTGCGGTGCTGCTGCGTCAGGAGTTTTTGCTGGTGATCATGGGCGGGGTGTTTGTGGTGGAAACCCTGTCCGTCATTTTGCAGGTGGGTTCCTTCAAGCTGCGCGGCCAGCGGATTTTCCGTATGGCGCCGATCCACCACCACTACGAACTTAAGGGGTGGCCGGAGCCGCGGGTGATTGTGCGGTTCTGGATTATTTCGCTGATGCTGATGCTCATCGGCCTGGTAACGCTCAAGGTACGGTAAAAAATGGACTATCAGGGTAGAAAGGTTGTCATTATCGGGTTAGGGCTGACAGGGCTCTCCTGTGTTGATTTTTTCCTTGCACGCGGGGTGGTGCCGCGCGTGGTGGATACCCGTATCAGTCCGCCGGGCCTGGATAAACTGCCTGAGTCCGTTGAGCGTCATCTGGGCAGCCTCAATGATGAATGGCTGCTGTCCGCCGATCTGATCGTCGCCAGTCCGGGTATCGCGCTGGCGACGCCGATCCTGTGCGAAGCGGCGGAAGCCGGCATCGAGATTGTCGGCGATATCGAATTGTTTTGCCGTGAAGCGCAGGCGCCGATCGTCGCCATTACCGGTTCCAACGGCAAAAGCACCGTTACCACGCTGGTGGGTGAAATGGCGCACGCGGCCGGTTGGGCCGTCGGCGTGGGCGGCAACATCGGCGTTCCGGCGCTGGAGCTGCTCAAGCAGGAAAGCCAGCTGTATGTGCTGGAGTTATCAAGCTTCCAGCTGGAAACCACCTACAGCCTGCACGCTGTCGCGGCTACGATCCTCAATGTGACCGAGGATCACACCAACCGCTATCCGTTGGGATTACAGCAGTACCGCGCCGCTAAATTGCGTATTTATGAAAACGCCAAAGTTTGCATTGTGAACGCGGACGACGCCCTGACCATGCCGGTGCGCGGCGCCGACGCGCGCTGCCTGAGTTTCGGCGTGGATGTGGGCGATTACCACCTGAACCGGCAGCAGGGCGAAACCTGGCTGCGGGTGAAAGGTGAGCGGGTGTTGAATACCCGCGAAATCAAACTGGTCGGTCAGCACAACTACACCAATGCGCTGGCAGCGCTGGCGCTGGCGGACGCTGTGGGTATTCCCCGCTCGTCGGCCCTGATCGCGCTGACCTCTTTTACCGGCCTGCCGCACCGTTTCCAACTGGCGCTGGCGCGTCATGACGTGCGCTGGGTCAATGATTCCAAGGCTACTAACGTCGGCAGTACCGAGGCGGCGCTGAGCGGGCTGCATGTCGATGGCACGCTGCATTTGCTGCTGGGCGGCGACGGCAAATCGGCGGATTTCTCTCCGTTGCTGCGTTACCTGCAAGGCGACCGTATCCGACTGTACTGCTTTGGCCGTGATGGTGGGCAACTGGCGGCGCTGCGCCCGGAAATCGCCGAAAAGACCGAAACCATGGAGCAGGCGATGCGCCTTATCGCCAGCCGCACCCAGCCGGGAGACATGGTGCTGCTGTCGCCGGCCTGCGCCAGTCTCGATCAGTTCCGCAGTTTCGAACAGCGCGGCGATGAGTTCGCCCGTTTGGCGGAGGAGCTGGGATAATGCGCTTTATCGGGGCCGGCATGGTCGAACGTCTGAAAAGCTGGGTGATGGGGACGCGTGAAAGCGACAACCTCAGCACCGTGCTGTACGACCGGACGCTGCTGTGGTTGACCCTGGGGCTGGCGGTGATCGGCTTTGTGATGGTGACCTCGGCGTCGATGCCGGTCGGGCAGCGGCTGGCCAGCGATCCGTTTCTGTTCGCCAAGCGCGATGCGCTGTATCTGGGGCTGGCGTTCGGTCTGTCGCTGGTCACCATGCGAGTGCCGATGGAGGTCTGGCAGCGTTACAGCGTGGTATTGCTGCTGGCGTCGCTGGTGATGCTGCTGATCGTGCTGGCGGTGGGCAGCTCGGTTAACGGGGCGTCACGCTGGATTTCTCTCGGCCCGCTGCGTATCCAGCCGGCAGAGTTATCGAAGCTGTCGTTGTTCTGTTACCTCTCCAGCTACATGGTGCGCAAAGTTGATGAAGTGCGGAACAATTTCTGGGGCTTTTGCAAGCCGATGGGCGTGATGGTGGTGCTGGCGGTACTGCTGCTGGCTCAGCCGGACCTCGGCACGGTGGTGGTGCTGTTCATCACCACGCTGGCGATGTTGTTTCTGGCCGGAGCCAAACTGTGGCAGTTCCTGGCGATCATCGGCTGTGGCATCTTCGCCGTCGCGCTGTTGATTATCGCGGAACCGTACCGCGTGCGCCGCGTGACCTCGTTCTGGAATCCGTGGGACGACCCGTTCGGCAGCGGCTATCAGTTGACCCAGTCGTTAATGGCGTTTGGCCGTGGCGAACTGTGGGGGCAAGGGCTCGGTAATTCTATCCAGAAACTGGAATATCTGCCGGAAGCGCATACCGACTTCATTTTCTCCATCCTGGGGGAGGAACTGGGCTATATCGGTGTGGTTTTAGCGTTGTTAATGATATTCTTCGTCGCTTTTCGGGCGATGTCGATCGGGCGGCGGGCGCTGGAAATCGATCAGCGTTTTTCGGGCTTTCTGGCCTGCTCCATCGGTATCTGGTTCAGTTTTCAGACGCTGGTGAATGTCGGCGCGGCCGCGGGCATGTTGCCGACCAAAGGGCTGACGTTGCCGCTGATCAGTTACGGTGGTTCCAGTCTGCTGATTATGTCGACGGCTATCGTGTTGTTGTTGCGAATTGATTATGAAACGCGCCTGACCAAAGCGCAGGCGTTTACGAGGGGTGCCCGATGAGTGGCGAAGGCAAGCGTTTGATGGTGATGGCTGGCGGTACCGGCGGGCATGTGTTTCCCGGTCTGGCGGTGGCGCATCACTTGATGGCGCAAGGCTGGCAGGTGCGCTGGCTGGGCACGGCCGACAGAATGGAAGCGGATCTGGTGCCGAAACACGGTATCGACATCGACTTTATCCGTATTTCCGGTCTGCGCGGCAAAGGATTGACCGCATTGTTACTGGCGCCGGTGCGTATCTTCCGGGCGGTGCGGCAGGCGCAGGCGATTATGCGCCGCTATCAGCCGGACGTTGTGCTGGGAATGGGCGGCTATGTGTCCGGCCCCGGCGGTCTGGCGGCCTGGTTGTGTGGTATCCCGGTGGTTTTGCACGAGCAAAACGGTATTGCCGGGTTGACCAACCGCTGGTTATCGCGCATCGCCAAAAAAGTATTACAAGCGTTCCCGGGCGCGTTTCCCCACGCGGATGTGGTGGGAAATCCGGTGCGCACCGATGTGCTGGCGCTGCCGTCGCCGACAGAGCGGCTGGCTGACCGTAGCGGCCCGGTGCGGGTGCTGGTGGTTGGCGGAAGTCAGGGCGCGCGGGTGCTGAATCAAACCCTGCCCGGCGTGGCGGCGCGGTTGCATGACGCCGTTACCATCTGGCACCAGACCGGCAAAGGGGCTCAGGCAGAAGTACAGGCTGCCTATGCGCAGGCCGGTCAGCCGCAGCACCGGATTACCGAGTTTATCGACGACATGGCGGCGGCGTATGCCTGGGCCGATGTGGTGGTGTGCCGCTCCGGCGCGCTAACGGTCAGCGAGATTGCCGCAGCCGGGTTGCCGGCGTTGTTTGTGCCGTTCCAGCATAAGGATCGGCAGCAGTACTGGAATGCGTTGCCGCTGGAGCGTGCGGGCGCGGCAAAGATTATCGAACAGGCCGATCTCAGCGTGGATACGATCAGCGAGGTGCTGGCGGCCTGGGATCGCGCCACGTTACGCGATATGGCGCAAAAAGCCCGAACCGTGGCGATTCCCGATGCGACGGAACGGGTGGCGGCCGAAGTGGCGGCAGCGGCGATGCAGCGGGCGGTTCACGCTGTCCGGAATTAATGATAATGGCCGGCAATTGCCGGCGTTGATGTAGGTTGCGATAGAAGATAGTGAATACTCAAGAATTGGCGAAACTGCGTTCAATCGTGCCTGAGATGCACCGCGTCCGGCACATCCATTTTGTTGGCATCGGTGGTGCCGGCATGGGCGGTATCGCCGAAGTCCTGGCTAACGAAGGCTATCAGATCAGCGGTTCTGATCTGGCGCCCAACGCTGTGACGCAGCAATTGACCGATTTGGGCGCACGGATTTATTTCCATCATCGCCCGGAAAATGTGAACGAAGCGAGCGTGGTGGTGGTGTCCAGCGCCATTTCGGCGGACAACCCGGAGATTATCGCGGCGCATGAGGCCCGTATTCCGGTGATTCGCCGGGCAGAGATGCTGGCAGAATTGATGCGCTTTCGTCATGGCATCGCCGTCGCCGGGACGCATGGCAAAACCACGACCACCGCGATGGTGACCAGCATTTACGCGGAAGCGGGGCTGGACCCGACGTTCGTCAACGGCGGGCTGGTCAAAGCTGCGGGAACGCACGCCCGGTTGGGGTCGAGCCGTTACCTGATTGCGGAAGCGGACGAGAGCGATGCATCGTTCCTGCATTTGCAGCCGATGGTGGCGATTGTGACCAACATCGAAGCCGACCATATGGATACGTATCAGGGCGATTTTGAGAACCTCAAACAGACGTTCATCAACTTCCTGCACAACCTGCCGTTTTACGGTCATGCGGTGATGTGTCTGGATGATGCGGTGATTCGGGAGCTGTTGCCGAAAGTAGGGCGCCATATCACCACGTATGGTTTCAGCGACGATGCGGATGTTCGGCTGGCTGACTACCGTCAGGTCGGGGCGCAGGGGCTATTTACACTGGCGCGTCAGGGCAAACCGCTGCTGAATGTGACGCTGAACGCGCCGGGCCGTCATAACGCGCTGAATGCGGCGGCGGCGGTAGCGGTGGCGACGGAACAAGGCATTGACGACGATGCGATTCTGCGAGCACTGGCGCGCTTTCAGGGGACGGGACGTCGGTTTGATTTTCTGGGCGAATTCCCGTTGCAGCCGGTTAACGGCAAAAGCGGCAGCGCCATGCTGGTGGACGATTACGGGCATCACCCGACGGAAGTGGACGCCACCATCAAGGCGGCGCGCGCCGGCTGGCCGGATAAACGCCTGGTGATGATTTTTCAGCCGCATCGCTATACCCGCACGCGGGATCTGTACGATGACTTCGCGCACGTGCTGTCCCAGGTGGATGTGCTACTGATGCTGGACGTGTATTCGGCTGGGGAAGCGCCGATTCCGGGGGCGGACAGCCGGTCGCTGTGCCGTACCATTCGCGGGCGCGGCAAAATCGACCCGATCATGGTGCCGGATGTGGAGACGCTGCCTGAACTGCTGGCGCAGGCGCTGCAGGGCGATGATCTGGTGCTGGTTCAGGGCGCCGGCAACATTGGCAAACTGGCGCGTCGGCTGGCGGAAAACCGTCTGCAGGCGAAGACCAAAGACTGAGAACAGGATGACTGAGCACGTGATGGTAGTGATGCAACGTACCCACGCTGGCCACAGCGAAACCGGCCGATGGCCGGCTGCGGTTCGGTGCGCCGACGTTTCGTGCCCAGTCATGGCAGACAACGGTTACCGCCGCGTATCCGTTGTGGAGTTGGCTGATTAGTATGTCGCAGGCGGCGTTGAATACACGCGGACGTGAGCAGGAAAAGGGCGCACGACGCAGTAATGGCGGTCAACTGGCGGGGATTATTTTCCTGCTGATGGTGGCCGGCACCATTTTGTGGGGAAGCTGGATGGTGCTGGGCTGGATGAAAGATGCCAGCCGTCTGCCGCTGTCCAGGCTGGTGGTGACCGGCGAGCGGCACTACACCACCAATGACGACATCCGCCAGGCGATTTTGTCGCTGGGTTCGCCGGGAACGTTCATGACGCAGGATGTGAATGTTATCCAGCAGCAGATCGAGCGCTTGCCCTGGATTAAACAGGCCAGCGTACGTAAGCAGTGGCCGGACGAATTAAAGATTCATCTGGTTGAATACGTTCCGTTTGCGCGCTGGAATGACCAGCTTATGGTTGACAGCGAGGGTAACGCCTTCAGCGTGCCGGCTGAGCGCATCGGCAATAAAAAAATGCCGATGCTGTACGGTCCGGAGGGCGGTGAAGAGGACGTGCTGGAGGGGTATCGCGAGATGAACCAGATACTGGCGGCAGGTAAGTTCACGGTGAAAATGGTGGCGATGACTGCGCGCCATTCATGGCAGGTTGGACTGGACGACGATATCCGCCTCGATCTGGGGCGCGATGACCGAAGTCGGCGTCTGGCGCGTTTTCTGGAGATCTATCCGTTGCTGCAGCGGCAGGCCCAGAATGAAAACAAGCGGGTTAACTACGTGGATTTGCGCTATGACACCGGCGCGGCGGTAGGTTGGAGCCCGGCATTTATTGATCAGCAAAAAGACATTGATCAGCAAAAGAACGGTAATCAGCAACAAAATCAGGCACAGGCTAAACAGCAATGATCAAGTCGACGGACAGAAAACTGGTAGTTGGGCTGGAAATCGGTACAGCAAAAGTGGCTGCGCTGGTAGGTGAAGTTCTGCCAGACGGCATGATCAATATCATCGGTGTGGGAAGCTGCCCGTCACGGGGCATGGATAAAGGCGGCGTTAACGATCTGGAATCGGTGGTCAAGTGCGTACAGCGCGCCATCGATCAGGCCGAGCTGATGGCTGATTGCCAGATTTCATCCGTGTATCTGGCGTTGTCCGGTAAGCACATCAGTTGCCAGAACGAGATCGGCATGGTGCCTATCTCTGAAGAAGAAGTGACGCAGGATGATGTGGAAAGCGTGGTGCATACGGCCAAGTCTGTCCGGGTCCGTGACGAGCACCGTATTTTGCATGTGATCCCGCAGGAATACGCCATTGATTATCAGGAAGGGATTAAAAACCCGGTTGGGCTGTCTGGCGTACGGATGCAGGCCAAGGTGCACCTGATCACCTGTCATAACGACATGGCGAAGAACATTGTTAAAGCGGTGGAGCGGTGCGGTCTGAAGGTGGATCAACTGATTTTCGCCGGGTTGGCATCCAGTTATGCGGTGCTGACCGAAGACGAGCGCGAACTGGGCGTGTGCGTAGTGGATATCGGCGGCGGCACCATGGATATGGCGGTGTATACCGGCGGCGCGCTGCGTCACACAAAAGTGATTCCTTATGCTGGTAACGTAGTCACCAGCGATATAGCCTATGCGTTTGGCACGCCGCCCACGGATGCGGAAGCGATCAAGGTGCGTTACGGTTGCGCGCTCGGTTCCATCGTCAGCAAAGATGAAACCGTGGAAGTACCGAGCGTCGGCGGTCGTCCGCCGCGTAGTCTGCAGCGTCAGACATTGGCGGAGGTGATTGAGCCTCGCTATACCGAGTTATTGAATCTGGTGAATGACGAGCTGTTGCAGTTGCAGGAACAACTGCGCCAGCAGGGCGTGAAGCATCATCTGGCGGCCGGCATCGTGCTGACCGGCGGTGCGGCGCAGATTGACGGTCTGGCTGCCTGCGCGCAGCGCGTGTTCCACACGCAGGTGCGCATCGGCCAGCCGTTGAATATCACCGGGTTAACGGATTATGCGCAGGAGCCCTATTACTCGACAGCGGTGGGGCTGCTGCATTACGGCAAAGAGTCTCATCTGAGTGGCGAACACGAGGTTGAGAAACGCGCCTCGGTCAGCAACTGGTTTAAACGCCTGAACAGCTGGCTGAGAAAAGAATTTTGACGGTTATCAAAAGAGATCATTTAGCACGACTTTTTTGATCTTGAAGTACCACAGGCACAAGACGGAGAGAAACTATGTTTGAACCAATGGAGTTAACCAACGACGCGGTGATTAAAGTCATCGGCGTCGGTGGTGGCGGCGGCAACGCCGTCGAACACATGGTGCGTGAACGCATCGAAGGTGTTGAATTCTTTGCGGTTAACACCGATGCTCAGGCACTGCGCAAAACGGCGGTCGGCCAGACCATCCAGATCGGTAGCGGTATTACCAAAGGTTTGGGCGCGGGCGCTAACCCGGAAGTGGGCCGCAATTCCGCCGAGGAAGACCGTGAAGCGCTGCGTTCTGCGCTGGAAGGTGCGGACATGGTGTTCATCGCAGCTGGCATGGGCGGCGGCACCGGTACCGGCGCTGCGCCGGTGGTGGCGGAAGTCGCCAAGGATCTGGGCATCCTCACCGTTGCGGTGGTGACCAAGCCGTTCAATTTTGAAGGCAAAAAACGCATGGCGTTTGCCGAACAGGGTATCGCGGAGCTGTCCAAGCACGTCGATTCGCTGATTACTATCCCCAACGACAAACTGTTGAAAGTGCTGGGGCGCGGCATCTCTCTGCTGGACGCGTTCGGCGCGGCTAACGACGTGTTGAAAGGCGCGGTACAGGGTATTGCCGAGCTGATTACCCGCCCGGGCCTTATGAACGTAGACTTTGCCGACGTGCGCACCGTGATGTCCGAAATGGGGTACGCCATGATGGGCTCCGGCGTGGCTCGCGGTGAAGACCGTGCGGAAGAAGCGGCGGAAATGGCTATCTCCAGTCCGCTGCTGGAAGATATCGACCTTTCCGGCGCGCGCGGCGTGCTGGTTAACATTACGGCCGGTTTCGATCTGCGTCTGGATGAATTTGAGACTGTTGGTAATACCATTCGCGCGTTTGCATCCGATAATGCGACGGTAGTGATTGGTACGTCGCTGGATCCGGATATGAACGACGAACTGCGGGTGACCGTGGTCGCCACCGGCATCGGCATGGACAAACGTCCGGAAATTACGCTGGTTACCAACAAGCAAAGCAGCCAGCCGGTTATGGACCACCGCTATCAGCAACATGGCATGGCGCCGCTGACGCAGGAAAAACCTGCGGCCAAAGTGGTGAACGACCAGAGCGTACAGACCAATAAAGAGCCGGACTATCTCGATATTCCTGCTTTCCTGCGTAAGCAGGCTGACTAAGGTCAGGTTGGAATCTCCGCTCTTTGTGCTAAACTGTGCCGCCGGCCTTAGTGTAAGCTAAGGTCGTAGGTTCAGATGAATGTGAGATAATACGATGATCAAACAACGTACATTAAAACGTATCGTACAGGCGACAGGGGTCGGTCTTCATACCGGCAAGAAAGTCACCCTGACTATGCGTCCTGCACCGGCAAATACCGGGGTCATCTATCGTCGTACTGACTTGAATCCACCGGTTGATTTTCCGGCTGATGCCAAATCCGTGCGTGATACCATGCTCTGTACTTGCCTGGTTAATGAGCATGACGTGCGCATTTCGACGGTGGAGCATCTGAATGCGGCTTTGGCGGGATTAGGCATCGACAACATTGTTGTTGAAGTAGATGCACCTGAAATTCCGATCATGGACGGTAGCGCCAGTCCGTTTGTCTACCTGCTGCTGGATGCTGGTATCGAAGAACTGAACTGTGCCAAGAAGTTTGTTCGTATCAAACAGCCTGTACGCGTAGAAGACGGTGACAAATGGGCAGAATTGAAGCCGTTTAACGGTTTTAGCCTCGATTTCACCATCGACTTCAATCACCCGGTGATTGATGCCGGTTCACAGCGCTTCAAGCTGGATTTCTCCGCTGATGCGTTTGTTCGCCAGATCAGCCGCGCGCGTACCTTTGGTTTTATGCGCGATATCGAGTATCTGCAGTCCCGTGGTTTGTGCCTGGGCGGCAGTCTCGATAGTGCGATCGTGGTGGATGATTACCGTGTGCTGAACGAAGATGGTCTGCGCTTTGACGATGAGTTCGTGCGCCACAAAATGCTGGACGCGATTGGCGACCTGTTCATGTGCGGTCACAACATCATCGGTGCGTTCACGGCGTTCAAATCCGGCCATGCGTTGAACAACAAACTGCTGCAGGCTGTGCTGGCTAAACAGGAAGCGTGGGAATTCGTGACCTTTGAAGATGAAGCGGAAATGCCGCTGGCTTTCAAGGCACCGTCTACCGTTCTGGCCTGAGCCGCCATACATGACATCATGACGACTGGTTTTCGCTGGTATTCTCTCCGGCCAGCGAAGCCAGTCGTTTTAATATTTTCTGCAGTCGTTCCGGACTTTGCTCCGCCAGCCCCTTCAATATTTCCGCACTCTGCGCACTGAGAATTCGTGTGGTTGCCACCGCGGTTTCGTCTGTCGGCACAATGGTATGGGTTTTCTCGTTTTCATGCATTTTTGCGGCCAGCGCTGGATTAATCCTGATGTCGATTGCCGCCAATGATGGTAGTATTTGTGCGCGCAGAGCGGAAAGCAGGGCTGGTTGTTCATAACGTAGCCGCATCAGCCAGTTGGCGCTGGCGGTTTCCAGCACCAGCAGACCATGACGATAGTTGGCCACTCGGCAATACGAACGCAGCGCTGTTGGCAACAGAGCGTGCACCGCACGATTGAGTTTCAGCAGTGCGAGCGCACGTTGTTGAATATCATGCAGCGGGCCTGACCCGGTTTGCGATGCGCCATCGAAAAATGACTCCAGTGATTGTGGACGGTTATCACGCATAACGCAGGCTCCGACGGAAAGAAACTTGTGATTGGTATTTTAAATCGTTGGCGACAATTTGGCAGACGTTATTTCTGGCCTCACCTGCTGCTGGGCATGGTCGCGGCGACGCTCGGCCTGCCCGCCAACTTCACCGAATCACGCGATGCGTCTACCGCACCCAATTCCGCATCGGCGATCAGTCGTCCGAACGTATCTTATTTCAATCTCACCGATCTGGCGGCTTTAAAAGATTCCCGTCGCCGTTCGCTATTCAGTAATGATTTCTGGCATCAGCATGCCATCCGCACGGTGATTCGTCACCTGTCGTTTGCTTTTACTCCACCCGTTACCGTGGTTGAGGCGGCAGAGGCTTCCCGGTTACATCATCAGGTATTGCTGGAAACGCTGAATGCGCTGCTGACGCGCGAGGCGACACCGCACGCTGCTGCCAGCGCCGTTCTGGCGCCGACTCGTTTTTCACCTTCCCATCATGCCGGCCTGTGGCTGGCGCAGGTTCAGGGCATTCGCGCCGGGCCGCGCGCCTGACTTCGATAGTGTGCTGCACTATGGCAAGTAGCCGTAGATTCCTTTTCTGATGTCGTGCCAGCATCGATGGACTGGCATTGTTGAGATTAAAATTACTATGTTAATCAAGTTATTGACCAAAGTTTTCGGTAGCCGTAATGACCGTGCGTTGCGCCGTATGCGCAAAATTGTGGATGTGATCAATCGCCTCGAACCGGACATGGAGACGCTCTCTGATGATGAGCTGAAGGCGAAAACTCAGGTATTTCGTGACCGTATCAAGAAGGGCGAAACCCTCGAATCGTTGCTGCCGGAAGCTTTCGCGGTGGTGCGCGAAGCCAGTAAGCGTGTTTTTGGCATGCGTCACTTCGACGTACAGCTGATCGGCGGTATGGTGCTGAACGAGCGCTGCATCGCGGAAATGCGTACCGGTGAAGGTAAAACCCTGACCGCAACCCTGCCGGCGTACCTCAATGCGCTGACCGGCCGTGGCGTACATGTGGTGACCGTCAACGACTATCTGGCCCAGCGTGACGCCGAAAATAACCGCCCGCTGTTTGAATTCCTGGGGCTGTCCGTCGGCATCAACCTGCCGGGGATGCCGGCGCCGGCCAAACGCGAGGCCTACGCTGCCGATATTACCTACGGTACTAACAACGAATACGGTTTCGACTACCTGCGCGACAACATGGCGTTCAGCCCGGAAGAGCGCGTGCAGCGTGAACTGTATTACGCGCTGGTGGACGAAGTGGACTCCATCCTGATCGATGAAGCGCGTACCCCGCTGATCATCTCTGGTCCGGCAGAAGACAGCTCCGAACTGTATATGCGGGTGAACAAAATCATCCCGCACCTGATCCGTCAGGAGAAAGAGGATTCCGACACTTTCCAAGGCGAAGGCCATTTCTCGGTGGATGAGAAAGCCCGTCAGGTCAACCTGACCGAACGCGGTCTGGTCAAAATCGAAGAGTTGCTGGTGAAAGGCGGCATCATGGAAGAAGGCGAGTCGCTGTATTCGCCGGCCAACATCATGCTGATGCACCACGTGACGGCGGCGCTGCGCGCTCATGTGCTGTTTACCCGCGACGTCGACTACATTGTGAAAGACGACGAAGTCATTATCGTTGACGAACATACCGGCCGTACCATGCAGGGGCGTCGCTGGTCCGATGGCCTGCATCAGGCGGTGGAAGCCAAGGAAAACGTCAAGATCAACAACGAGAACCAGACGCTGGCCTCGATCACTTTCCAGAACTACTTCCGTATTTATGAGAAGCTGGCCGGGATGACCGGTACGGCAGATACCGAAGCGTTCGAATTCAGCTCGATTTATAAGCTGGATACTATCGTCGTGCCGACCAACCGCCCAATGATTCGTAAAGATCTGCCGGATCTGGTGTACATGACCGAGCAGGAAAAAATCGGCGCCATCATTGAAGATATCAAAGAGCGTACCGCCAAGGGGCAGCCGGTGCTGGTGGGGACTATTTCCATCGAAAAATCCGAAGTGGTATCGCACGCGCTGACCAAAGCCGGCATCAAACACAACGTGCTGAATGCCAAATTCCATGCGATGGAAGCGGATATCGTGGCTCAAGCCGGGCGCTCGGGGGCAGTGACTATCGCCACCAACATGGCGGGCCGTGGTACCGATATCGTGCTGGGCGGTAGCTGGCAGGCGGAAGTGGCAGAACAGGAAAATCCGGACGAAGCCCAAATCGCCGCTATTAAAGCTGAATGGCAGCGGCGTCATGATGACGTGCTGGCGGCAGGCGGCCTGCACATCATCGGCACCGAACGTCATGAGTCCCGCCGTATCGACAACCAGTTGCGTGGCCGTTCCGGCCGTCAGGGTGACGCGGGTTCTTCCCGTTTCTACCTGTCGATGGAAGATGCGCTGATGCGTATTTTTGCGTCGGATCGCGTTTCCAACATGATGCGCAAACTGGGGATGAAAGAAGGCGAAGCGATTGAGCACCCGTGGGTGACTAAGGCGATCGCCAATGCGCAACGCAAGGTGGAAAACCGCAACTTCGATATTCGTAAGCAACTGCTTGAGTACGATGATGTGGCTAATGACCAGCGCCGCGCTATCTATACCCAGCGCAACGAACTGCTGGATGCATCTGATATCAGCGAAACCATCAACAGTATTCGTGAAGACGTATTCAAGGTCACCATTGATGCCCATATCCCGCCCCAGTCGCTGGAGGAAATGTGGGATGTTCCGGGGCTGGAGCAGCGCCTGAAAAATGACTTTGATCTCGAACTACCGATCGCCGAATGGCTGGACAAGGAGCCGGATCTGCACGAAGAAACGCTGCGGGAACGTATCTACGCGCAGGCGGTGGAACTGTATGGCCGTAAGGAAGAGGTGGTCGGCAGCGATGTTATGCGCAACTTCGAGAAAGGCGTGATGCTGCAAACGCTGGATTCGCTGTGGAAAGAACATCTGGCGGCGATGGACTATCTGCGTCAGGGGATTCATCTGCGCGGGTATGCTCAGAAAGATCCGAAGCAGGAATACAAGCGTGAGTCGTTCGCAATGTTTGCTGCTATGCTGGAAGGCCTCAAGTATGAAGTGATCAGCACCCTGAGTAAGGTTCAGGTGCGGATGCCGGAAGAGGTCGAAGCGCTGGAACAGCAGCGCCGTGAAGAAGCTGAGCGTCTGGCCCGTCAGCAGCAATTGAGCCATCAGGATGAAGCGGGTTCACCGTATGCCGATCGCAAGATCGGTCGTAACGATCCGTGTCCGTGCGGCTCTGGCAAAAAATACAAGCAGTGCCACGGTCGCCTGCAGAAATAAGGCCGATAACGTAAAGATATATCAAATAAAAGGCGGTCATTGACCGCCTTTTCACTGGTTGAAAGGATAATGATGCAAAAAACTTTATCTGTGGCGGTGGGGATTATCCGGAATCCGCAGCGAGAGTTCTTCATTGCCTGCCGCCCGGCCGGGGTGCATATGGCCGGTAAATGGGAGTTTCCCGGCGGCAAAGTCGAAGAAGGTGAAACGCCGGAACAGGCGCTGGTGCGGGAACTGCACGAAGAAGTGGGGATTGAGGTGATCAATCCAACGCCGTTGGACAGCAAAACGTTTTCGGCGGGCGAACGCCTGATTACGCTGCACTTCTTCCTGGTGGAGCAATGGCGCGGCGAGCCGTATGGCCGTGAAGGCCAACCTTCGCGCTGGCTAACCGCTGATGAACTGGATGAGCAGGAATTTCCGCCCGCCAACGCCGAGATGATTCGCCGCCTGAAAGTGGGCATCGCCTGAATCCCCGCCGAGGATTGCGGTATTGCCGGCGATTCATGCCCTGAAGCCGGCATGAATCGCGATAGCAAATGGCGATAAGCGAATACCGGATTAGTGCTGCGTTTCGCTCCAGGCGTCGCTGTCGGAGACATCTTCCTCGCTGGGAATGCGTTTTTCCTCGTCGGCCCATTCCCCTAAATCGATCAACTGACAACGTTTGCTGCAAAACGGCCGATAAGGGCTATTTTCGCTCCATTCCACCGGTTTGGCGCAGGTAGGGCAATTTACAACGGTCATTTCGTTATCCACGGTACGTTCATCTCCAGAAAACAGGTCTCACTTAGCAACAAGCCAGTTCAAATGCCAGCCGCGCGGGCGTTTGTCCATCACTATCCAGCGGCAGGAAACGGATGGCGTAGCGAGTCTTGTGACCAGATATTTGTGGATAGATCTGGTGTTCAAGGGCAATTCGCAAACGCAGCAGGTCGGTATCGGTTGCATTATCCTGATAGAAACCGTTGAGGCTGATTTGTTCCCTGAAGGCGCCCGCATGGCGGATCAGCTCCAGTATGCTGTCGAGAGACCGCTTCAGTGGCGATACGCTATCCAGCCAGATGCCGATTTGCCGCTGTTTTTGCTCCGGCAACTGGTGCAACCAGATATGCAGCGTGGGCAAGTCGAAACTGCAGCATCCACCCGGCAGGCTCAGACGCTGCCGCACCATGCCGATTAACTTGTCTTCGCGTAATCCTTGCCCCATACGTGGAGCGGTAATCAGTTCACCCGACAGGTTTCGTAGCTTCTGACGCAGTGTGGTTATGCGCTCAATGTCTGCTTCCGGCAATTCGCCCCATTGCGCCAGTTTCTGTTGCTGTCGTTCCAGCTCTTTCAGCAGGTCAGGGCGGGCGTCCCCGCGTTCGAGAATATCCAGCAATTCCGCCACCGCGCGGAAGAAGGTCAGGGCAACGCCAATATCCTTCAACGCATGATTGTCGTACATCTGTTGCAGCAAAAACTCCAGGCGTAGCCAGGTACGCATTTTTTCATTCAGCGGATATTCAAAAAGAACTGTTGAGGAAACGTCACTCATTATGGGTCGTCCTGTCGGTTGCGGATGCGGCCAGCGTCAGATAATGCTGATGCAGCGTGGCAATCCGCGGAGCGAGTACGCTCGGATTGCTATTATTATCGATAATATCATCGGCGCAGGCCAACCGCTGTTCACGGCTGGCCTGCGACGCCAGAATGTTTTGCGCCTGGGCGCGGGAAACGCCATCCCGTGCCATGGTGCGTTGCAATTGGGTCTCCAGAGGGACATCCACCACCAGAATGCGCTGCGCCTGCCCTTGCAGCCGATTCTCTACCAACAAGGGAACCACCCATAACGCATAAGGGGTGGTAACGGCCGCTAACTGACGCCGGGTCTCCTGTTGAATCAACGGATGCAGCAGCGCGTTGAGCCAACGCTTGTCCTCCGGGTTGGAAAAAATGCGTTCTCGCAGGGCGTTTCGGTTCAGCGTGCCGTCTGGCTGTAATATCTCCCGACCAAAATACTCAACAATCGCTGCCAGAGCGGGCTGCCCAGGAGCAACCACCTGACGGGCGATCACGTCCGCGTCGACGATGGTGGCGCCTAGCGCTGCAAAGCCCTGAGCAACCGTACTTTTTCCGCTGCCTATACCGCCTGTCAGCGCGACGATGTATGCCATGGTAATCAACTGGAAATGGCTGGGTAAATTTACCGGATTCTAGCCCAAATCGAGGGAAAATCGCAGTCTTGCCGCCGGATTATTCGGGCGTATGATCATTATGGTTCGACGTGCTATTACCGGTTCTTTCTCTGACTCATCATTCTCACTTCATCAGGTTGTTCACCATGCGTATTGAAGAAGATATCAAGCTGGGTTTTAAAGATGTACTCATCCGTCCCAAGCGTTCTACGTTGAAAAGCCGTGCAGACGTGGAACTGACGCGTGAGTTTACCTTTCTACACGCTGGCTGCGGCTGGTCTGGCGTACCCATTATTGCTGCCAACATGGACACGGTGGGCACGTTCCAGATGGCGCGGGTACTGGCGTCGTTTGAGTTGTTGACTGCGGTGCACAAGCACTATTCAGTGGCCGAGTGGCGACAGTTTGTCGACAGTACACCCGCTGCCGTATTGCGTCATGTGATGGTATCAAGCGGCACGTCTGATGGTGATTTCGAGAACATGCGGCAGATTCTGGCGTTATCGCCGGAGCTGAAGTTTATCTGTATTGATGTGGCTAACGGGTATTCGGAGCATTTCGTCAACTTTGTGCAGAAAGCGCGTGAAGCCTTTCCTGATAAGGTGATTTGTGCCGGCAACGTGGTGACCGGAGAAATGGTGGAAGAGCTGCTATTGTCGGGGGCGGATATTATTAAGGTGGGGATCGGACCCGGCTCGGTTTGCACGACGAGGGTGAAAACCGGCGTTGGTTATCCGCAACTGTCGGCGGTGATCGAATGCGCCGATGCGGCACACGGTCTGGGGGGGCAGATTGTCAGCGACGGCGGCTGTACCGTGCCGGGCGATGTGGCCAAAGCCTTTGGCGGCGGCGCCGATTTCGTGATGCTGGGTGGCTTGCTGGCGGCGCACGAAGAGTGCGGCGGCGATATCATTGAAGAGGACGGCCGGAAAATGATGCTGTTTTACGGCATGAGTTCCACCTCCGCGATGGAACGGCATGTCGGCGGCGTTGCTGAGTACCGTGCGGCGGAAGGCAAGACGGTACGTCTGCCATTGCGCGGTCCGGTAGAACATACCGTGCGCGATATTCTCGGCGGGTTGCGCTCTGCCTGTACTTACGTGGGTGCGTCACGCCTGAAGGAGCTGACCAAGCGCACGACCTTCATTCGGGTCGTCGAGCAGGAAAATCGGGTGTTTAACGGCTGACCCCCCTGCTGATATATCCCACCTATTCGCGTTGCAGGACAGCCAACGCGCCGGCAACGTGAAGTGTATGACGTGAACTTGAGGTGTGACGTGGATATGTACTGGCGAGCTCAGGCGCCTGCCAGTACATTCCCTAACTGGAAAATCGGCAGATACATGGCGATGACCAGTGTTCCCACCAGCCCGCCGACAATAACCAGTAACAGCGGTTCCAGCGTTTGCGTCAGTGTGTCCGCAAATTGCCGGGTATGATTCTCATACCAGCCTGCCAGCCGGGCAAACAACTGATCCAGCGCGCCGGTTTCTTCCCCGACACTCACGAGTTGATGGCAAGGGGCAGGATAGAGCAACGGATCATCATGGATAGCTTGTCCGAGCGGAATGCCCTGTTCAAGCCGGCTTTTGATCTCAGCGAGCGATTGCCGATAAACCGGGTTATTCAGCGTTGCGGCGGCGCTCAGACCGGAAGGCAGCGTCAATCCCGCCTGCTGCGTCATCGCCAGAGTATGAAAGATTTGGCTCAGGCAATGGCCTCGTACCAGAGTAGATAGCAGCGGTAGCTTCAGCAGTAGCCGTTGCTCCCGTTTTTGCCATTCCACTTTTTGCCGGCGTATTTGCCGGTAGCCCAGTAATATCACCACGGGAAGGGTGACGAGCAGCACACCGTGACGACTCAGCGCATCCGATAATCTCAGCATCATACGGGTCAGCCAGGGGAGCGGCGCATCAAATGAGGCGTACAACCCGGCGAATTCCGGTAATACCAGCGTTAACATCAGCAGGGCGACCAGTAGCCCCACTGTAATTACAAAGGCCGGATAGCGCAGGGCCTTGATCACCTTCCCGGTCAACTGGCGCTGGTTTTCCTGATAGTTTGCCAGTCGGGCGCAGCAGTCATCCAGTTTCCCGGTCAGTTCGCCGACAGACACCAGCGAACTGCACATCATCGGAAAGGCGGCGGGATAATCGGCCAATACTTCCGATAACGCGCGCCCCTGTGCGACCTGCTGGCGGATTTCCTGCAACAGGCAGCGCCAGCCCGCTTTTTCGTGCTGGCGGCCAAGCAGGTCCAGCGCATCCAGTAACGGCAATCCGGCCTGCAGCAATGTCGCCAGTTGCCGGATGATGACCGAGAGCTGAGGGCCTCGCCAGTAACGCGGCGTCAGGTATTGCCCGGTTTTGAGGCGCAAAGGCTGGTAGCCGAGTTCCAGCAGATACTGGTAAATCTCATTCCGGCTAGTCCCGATGCGTTCACCGGCGCAGAATTCGCCATCGCTGCGAAGCGCTTGCCAGTAATAGAGTTTCTGTACGGCCATCATTTGCCCTTATTCAATGCTCTCACCCACCACCCGATAGACTTCCTCCAGCGAGGTGATGCCTTCGTGAACCAATGACAGCCCGGCGGATAGCAGCCCGGTTTCCCGTTGCAGGGATAGTGGCTGGTTGCTGTCGGACCATGATGCGGAGCCGGACAATACGGAACCAGATAATGCGGAACCAGACAGCGTCTGCTGAAGCGCTGGCGTGACTGGCAGCAGTTCATAAAGCGCCGACCGGCCGTAATATCCGGAAAAACAGTGTTCGCACCCTGTCGCCCGCCATTGCCGTAACGGGCCTTGCCACAGCTTGTCAGGCAAGGCTGTCGTCTCTTCGCTCAACTGGCGGCAATGCGGGCATAATCGTCTGACCAGCCGCTGGGCGATCACCAGCTTGAGGGCGGCGGCCAGCAGATAACCGGGAATTCCCAAATGCCCCAGACGGACCAGCGTGTCGGCAGCGGAGTTGGTATGCAGGGTAGAGAGCACCAGATGGCCAGTTTGCGCTGCTTTGACGGCAATCTCTGCCGTCTCGGCATCGCGGATTTCGCCAATCATAATCACGTCCGGATCCTGACGCAGCAGGGCGCGCAGTACCCGAGCGAAATCCAGCTGACTTTGGGTATGAATTGCGGTCTGATTGATGCCGGCCAGCGGAATCTCAACGGGGTCCTCCACACTGCAAATATTGCGGCTGACGTCATTTAGCCAGCGGATGGCGCTGTACAGTGTGAACGTCTTACCGCTGCCGGTGGGGCCGGTAACCAGAATCAACCCTTGAGGCAAACTCAGCGTCCGTTTGAATTGCTGCAACGCGTGGGCGGGCAGGCCCAGCGCATCCAGTTCCAGAGCCTGCTGTTGTGTCTGCAGGACTCTTAGCACCACTTTCTCGCCGCCCTGAACCGGCAACGTGGCGATGCGCAGCGAGTAAGCATGTTGATCCAGCCGCAGGCTGAACTGACCGTCCTGCGGCAAACGTCGCTCGGCGATATTGAGTTTTCCCATGATTTTGAGCCGGGCAATCAGTCGCCCGGCCAGTGAATCCGGTGCGGACGGGATTTCATGCAACACCCCGTCAATACGCAATCTGACACGGTAACCGGCAGGCAACGGCTCGAAATGGATGTCAGACGCGCGCCGCTGGATCGCCAGTTTCAGCGTCTGATTGATGAACTGGACCACCGGCGCGTCATCGGGTTCGTCTAATGTTGGTGCGGTAGTCTGATAAGGCACGATGGTTTCTTCGGCCTGCGGCGAGGTAAGCTGTTGTTCCAGCCGCGCGGCGGGCCATTGCTCGACCAGAACTCGTCGGTGGCTGGCGAAACGCAGCGCGGCAACCAGCTCTTCTGCTACCAGACCGGCCACGGCGATGGAAACCACCTGCTCATCCATATCCAGCAGCAGGGCGTGATAGCGTCGACAAAGTAATTGCAACTCATGTTGTAACGCGTTGTGAGTCATGATCATCACCCACCTGTAGCGTCAAAACGAAAGACGTCTTCACATGCCTGACGCAGGTTATCTGCGTTGGCGCCGGTCTGGCAGGCCCTCGTCCAGCGGGAAGCGCCGTTCTGAGTATCCAGCGAGGGCGTCATGACGACGCTCAGCCCTTGCAGTGTCGACTGGCCGGTCAGGGTAATGATGCCCTGATTGACCGTGATCGCACTGACATAACGCGATGTGGTTGGCGTTGGAATCCCCTGGCTGCCCGCGCTGCACCCGTCCAGCCCCGCGTTACTGAGGCTGCAGAGATCCACAGCGGTTTTATAGGCGCTCATGGTTTGCAGCATGTCGGTCATGGCGGCTTTTTGCAGATAGCCCTGATACGCCGGGATCCCCAGCGCGCTCAGGATGGCGATGATGACGATGACCACCATCAGTTCAATAAGTGAAAATCCTTGTTGTGTCATGTTATTGGTTCCCTGGTGTGGCTGGTGGCGGCAGGATAACGACAAGAGGCGTGGCTGGCGACGGCCAGGTTTTCAATCAGGAATCCGCTACGAAAACCAGGAGTGCAACGATTGGAGGTTGCAGAAAACAGGCGCGCTCGCTCGCAGAATGATGGGGTAAAGCGAAAAAGACGTTAGCGAAAAGGCAAGGAAGGCAGCAGGATAACCACCAACCCGGAGACGCCGGGCTGATGGAGTAGAACCGTGATGGAACGCGAAGAGCTAACTAAAACGCATCGACAGATCGAGCGCCTGCACATGTTTGGTCAGCGCGCCGACCGAGATATAGTCAACGCCGGTGGCGGCGTAATCCGGCAGCGTTTGCAGCGTCACGTTGCCGGAAACTTCCAGCAGCGCACGGCCATTCGTCAGTGTTACCGCTTCGCGGATGCCTTCCAGCGTGAAGTTATCCAGCATGATGATATCCGCGCCGGCGCTCAGCGCTTGTTGCAGTTCATCCAGCGTCTCCACCTCGACTTCCACCGGCACATCACCGCGCAGCTGGAAGGCTTGCTCGACAGCCTGTTTGATGGAACCGGCGGCGATAATGTGGTTTTCCTTGATCAGAAACGCATCCGACAGGCCGAGACGGTGGTTGCTGCCGCCGCCGCACAGTACCGCGTATTTAAGTGCGGTGCGCAGACCGGGCAACGTTTTGCGTGTGTCCAGCAATCGGGTGTGAGTACCCGCCAGCTGCGCCACATAGCGGCTGACTTCAGTTGCCACGCCGGACAGCGTTTGCAGGAAATTCAGTGCGGTGCGTTCACCGGTGAGCAGTACGCGGGACGGGCCGCGCAGCCGGCACAGCGGCTGATTTTCCGTCAGAACATCACCGTCGCGGACCAGCCAGTCGATGGCGATGTGACCGCCCAACTGACGAAACACTTCGTCCAGCCAGCGCTGCCCGCAGAAAACGCCGGCTTCGCGGGTAATGATCACCGCGTTGGCCTGCGTTTCCGCCGGCAACAGTTGCGCGGTGATATCGCGCTCCGCGCTGACATCGCCACCGAGGTCTTCACGTAATGCCAGGCTTACGCCGACGGGGATATCCTGCTCAATGCGGCTGAAAAGTTCAGCCTGACGCTGTTCCTGACTATAACGACGTGTTGTCATCATTTTGCTCCGACTTGCTCCGACGGAAATCCTGAATTCGTGCCGCCCCGGTTAGTAGGCGGCGGTTACATTAAATATTTATATCATTCAACGTATTGTTTGAGTTTATTTGGTATCCCGGCTATGACCGGGATACGCAATGGTGGAGGATTAGAAGTTGTAACCGGCCACCAGGTAATAGCCCCATCCAGTGGAGCGGACATTGAACGGGCCACGGCCGAAATCCAGCTCGGTGCCATCGGCCCACTGACCGCCATTATGGAAGTAACGGGCGACGACCGAGTAGTGCCAGTGATCATAATTCAACGCCAGAATATGGCTGGAGGCAATCGCATTGCTGGTGCGGGACGGACCGGCGTTATTAGCCAGGTCGGAGCCGAAGTCGAAGTTGGTGAAGCCGATATAGGTCAGCTTGCCGCCCCACAATGAGGTAATCGGGTAAAAGTATTTGATTTTGAAACGGTAGCCATCCCACCGATCTTCATTCGGCGCGCCGTAGTTCTGCCCCTGATACTTGGCATAGATATTGGCGGACAGGGACAGGTCGGTTCCGGTATCGATATCGGTTCCCAGACCTACGTACCAGGTGCTCTGGCGCGAGTCGTTATTTTGGCCTTGATCGTAGATGATGTTGTTGGCGACGTACCACTCTTTGAATGGCCCGAAGCCCAGTTGGGTATTGGTCAGTTTATCAATGGAAAAACGCGGTTCGATCTCCATGAACAGCGGAGAGCCTTTGTCCCAGATGCCGCGATCTGGCGTGTTGCCGGCGCCAAAGACTTTCGGCACGTCGACATAGCCATAGAAGTCAAACCAGTCTTTATGGGCGAAAGCTTCATATTCCAGATACAAATCATTGTTTAACTGAGGTCCGAAACGAGTGTGATAGCTGCCCACCACATTGATGCTCTGGTGCCACCAGTCGGAGAGGTATTGCGGGGAATTCCCGTCGGCAAGGGTAGGTAAACTGTACGACAGTGTACTGATTGCACAGGCGGCAAGGATTTTTTTCATGGCGATTCTCTGTATTGCCAGAACCGTTGTCAGCCGCCTGGCGTGTACAGCCTGACCAGCGGATAGCGATTCGGAGCGTGATAACAAAACTGTAATAACAAACATAAGTGCTGAGAAACTTTCCGGCGATGCGCAGTGACGAAAACGTTTGCCTGCGGTGGCGCGCGCGTCGGGTGCCTGTCGGAAAGAAGGGGCGCAGCATACCAGAAGAAGAGAAGAACATCATGGTTTGTGTGCGTATCCAGGCGTGGTCCTGGCGGATAAGTCGGAATGCTTTTTTTAACACGTCAGGAACATGATGGATGCGGTAAGATGGTCGGCATGATGAGTGCGATCAGTCGGTTAGACGGTGTAACGCCTTGCCCGGATTGAGCATGATATAAACAGGTCGGGTGGGCGACGATCGTTTGCTGAATGGCATGTCAGAGAAAAGGAGCGTTGATGAAAGTGGAGCATGGCTGGCTGACAGACGTCAGACACGTTCTGTCGCCGCATCAGGATGACCGCCCGGGAGGCGAGTTGCCTTCTCTGCTGGTGATTCACAACATCAGCCTGCCTCCGGGCGAATTCGGCGGGCCTTATATCGATCAACTGTTTACCGGTACGCTGGATGGGGGAGCGCATCCCTATTTTGCCTCAATATGCCACCTGCGGGTGTCGGCGCACTGCCTGATTCGCCGCGACGGCGAAATCGTAGAGTATGTGGCGTTCGATCAGCGGGCCTGGCATGCCGGAGTGTCACAGTTTGACGGGCGAGAGCGCTGTAACGATTTCGCCATCGGCATTGAACTGGAAGGCACCGATACGCTGCCGTTTACCACAGAGCAGTATGCGCGGCTGGCGGAAGTGACCCGGCTGCTGAGCGCGACCTATGGCATTACGCCAGCTCGTATTACCGGGCATAGCGATATCGCGCCGGGACGCAAGACCGACCCCGGTCCCATGTTCGACTGGGCGCGGTATCAACGGTTATGGCAGACACAGCCGGAACAAGGGGAGTAACCACTGATGACGTTGTTTAGCCTATTGCTGGTTCTGGGGTGGGAGCGGTTGTTTAAACGTGGCGATCATTGGCAACTGGATCACCATCTGGAACGGGTGTTCCGTCATCTTTCCGCACCATCGCTGGTACAGACTTTGCTGCTGGCTATCGCCGGAATGGTGACGGTGCTGGCGGCGCAGTGGCTGCTTAGCGGATGGCTATTCGGCTTGCCGCTGTTGTTATTATGGATTGTGGTTGGGCTGCTGTGCATCGGCGCCGGGGAAACGCGGCAGCACTATCATCGCTATATTCAGGCCGCCCAGCGTGGCGAGGCGGATGCCTGCCGGGAAATGGCCGAGGAGCTGGCGCTGATTCACGGCCTGCCGTTGGATGCCAGCGAACGTGAACGGCTAAAAGAATTGCAGAACGCGTTGCTGTGGCTGAATTTCCGTTTTTATCTGGCGCCATTGTTCTGGTTTGTGGCTGCCGGCCCTTACGGCCCGGTGGCGCTGGTCGGTTACTCGGTGCTGCGCGCACGGCAATGCTGCCTGGCCCGTCATCACACGCCGCTGGAGCGGGCGAATTCCGGCGTCGATACTTTACTGCACTGGCTGGACTGGATCCCGGTGCGGCTGGCTGGCGCGGCCTATGCGCTGCTGGGGCATGGCGAGAAGGCGCTGCCGGCCTGGTTTGCCGCCATGATGGACGTGCGTTCTTCCCAATACTGGGTATTGACGCAACTGGCGCAATTTTCACTGGAGCGAGAGACGCATAGCGATCCGATTTCCACCCCGAGGGCGGCGGTGTCGCTGGCGAAGAAGGTAACGCTGGTGCTGGTTGTCGTCGTGGCGCTGCTGACTATTTACGGTACGCTGGTATAACGCAGGGGTGGAATAACGCAGGCGCGGGGTGAAAACATCATGGCCGCCGACGCGGCCATGATAGAAGTGTTAAGGTTTAGCGACGCTTTTTGAAGCGATAACCGATGCCCAGCACCGCCAGCCAGACCGGGATCAGTAAGACAGAGATCTGAATTCCCGGCGTCAGATACATGATCACCAGAATACCGGCCATAAATGCCAGACACAGATAGTTGCCGAACGGGAACCACAGCGCTTTAAACCGGGTCTGAACCCCTTCGCGCTCTTTACTGGCGCGGAATTTCAGGTGCGCCAGACTGATCATCGCCCAGTTGATGACCAGTGCGGACACCACCAGCGCCATCAGCAGCTCAAACGCTTTGCCGGGCAATACATAGTTGATCAGCACGCACAGCGCGGTTGCCAGCGCAGAAACGCCAATCGCCACTACCGGCACGCCGCGACGGTCTACTTTCAGCAGCGATTGCGGGCCGTTCCCCTGCTTGGCCAGGCCGTACAGCATGCGGCTGTTGCAGTAGACACAGCTGTTGTATACCGACAGCGCCGCCGTCAGTACCACGATATTCAGGATATTGGCGACCAGCTCACTGTTCAGCGCGTGGAAAATCATCACGAACGGGCTACCGCCTTCGACCACTTTACCCCACGGATAGAGCGACAGCAGAACGGTCAGCGAACCGATATAGAAAATCAGGATGCGATAAATCACCTGATTGGTGGCGCGGGGAATGCTTTCTTCCGGTTTGTCTGCTTCTGCGGCGGTAATCCCCACCAGCTCCAGCCCGCCAAAAGAGAACATGATCACCGCCATCGCCATAACCAAACCGACGACGCCGTTGGGGAAGAAGCCGCCTTGCGCCCAGAGGTTGGTGACGGTGGCTTCCGGTCCGCCGTGACCGCTCAGCAGCAGCCAGCCGCCGAACGCGATCATGCCGACAATCGCCACGACCTTGATAATCGCGAACCAGAATTCCAGTTCGCCGTACATTTTTACGTTGGCAAGATTAATGGCGTTAATCAGCACGAAGAACACCGCGGCGGAAACCCAGGTGGGAATGTCCGGCCACCAGTACTGAACGTAGATGCCGACGGCGCTCAGCTCCGCCATCGCCACCAACACGTAGAGCACCCAGTAGTTCCAGCCGGAGGCGAAACCAGCAAAGTTGCCCCAGTATTTATAGGCGAAGTGGCTAAACGAACCGGCCACCGGTTCTTCCACTACCATTTCGCCCAACTGGCGCATGATGAAAAACGCGATCAGACCGCCGATCGCATAACCCAGCAGGACGGACGGCCCGGCCATTTTGATTGTTTGCGCGATCCCAAGAAACAGCCCGGTACCAACCGCACCCCCCAGAGCAATCAACTGTATATGACGGTTTTTCAGGCCGCGCTGCAGCGTACCGTCTTGTTGATCTTGCATACTTTTACCCTCTGCCGATGAAAAGACAAACCGTTCACCGACGGTGTGGCGCGGGCTGGCGTTTGTCTTTTTACGTATGTGTAATTTTATATTTACGACGCTGACAAACCTAAATCGCCGCCAACGCTATCGCGCGTCAGAGAATAGTGATAAGCGCAGATAATTGCACTGATTTCTTGCGAGGCACGACATAAAAGTGTGATGTCATGATCACCGTCATCTGTACGGTATGGGGGCGCTATTTTATCGTGGCGTGGACAGGAAGCGGTGTGGTTGCCTTATCCATGTCATACAGCTGCGATATGTTAGAAATATTGCTGAATAAGACGATGGCGAGTTACATTCATTTTGAATTCTTATGCTTTTATTTTGAATTTAAATGCTAATTGTTGCGGGTTGAACGGTTCAGCTTTGCCTGATTAGGGTTTCAAAAAAGTTAAAACGCCCGGGCTTCAAGAATGGTCATACCACTGACCGATTCGTGCTTTTGCCACAAGATTGTGGGCATTTGTTAAAAAGTGAGGTGATTGGTGATTTCGCACAACGTCCGTATGGACAGAAGGTGAATACTTTGTTACTTTGTGCGTCACGTTTTTAAAATTGGTATTACCAATTGACTCCGCGCTTTTTCGCCGGGAAGAATCCACATGGCCTACAGCAAGATCCGTCAGCCCAAACTGTCAGATGTGATTGAACAGCAACTGGAGTTTCTGATCCTTGAGGGAACCTTGCGCCCCGGAGAGAAACTGCCGCCGGAACGCGAACTGGCAAAACAGTTTGATGTTTCCCGTCCCTCGCTGCGCGAGGCGATTCAACGGCTGGAAGCCAAAGGTTTGCTGTTGCGCCGTCAGGGCGGCGGCACCTTTGTGCAGAATAACCTCTGGCAGAGCGTTAGCGATCCGCTGGCGGAACTGTTGAGTAATCACCCCGAAGCTCAGTTCGACCTCCTCGAAACCCGTCATGCCCTTGAAGGCATCGCCGCTTATTACGCCGCCTTACGCGGCACTGAAGAAGATCTGCAGCGCATCCGCGATTGCCATGCCCAGATTGAAACCGCGCGCGAAGCCAGTGACCTGGAAGGGGAGTCCGAGGCCGTCATGCACTATCAAGTGGCGGTGACCGAGGCCGCGCATAACGTAGTGCTGTTGCACCTGTTACGCTGTATGGGACCGATGCTCGAACAGAACGTCAGACAGAATTTTGAGTTGCTTTATCTGAGTCGTGAAGTTCTGACGCAGGTGAGTAGCCATCGTGCCAGGATTTTTGAGGCGATTGTCGCCCGTGAGCCGGAAAAGGCGCGCGAAGCATCACATCGTCACCTGGCATTTATCGAGGAAGTATTGCTGGAACTTAACCGGGAACATAGTCGGCGGGAACGTTCGTTGCGCCGGCTCCAGCAACGCAAGGATTAGGCCGCCATCTGGCGGCCGTGTGCGGCAACAAGACGAAGGGCCTGTCTTCCTGCGCTTTCTCCGGCAGGAACAGAACGCAGGAAGACAGGCTCCAGACAAATCCACTGATTAGAAACAGATAAGGAATACACCATGTCAGAACGTTTGAACAATGACGTGGATCCGATCGAAACGCGTGACTGGCTGCAGGCGATCGAATCGGTTATCCGTGAAGAGGGTGTTGAGCGCGCTCAGTTCCTGATTGATCAGGTACTGTCCGAAGCACGCAAAGGTGGTGTGAAAGTGGCTGCGGGCAGCGCTGGCAGCAACTATGTTAACACCATCGCGGTTGAAGATGAGCCCGCATATCCGGGTAACCTTGATCTGGAAAGCCGTATTCGTTCCACCATCCGTTGGAACGCGATCATGACAGTACTGCGTGCGTCTAAAAAGGATCTGGAGCTGGGCGGTCACATGGCTTCCTTCCAGTCGGCCGCGACCTTCTACGAAGTGTGCTTTAACCACTTCTTCCGTGCCCGTAACGCACAGGATGGCGGCGATCTGGTGTATTTCCAGGGCCATATTTCCCCAGGGGTTTATGCGCGTGCATTCGTGGAAGGTCGTCTGACCGAAGAGCAGATGAACAACTTCCGTCAGGAAGTGGATGGTAAGGGCCTGTCTTCCTACCCGCATCCGAAACTGATGCCGACTTTCTGGCAGTTCCCGACCGTTTCCATGGGTCTGGGCCCGATTGGCGCCATCTACCAGGCTAAATTCCTGAAATATCTGGAAAACCGTGGCCTGAAAGACACCTCTAAGCAAACCGTTTACGCTTTCCTGGGCGACGGCGAGATGGACGAGCCGGAATCTAAAGGCGCCATCACCATCGCGACCCGCGAAAAACTGGACAACCTGGTGTTCGTCATTAACTGTAACCTGCAGCGTCTGGACGGCCCGGTCACCGGTAACGGCAAGATCATCAACGAGCTGGAAGGCATCTTCGGTGGCGCTGGCTGGGAAGTGATCAAGGTGATGTGGGGTAATCGTTGGGATGAACTGCTGCGTAAAGACACCAGCGGCAAACTGATCCAACTGATGAACGAAACCGTTGACGGCGACTACCAGACCTTCAAATCCAAAAACGGCGCCTACGTGCGCGAGCACTTCTTCGGTAAATACCCGGAAACCGCCGCACTGGTTGCAGACTGGACCGACGATCAAATTTGGTCGCTTAACCGTGGCGGCCACGATCCGAAGAAAGTCTACGCTGCACTGAAAAAAGCGCAGGACACCAAAGGCAAACCGATCGTTATTCTGGCGCACACCATCAAAGGTTACGGGATGGGCGACGCGGCGGAAGGCAAGAACATTGCTCACCAGGTTAAGAAAGTTAACATGGACGGCGTGCGCTACTTCCGCGATCGTTTCAATGTGCCGGTGTCTGACGCCGACATCGAGAAACTGCCGTTCATCACCTTCGATAAAGATTCCGAAGAGTATAAATACCTGCACGAACGTCGTCAGGCGCTGGGCGGCTACCTGCCGAGCCGTCAGCCGACGTTTGATGAGAAGCTGGAACTGCCGACGCTGGAAGATTTCGCTCCTCTGCTGGAAGAGCAGACCAAAGAAATCTCCACCACTATCGCGTTTGTGCGTGCTCTGAACGTGATGCTGAAGAACCCGTCGATCAAAGACCGCTTGGTTCCGATCATCGCCGATGAAGCGCGTACCTTCGGTATGGAAGGCTTGTTCCGCCAGATCGGTATCTACAGCCCGAACGGCCAGCAGTACACCCCGCAGGACCGCGAACTGGTTGCCTACTACAAGGAAGACCTGAAAGGTCAGATCCTGCAGGAAGGCATCAACGAACTGGGCGCAGGCGCTTCCTGGCTGGCGGCGGCAACGTCTTACAGCACCAACAACCTGCCGATGATCCCGTTCTACATTTACTACTCCATGTTCGGGTTCCAGCGTATCGGCGACCTGTGCTGGGCAGCGGGCGACCAGCAAGCGCGCGGCTTCCTGATCGGCGGTACCTCCGGTCGTACCACGCTGAACGGTGAAGGTCTGCAGCATGAAGACGGTCACAGCCACATCCAGTCGCTGACTATCCCGAACTGTATTTCTTACGACCCGGCTTTCGCTTACGAAGTTGCGGTAATCATGCATGACGGTCTGGTCCGCATGTATGGCGACGCGCAGGAAAACGTTTACTACTACATCACCACGCTGAACGAAAACTACCACATGCCGGCTATGCCGCAGGGCGCCGAAGAAGGCATCCGCAAAGGTATCTACAAGCTGGAAACCGTGGCGGGCAGCAAAGGTAAAGTTCAGTTGCTGGGTTCCGGTTCTATCCTGCGTCACGTGCGCGAAGCTTCGCAGATTCTGGCGAAGGATTACGGTATCGGTTCCGACGTGTACAGCGTTACCTCCTTCACGGAACTGGCCCGCGATGGTCAGGACTGCGAGCGTTGGAACATGCTGCACCCGACCGAAGCGCCGCGCGTACCGTATATCGCTCAGGTGATGAACGATGCACCGGCAGTCGCGTCTACCGACTATATGAAACTGTTTGCCGAGCAGGTTCGTACCTACGTTCCGGCCAGCGATTATCGCGTACTGGGCACCGATGGCTTCGGTCGTTCCGACAGCCGTGAAAACCTGCGTCACCACTTTGAAGTGGACGCGTCCTACGTGGTCGTGGCTGCGCTGGGCGAACTGGCTAAACGCGGTGAAGTTGAAAAGTCCGTGGTGGCTGAAGCCATCAAGAAATTCAACATCGACCCTGAAAAAGTTAACCCGCGCGTAGCATAAGAGGGAAAGAGTAATGGCTATCGAAATCAACGTACCGGATATCGGTGCAGATGAAGTTGAAGTCACCGAAGTGCTGGTCAAAGTGGGTGACAAAGTGGAAGCCGAGCAGTCGCTGATTACCGTTGAAGGCGACAAGGCGTCCATGGAAGTGCCCTCACCGCAAGCCGGTGTGGTCAAAGAGATTAAAGTGGCGGTGGGCGACAAGGTCGCAACCGGCAAACTGATCATGGTCTTTGAAGCTGAAGGTGCGGCGGCTGCTGCGCCGGCGGCTGCTGCGCCGGCGCCTGCCGCGGCTCCGGCCGCCGCCAGCGCGGTCAAAGAAGTCGCAGTGCCGGACATCGGCGGCGACGAAGTCGAAGTCACCGAAGTCATGGTGAAAGTGGGCGACAGCGTGAGCGCTGAGCAGTCACTGATCACTGTGGAAGGCGACAAGGCTTCTATGGAAGTCCCGGCGCCGTTCGCAGGCGTGGTGAAAGAGATCAAGATCAACACCGGTGACAAAGTGAAAACCGGCTCGCTGATCATGGTGTTTGAAGTCGCTGGTGTCGCTGGCGCTGCGGCTCCGGCCCAGCAAGCGGCCCCGGCTGCGGCACCCGCCGCTGCGGCGTCTGGTCCGAAAGACGTTAACGTACCGGATATCGGTGGCGACGAAGTTGAAGTCACTGAAGTCATGGTCAAAGTGGGCGACAAAATTGCCGCTGAACAATCTCTGATCACCGTAGAAGGCGATAAAGCCTCTATGGAAGTTCCGGCACCGTTCGCGGGCACCGTGAAAGAGATCAAGATCAGCACCGGCGATAAAGTGAAAACCGGCTCGCTGATCATGGTCTTCGAAGTGGAAGGTGCCGCGCCGACAGCGGCTGCAGCTCCAGCCGCTGCGACAGCAGCTCCGGTCTCCAGCGCGCCTGCGGCAGCGCCGGCGCCGGCTGCGGCGAAAGCCGACAGCAAGGGCGAGTTCACCGAGAACGACGCTTACATTCACGCTACCCCGGTTATCCGTCGTTTGGCGCGTGAGTTTGGCGTCAACCTGGCGAAAGTCAAAGGCACAGGCCGTAAAGGTCGTATCCTGCGCGAAGACGTTCAGGCTTACGTGAAAGACGCGGTGAAACGCGCTGAGTCCGCGCCTGCCGCTGCTGCTGGCGGCGGTCTGCCGGGCATGCTGCCGTGGCCGAAAGTCGACTTCAGCAAGTTCGGCGAAGTCGAAGAAGTGGAACTGGGCCGCATCCAGAAGATCTCTGGCGCGAACCTGAGCCGTAACTGGGTGATGATCCCGCACGTTACGCACTTCGACAAAACCGACATCACCGATCTGGAAGCGTTCCGTAAACAGCAGAACGTGGAAGCAGAGAAGCGCAAACTGGACGTGAAGATCACCCCGGTTGTGTTCATCATGAAAGCCGTTGCCGCTGCGCTTGAGCAGATGCCGCGTTTCAACAGTTCGCTGTCTGAAGATGCCCAACGTCTGACGCTGAAGAAATACATCAACATCGGTGTAGCGGTTGATACCCCGAATGGTTTGGTGGTTCCGGTGTTCAAAGATGTTAACAAGAAAGGCATCATCGAGCTGTCTCGTGAACTGATGACTATCTCTAAGAAAGCCCGTGACGGTAAGTTGACCGCCGGCGAAATGCAGGGCGGATGCTTCACTATCTCCAGCATCGGCGGCCTCGGTACCACTCACTTCGCGCCGATTGTCAACGCGCCGGAAGTGGCTATCCTGGGTGTGTCTAAGTCCGCTATGGAACCGGTCTGGAATGGTAAAGAGTTTACTCCGCGTCTGATGATGCCGATCTCTCTGTCCTTCGACCACCGTGTCATTGACGGTGCTGATGGTGCGCGCTTCATTACCATCATCAACAACACGTTGTCTGACATTCGCCGTCTGGTGATGTAATCGAAAAGCCGGCCTGACGGCCGGCTTTTTTCTGATAAGCTGTTCTTTGTTGCAGCTATCAGTGATTAAGGACAAATCGTTAGTCGCTTGTTGTTTCAAAATTGTTAACGATTTTGTAAACTACCGCGGCAAAGACACGTCCCGGTGGAAGAGGGCGTTAAGACTCAACAACAATGACGTCACAGACCCGCCGGAAATTAATTAAGAGGTCATGATGAGTACTGAAATTAAAGCTCAGGTGGTGGTACTTGGCGCGGGCCCCGCAGGTTACTCCGCGGCGTTCCGTTGTGCAGACTTGGGTCTGGACACCGTGCTGGTCGAGCGCTATTCCACGCTGGGCGGCGTATGTCTGAACGTAGGCTGTATCCCCTCCAAAGCACTGCTGCACGTGGCGAAAGTTATCGAAGAAGCCAAAGCGCTGGCTGAGCACGGCATCGTGTTTGGCGAACCGCAGACCGATATCGATAAGATTCGTACCTGGAAAGAAAAAGTTATCAATCAGCTGACCGGCGGTCTGGCTGGTATGGCTAAAGGCCGTAAAGTTAAAGTGGTCAATGGCTTCGGTAAATTTACCGGCCCGAACACCCTGGTGGTGGAAGGCGAAAACGGCAGCACCACGGTGAACTTCGACAACGCTATCATCGCGGCCGGTTCTCGTCCGATTCAGCTGCCGTTCATTCCGCATGAAGACCCGCGCGTATGGGATTCCACCGATGCGCTGGAACTGAAGAGCGTCCCTGGACGCCTGCTGGTAATGGGCGGCGGTATCATCGGTCTGGAAATGGGCACCGTGTACCATGCGCTGGGTTCGCAGATCGACGTGGTTGAAATGTTCGATCAGGTCATCCCGGCTGCCGACAAAGACATCGTTAAAGTCTTCACCAAGCGCATCAGCAAGAAATTCAACCTGATGCTGGAAACCAAAGTGACCGCGGTAGAAGCCAAAGAAGACGGCATCTACGTATCGATGGAAGGCAAGAAAGCGCCGGCGGAACCGCAGCGTTATGACGCGGTGCTGGTGGCTATCGGCCGTGTACCGAACGGCAAACTGCTGGATGCAGGTCAGGCTGGCGTGGAAGTTGACGATCGCGGTTTCATCCGCGTCGACAAACAGATGCGCACCAACGTACCGCACATCTATGCCATCGGCGACATCGTCGGTCAGCCGATGCTGGCGCACAAAGGCGTGCATGAAGGCCACGTGGCGGCCGAAGTCATCTCGGGCAAGAAACACTACTTCGATCCGAAGGTGATCCCGTCCATCGCTTACACCGAGCCGGAAGTGGCTTGGGTCGGCCTGACCGAGAAAGAAGCGAAGGAAAAAGGCATCAGCTACGAAACCGCGGTATTCCCGTGGGCCGCGTCCGGCCGTGCGATTGCATCCGACTGCTCCGACGGTATGACCAAGCTGATTTTCGACAAAGAAACGCACCGTGTGATCGGTGGCGCGATTGTCGGCACCAACGGCGGCGAGCTGCTGGGTGAAATTGGCCTGGCGATCGAGATGGGTTGCGATGCGGAAGATATCGCGCTGACTATCCACGCCCACCCAACCCTGCACGAATCTGTAGGTCTGGCCGCTGAAGTGTTCGAAGGTAGCATTACCGACCTGCCGAATCCGAAAGCGAAGAAGAAATAATCCGTTTCCCCGTCGCCAGCGCGGCGGGGCGCGATACTTCTTGCTGTTTCAATGTCTATCCGGCACTTGTTGCCGGATTTTTTTTACCTGCCTCCCAGAATTCCGATCTCGTCATGCCAGCGTTATCTGCTTCACTTACAATCCAAATCACCGAAAAGGAACGATGTTTTATTTTTGGAGCGTAATAATGAAAAAATGCGGATTACGTCGTACCCTCTGTGTTCTGATGTGCTGTCTGGCGAGCGGCCCGCTTATGGCAAATGATCATTCTTATACAACGACGTCGGTAACGGATGACGCGTTGCCCACGTTCTACCCGCAACTAAAACAGCAACTGACCTATCCCGACTCGTGGTTGTCCGGGCGTTATGCCCACTTCGGCGAATGGCGGCAACATGCCCGTGAGGTGGTGCGCTCGCTGCTGCTGACGCCGGATTCCCACCGTGCTTTTGAACCACAGGTTGTCGACAGTCAGGATCGTGATAGTTATGTGGCCGAGAAGGTCGCCTTCAACCTTACCGATGAAAGCCGGGTGCCGGGGTTGCTGCTGACGCCGAAGACGCCGGGGCCGCATCCGGCGGTGTTGCTGCTACATGACCACGGCGCGAAATTCGATATCGGCAAAGAGAAAATGATCCGACCGTGGGGCGATGACACGCGTTTAGCTTCCGCTAACGCCTGGGCCGACCGTTACTTCACCGGTCGGTTTGTCGGTGATGAACTGGCGAAGCGGGGTTATGTGGTACTGGCGGTGGATGCGCTGGGGTGGGGCGATCGTGGGCCGCTCAAGTACGAACAGCAGCAGGCGCTGGCCAGCAATTTCTTCAATCTGGGGCGTTCGCTGGCGGGAACGCTAGCGTATGAAGACGTACGTTCACTGGATTTTCTGGCCTCGCTGCGTTCGGTCGACCCGAAACGGGTCGGGGTGGTGGGGTTCTCCATGGGCGCTTACCGCGCCTGGCAACTGGCGGCATTGTCGGATAAGGTCGCCGCAACGGCGGCCATTTCCTGGATCGGTACTTATGATGGGTTGATGGTGCCGGGCAACAATGTGTTGCGCGGTCAGTCCTCCTTTTACATGCTGCATCCGGGGCTGCCCGCCCGTCTTGATTTCCCCGATGTCGCCAGTATTGCCGCGCCGCGGCCGATGCTGTTCTTCAATGGCGGCAAAGACAGTTTGTTCCCGCAACAGGCGGTGCAGGCGGCATATGACCGCATGCATCAGGTATGGCAGTCACAGCATGCCGACGAGCGGCTGGAAACCCGTATCTGGCCGGAGCTGGGGCATGTGTTTTATCAGGAACAGCAAGAAGCCGTGTTTCAGTGGCTGGATCGTTGGATGGCATCGTCGCCGGAGCGGCGGTGAGTAACGGGCGCCAACCAAACGGGCGCCCAGATGAAGAATAGCGATGGAATGTCGCCGCCGGTTATGACAGCAGCCGAACCAGCGCCGCCAGAGAGCCGGGCGTACGCAACTGACAATCGCTGAGCACCTTGTCAGCCGGCAATTGCGGCAGCAGGCTCAGCGTCTGGCGCAGTTTGGCGGCGACATCGGTTTTGGCCGCTGCGGTTTGCCGCCAGGTGACGCTGGCGTCAAGGCGCGAGCCGTCTTTCAACCACAGACTGACGTCATGAAAACGGGCGTCAGGGTTCTGCTCATCCGGCGGGGCGTTGGGGTCTGCCTGACGCGATACCCTGTCTGCCAGCGCGGCAATGCGAGGGTCGACCGGGCCTTCGGTAAAACGCTCCAACCGCAACTCGCCTTCCAGCAACGCGGCGGCAATCACGTATTCGAGGCTGAATCGCCCTTCAACACCGGTTGCGGCCTGCCGGATAAACGGCGCGGCATCGCCGCCCGGCGGGAACGTCACCGTGATGCGGTCGACGGCGTCGGGCAAGCCGTCCAGCGACTGGTCGAAACGTTGCAGATACTGTTCACGCAGGATAAACGCCGCTTCCGCCGCGCTGTGGGTGCCGCCGCAGGTGGGATAACGCTTGAAGGTCAGCCCGGGAGAAACAAGGCGCCACGGGTTACCCCAATCGGTTATCAATGCGTCGCTATGATGCTGACCGTCGCCGTGGGCCGCGAGAAACGCATCCAGTACGGTGTCGTGGTTGCCGTGGAATCCTGCCAGTGCCAGTTGGGCAGCGCTTAACCCGGCTCGCGCCGCCAGTCCGGCATGCAGCGGTTTCATGGCGGAGCCGAATTGCGCGCGCAGCCCGGCGGCTTGTGAGGCGGCCAGCCCCAGCGCATTGGCGGTCTGGTCAGCCGTGGCGCCAGTCAGACGACAGGCCGCGGCGGCGGCGGCGATGGTACCCAGCGTGGCGGTGTTGTGATAACCCTGGCTGTAATGGCGCGGGCCGGCGGCCAGCCCCAGCCGACCGGCGGTTTCCACGCCGATGGCATAGGCAACGAGAAACTGTTCTTCCGTGATTGCCGGTTGCTCACCAGCCAGCGCCAGCAGAGCCGGCAGGATAACCGTGCCGGGATGGCCGCGAAACCCGGAGTGGAAATCGTCAAAATCCAGTGCGTGGCCGGCGTAGCCCAGCAGCAGGCTGCGGGTCTGGCTATCGTGGCCGGGATAGACCGATTTCAGCGGTGCAAGCCCGCTGTCCGCCACCGCGCCATGCCAGACCGGCAGCGCACAGGCGATAAAATCCGTCACCCCGTCGCGGGCGAGGTCGATGACGGCGGTATCCGGTTGGGAGGCGACGATCAGGCGCGCCAGTTGGTTAGTGATGCTGGAATGGGCGGGCATGGCGATATCTGTACTGTGGCTTAAATGTGAAGAAAGACAATGCCGCGAATGACGTACGAAGCATAGCGATTTTTTCTGCCAGTCGGTTAGACGCGGTTTTTCAACTGCCCCGGCGTTAGCCCGTAGACGCGACGCAGGGCGGTGGCGAAATTGGCCGGGCTGGTGTAACCGGCAAGGCTGGCGGCCTGAGCGATGCCGACGCCTTCCCGCTGCATTGCCAGCACGGCGCGTTGCAGGCGGCAGTTGCGCAGGTATTCAAACACCGTCATGTCAAAGGTCTGACGGAAGTAGCGCTGTAGCGAGCTTTCGCTCATATTGACGCTTTTGGCGATATCGGCGATGGCAAGATGGTCGGCGGCGCCGCTTTCCAGCATCTCTTTCACCTGCTGCATCCGTTGGCGGTGGCGCAGGGGCAACCCCGGTGCGGGTTTATCCGCCGACGCCTGCTTGGTGAGCGAACTGAATGCTTCGATAATCAGCGTCATGCACTGGGTTTCCAGGTACAGGCGTTGCAGCGGCGTCTGGCAGGCGCCGGCGTTAAGGATCTGCCAGGCGGCGGCCAGCGCCTGACGCGACGGCATCCAGCGATGGGTGGCCAGGTGGGTCTGGGTGAAATCATAGATGGCCTGCCAGTCGTTGACGCTGTCCATCAGGTTGCCGTACAGCCATTCCCGGCTAAAGGTCAGAGAAACGGTGCGCTCATAGTCGTCACGCTTGCCGTAGCGGCTAAAGAGCGTGGGTTCGGTCAGCGAAACCAGCGAGGCCGGTTGGCGTTCGCCCACATGCAGCCGCCGGTCGCCATAGCTGATATGCGCGTTGCCGTTGACGACAACCGCCAGCTTCAGCGCGCCGTTCAGCGTGGTTTGGGTTTGCATGCTGTGCAGGTTGATAACGTCGGCGGTATGCAGAATCAAATCGCGGTGCAGCGGCGTGACGTTGAAATGGCCGAACAGCAGCGGCGTTTCATCGATCACCTGAGGGCCGAGGAAACGGTAATGGTTGGAGACCAGGCTGGACATCTGCATAATCTGGTTCTTATAAATGGATGCTGATGACGGAACATGATTACGCATGATTTCCCCTCGCTCTGTCTGGTTATTTCAGGCCATTTTGCCGCTTTTGCAAAGTAATTTGCGGTTTATACAAACCCCATCCCGAATAACAAATGCAACAATGATCGCGCCTGCATGATAATGCAAATACTTCTCAGTAGCACCTTTCGTTGCTGACTTTACTTTATACAGGGCGACTTTGATGATAACACTACGACCACGCCACTATCTGGCGACGCTGATCGGGTTAAGTTGCGCGACTTTCCCGAGCCTGAACTGGGCGGCGGACACCGTAACCACCGCGACAACAGCGACCAATAAAACCGCGGCCAATACGGCATCAGCGACTACTACATCTGGCACATCTACTACATCTGGCACATCTACTACATCTACTACATCTACTACATCTACTACATCCAGCACATCGGCCGGCGACGCTGGTCAGACGCAGAGCGATACGATGGTGGTGACGGCGGCGGAGCAAACCCGCCAGGCGCCGGGGGTATCGGTGATTACCGCCGAGGATATCGCTAAACGTCCTCCCGCCAATGATCTGTCCGACATCATCCGTACCCAACCGGGGGTGAACCTGACCGGTAACTCCAGCAGCGGGCAGCGCGGTAACAACCGTCAGATCGATATTCGCGGCATGGGGCCGGAGAATACCCTGATTCTGGTGGACGGTAAGCCGGTGTCCAGCCGTAATGCCGTGCGCTATGGCTGGCGCGGCGAGCGTGACAGTCGCGGCGATACCAACTGGGTGCCGTCCGACATGGTGGAACGCATCGAAGTGCTGCGCGGCCCGGCGGCGGCGCGCTATGGTTCCGGCGCGATGGGTGGGGTGATCAACATTATCACCAAACAACCGGGCCAGGAGTGGCACGGTAGCTGGAATACCTATTTCAACGCGCCGGTGCATAAGGCGGAAGGCGCCACCAAACGTACCGATTTCAGCCTGTCCGGCGGCTTGAGCGACAATCTGAGCCTGCGGTTGTACGGCAACCTCAACAAGACGCAGGCAGACGCCGCCGACATAAACGAGCCTTATAAATCGGCGCGAACCGGCAGCTACGCCAGCTCGGTGCCGTCTGGCCGCGAAGGGGTGCGCAACAAAGATATCAACGGCGTACTGCGTTGGGATATCACCAAACAGCAGTCGCTGGAGTTTGAAGTCGGCTCCAGCCGTCAGGGTAATATCTATGCCGGCGATACCCAAAACACCAACACTAACAACTATGTCGCCAGCAACTACGGCAAAGAGACTAACCGCATGTACCGGCAGACCTATGCCGTGACGCATCGCGGCTTCTGGGACAGCGGCGTCAGCTCCACGTCTTATCTGCAATACGAGCGCACCCATAACACCCGTATCAGCGAAGGGCTGGCGGGCGGCACCGAGGGGATTTTCTCTTCCCCCGACGATTACACCACCGTCAAGCTGGATACCCTGACCGCCCACAGCGAAGTGAATATCCCGTTTGAGGCATACTTTAGCCAGACCGCCACTCTGGGTATCGAGGCGTCTGATCAACGGATGACAGACCCTGGCTCTACCTCGTATGACATGTCGTCCACCGGCGTGATTGCGGGTTATAACAGCACTAATCGTAGCGGCGATATCAAGGCCCATACCTTCTCGCTGTTCGCTGAAGATAACGTTGAGCTGACGCAAAGCACCATGCTGACCCCGGCGCTGCGTTTTGACTACCACTCGCTGGCAGGCAGCAAGGTCAGCCCCGGTCTGAATCTGTCGCAGGGGCTGGGCGATGATTTCACCCTGAAAATGGGCATTGCGCAGGCTTACAAAGCGCCCAACCTGTATCAGGTCAATCCCAATTATCTGCTCTATAGCCGGGGGCAGGGCTGCTATTTGATCAACGGCGCCAGCAATAACTGTTATCTGATCGGCAACGAGGAACTGAAGGCGGAAACCAGCGTCAACAAGGAGATCGGTCTTGAATTCAAGCGCAATGGCTATCAGGCAGGTGTAACGTACTTCCGCAACGATTACCGCAACAAGATTGAATCCGGGCTGACGCCGGTGGGTACCACCACCAACGGTAAAACCAATGTCTACCGCTGGGAGAACATTCCCCGTGCGGTGGTCGAGGGGCTGGAGGGTACATTGAATGTACCGGTGTCGGAAAGCATCAAGTGGAACAACAATATCACCTGGATGCTACGTTCGAAGAACAAGAGCACCGGCGATATTCTGTCGGTAACGCCGGAATTCACGCTGAACTCCACGTTAAGCTGGCAGGCGACGGACGATCTGTCGTTGCAATCGACGCTGACCTGGTATGGCCGTCAGAAGCCGAAGAAATACAACTATCGCGGCATGGCCGCTTCGGGTGATGAACTGAACGAACTCAGCCCGTACGCGGTGGTGGGAACCAGCGCCACCTATGCCATCACCAAGAACGTCAGCGTGACCGGCGGAATCAGCAACCTGTTCGACAAACGCCAGTTCCGCCGCGGCAATGCCTCAGCCGGTTGTACCGTTGCGTCCGACGGCAGTTGCAGCGTCATTAACATCGCCGGCGCCGGGGCGGCGACCTACAATGAGTCCGGCAGAACCTTCTACATGAGCGTCAATACCCACTTCTAGCAATAAGCGGTGAAACGGCCGGTGCGTTGACGCCGGCCGATACCGTAAGCAATCAGTGAGAATGTCGATATGTACCAGTTGTCCAACACCCAGGTTGAGACGTTTGCGTCGGCGGCGTGCGGTCACTACCGCCTGTTGATCGCCTGGCCTGATGGCCCGGCGCCCGAGCAGGGCTGGCCGGTGATGTACCTGCTGGACGGCGAGCGCTATTTTGCCTCGGCGGTATCGCAGCTGGCGGCGATGCGTGAGCCGCGCTGCGGCATGATGCCGGGCGTTATGGTGGCGATTGATTACGACGGCCCGACCCGGCGCGACCGGGACTACCGTCCGGCGGTGGAGCGGTTGATTCCAGAGTCCGACCCGGCGGGCGGGCTCCGTTCCCCCGGTGAGCAGGGGGATGCCGCCGGCTTTCGCCGTTTTTTACTGGAAGAACTCAAACCGTTCATCCAGCAGCGTTACAACATCGACAGCCAGCGTCAGGCGCTGTTCGGCCATTCCTACGGCGGGTTATTCACCGTGGATACGCTGTTTGAACAGCCGGACAGCTTTCAGCATTTTTATGCCTCCAGCCCGTCGGTGTGGTGGAACGGCGGCTACCTGTCCCGGCAGGCCGAGGCGTTTATCGCGCGCGTGGATGTGCGACCGTTGCATACGCCGGTGCGTCTGGCGTTGTCGGTCGGCGAACACGAGCAATCGCTGGAAGCGTGGGAGCGGCGGTTGCCTGAAGCGCGGCAATGCTGGCTGCGCCAGCACCGTGGTCAGCGACGTATGGTGGATGGCATTCGGGAACTGGCGACGCAACTGCGCCTTAAAACGCCGTTGCTTGAGGTCACCTTGCAGGTCCACGCCGAACAGTCTCATATGTCGGCGTCGTTTCCCGCGCTGCTGCACGCGTTGCGCCATCACTTCCAGCCGTCGTAATGGCGTCAGAAGCCGGATGTGCGATAACGCGTCCGGCACCCGCGACGCACGCGCGTTTTTCTTTCTTCTCCTTGTCGTTTCTGCGGGGTAACCGGTGGTTGATTTTGCCGCTAACTGCTATGCTGGCCTGAGGTCAAGACGCCCGGATTGATGCTTCTGAACGCTGTCATACCTCTGAAAGGGTAGCGTATTTATAAAATGTTGCCTTTATGTAAACGAATTAACAATCAATTCAAACTCTGATATGCTCAACGGGCTGGACCGGGCACTCTGACCTTACCTATCCATACGCTGATAATCAGCCTAAACCTGGAAATGAGCGCCGGGCATAATTAGACAATGAGAGCGAGGAGAACGTCGTGCTAGAAGATTATCGCAAGCACGTAGCCGAGCGGGCTGCACAAGGGATCGTACCCAAACCGCTAGAGGCTTCGCAAATGGCGGCACTGGTGGAGTTGTTGAAAAATCCCCCCGCCGGAGAAGAAGAGTTTTTAGTCGATCTGTTAGTCAATCGTGTGCCGCCGGGTGTTGATGAAGCGGCCTACGTCAAAGCCGGTTTCCTGGCTGCCATCACCAAAGGCGAGACTGTTTCTCCCCTCATTACCCCGGAAAAAGCCGTTGAGCTGTTGGGCACCATGCAAGGCGGCTACAACATTCAGCCGCTGATCGAAGCGCTGGATAGTCCCGCCCTGGCCCCGGTCGCCGCCAACGCGTTATCTCATACCCTGCTGATGTTCGACAATTTCTACGATGTGGAAGAAAAAGCCAAAGCCGGCAATACCCACGCGCAGCAGGTGGTCAAATCCTGGTCTGAAGCCGAATGGTTCCTGTCTCGTCCGGAACTGGCGGAAAAGATTACCGTCACCGTGTTCAAGGTGACCGGCGAAACCAATACCGATGACCTATCCCCGGCGCAGGACGCCTGGTCGCGTCCGGATATTCCGCTGCACGCGCTGGCGATGCTGAAAAATGCCCGCGAAGGCATCGAGCCGGATCAGCCCGGCGTCGTCGGCCCGATCAAACAGATTGAAGCGCTGAACCAGAAAGGGTTCCCGCTGGCCTACGTCGGCGACGTGGTCGGCACCGGCTCGTCCCGTAAATCCGCCACCAACTCGGTGCTGTGGTTCATGGGCGACGATATCCCGAACGTGCCGAACAAGCGCGGCGGCGGCGTGGTGCTGGGCGGCAAGATCGCGCCGATTTTCTTCAACACCATGGAAGATGCCGGTGCGCTGCCGATCGAGGTGGATGTCGCCAGACTGAACATGGGCGACGTGATTGATATCTACCCGTACAAAGGTGAAGTACGTCACCACGACAGCAATGAACTGCTGGCCAGTTTCGAACTGAAAACCGACGTGCTGCTGGATGAAGTGCGTGCCGGTGGTCGTATCCCGCTGATTATCGGCCGTGGCCTGACCTCCAAAGCGCGCGAGTCGCTTGGCCTGCCGCACAGCGAGGTGTTCCGTCACGCCAAAGACGTGGCGCCGAGCAGCCGCGGTTTCTCGCTGGCGCAGAAGATGGTCGGCCGTGCCTGCGGCGTCACCGGCATTCGTCCCGGCGCCTACTGCGAGCCGAAGATGACCTCGGTCGGTTCTCAGGACACCACCGGCCCGATGACCCGTGATGAACTGAAAGACCTGGCCTGTCTGGGCTTCTCCGCCGATCTGGTGATGCAGTCTTTCTGCCACACCGCCGCCTATCCGAAGCCGGTGGACGTGAATACCCATCACACCCTGCCGGACTTCATCATGAACCGCGGCGGCGTGTCGCTGCGTCCGGGCGACGGCGTGATCCACTCCTGGCTGAACCGCATGCTGTTGCCGGATACCGTCGGCACCGGCGGCGACTCCCATACCCGTTTCCCGATCGGCATTTCTTTCCCGGCCGGCTCCGGTCTGGTGGCGTTTGCCGCCGCCACCGGCGTGATGCCGCTGGATATGCCGGAATCGGTACTGGTGCGCTTTAAAGGTCAGATGCAGCCGGGGATCACGCTGCGCGATCTGGTGCATGCGATTCCGTATTACGCTATCCAGCAAGGTCTGCTGACCGTGGAGAAGAAAGGTAAGAAAAACATCTTCTCCGGCCGCATCCTGGAAATCGAAGGGTTGCCGGACCTGAAAGTGGAGCAGGCGTTCGAACTGACCGACGCCTCGGCGGAGCGCTCCGCGGCGGGCTGTACCATCAAGCTCAACAAAGAGCCGATCGTCGAGTACCTGAACTCCAACATCATTCTGCTCAAGTGGATGATTGCCGAAGGCTATGGCGATCGCCGTACGCTGGAGCGTCGTGTGCAGGGGATGGAAAAATGGCTGGCGGACCCGCAACTGCTGGAAGCCGACGCCGATGCGGAATATGCCGCGGTGATCGACATCGATCTGGCAGACATCAAAGAGCCGATCCTGTGCGCGCCGAACGACCCGGACGATGCGCGTCTGCTGTCCACGGTGCAGGGCGATAAAATCGATGAAGTGTTCATCGGTTCCTGTATGACCAACATCGGTCACTTCCGCGCCGCCGGTAAGCTGCTGGATCAACATAAAGGGCAATTGCCGACCCGCCTGTGGGTGGCGCCGCCGACCCGGATGGACGCCGCGCAGCTAACCGAGGAAGGCTACTACAGCGTATTCGGCAAGAGCGGCGCACGGGTCGAAATCCCCGGCTGTTCGCTGTGCATGGGTAACCAGGCGCGCGTGGCGGATGGCTCGACCGTGGTGTCGACGTCGACCCGTAACTTCCCGAACCGTCTGGGTGCGGGGGCCAATGTGTATCTGGCATCGGCCGAGCTGGCGGCGGTAGCCTCGCTGCTGGGGCGTCTGCCGACGCCGGACGAATACCAGCAGTATATGGCGCAGGTGGACAAGACCGCGGATGACACGTACCGCTATCTGAACTTTGACCAGTTGCAGCAGTACACTGACAAAGCGGATAAGGTGATCTTCCAGACCGCCGTGTAAACCGCTATAGTTCGGAGCGATTGACAGGAAGGGAGGCCGACAGGCCTCCCTTTTTTTACTGTTGTGGCGCTCGATAGTGAATCAGGCAGAGGAGAACGATCATGGACTATGAGTTTTTGCGTGATGTGACCGGGCAGGTGGTGGTCCGGATGTCGATGGGCCATGAAGCGGTAGGGCACTGGCTGAATGAAGAGGTTAAAGGTCAGCAGGCGGTGCTGGATGAAGTGGAAGCAGCGGTTCGTGACCTGGCTGGCAGCGAGCGCCAGTGGGAACGCTCCGGCCACGAATACACGCTGCTGCTGGACAGCGAAGAAGTGATGGTGCGTGCCAATCAGCTGGCGTTTGAAACCGACGAGCTGGAGGAAGGCATGAGTTATTACGATGAAGAAAGCCTGTCGTTGTGCGGGCTGGAAGACTTTCTGGAATTGCTGGAGAAATACCGGGCGTTTGTGGATAAAGGGTGATGCATTTCCATACCCTATCCAACAGCGCTCGTGCTGCGGGCAATCGACGGGTGAGCTGCTGCCGCCGTAAACTGGTGAGGCCCATGGAAGGGCTGGGGTAATAAAACGAATCAATTTGTAAACTGAAGTATGGCCGATATATAGCAATTGTCTCCAATTGTATTAATAGCGTGAGTTGATGCTCTGCGCTATCGATTATGATGCCAATTTGACTTAGTATGAACTGAAAATACGGTAATTATTAAAACACACAGTAAGCAGCTAAGTTGGCATCGGGGGATACATGAACAATACAATGACAGTAAAAAGACAAATTGTAGTCGGTTTTATTATTCCTATATTAGTAAGTGTTTTATTAGGTGTTTTAGGTCTGATAACAATTCGCTATATCAGTAATATATTAACCGAAGTTAATGATGAAAATAGTGTTAAGCAATTTTATGCGGTGAATTTACGGGGTAGCGTTCATGATCGGTCAATTGCGGTACGAGATTTATTGATTGCCGATAAACAGGAGTTGTCTGCAATAATAAATAATATCAATGAATTGGCGATGGTTTATCAGCAATCGGATGCCCGGCTTGATACGATGTTGCGCCAATTCAAGACATCTGATCAGGAAAAGGAATTATATCAAAACATACAGCGCTCGAATAATAAAACCAGCGCAATTATTTCCCGGTTGATTGCTTTGCAAAATGAAGGAAAGACTGAGGCATCCCGTAATATATTGTTGAGTGAAGGTCGTGGTGCATTTGTACAATGGCTGGCGGATGTGAATGCATTTATTAATTATGAAGCCGCGCAGAATAATCAGTTGACGCACACGGCAAGAGAAACGGCGAGGTATTTTACCGTGGTTATGCCGATTGTTTTAATCGTCGCTATATTACTGGGTGCGCTGGCGATGTTTACGACTCGTCGCCGAATTTTTCAGGCATTGGGAGCGGAGCCAACGGTATTATTGACCATGACCCGTGCGATAGCATCCGGTAATTTGGCGGAGAAAACTGTCATTAATGATAAGCAGCAACACAGTGTAATGGCAGCCATTGAAACCATGCGCCAGTCATTAATAGCGATTGTCGCTAATGTGTTGAAGCATGCTGATGGTGTGACGGTCGCCAGCGAGAATATCAGTAAAAGCAGTGTGGCGCTGTCGCATCGCACCGATATGCAGGTCTCTGCGTTGCAGCAAACTGCGGCGGCGATGGGGCAGGTGTCGGAATCGGTGAAAGATAACGCCGCCAACGCCAGGCAGGCGAGCCAGTTATCGGAAAATGCAGCGAGTGAAACGCATCAGGGTTACCAACTGGTGAGCAAAATCGTGAATACGATGGAAAACATCAAACAGCATTCAGACAGTATTTCGTCGATCACTAAAGTTATTGAGGATATCGCCTTCCAGACCAACATTCTGGCGATTAACGCGGCTGTTGAGGCGGCGCGAGCGGGGGAAGTGGGGCGTGGGTTCTCGGTTGTCGCTGCTGAAATCCGTACCCTGTCGCAGAAAACTACCGCGTCAGCGCATCAGATAAAAAACTTAATCGATGCGTCATCAGAGAAAATTGGCGAAGGATACAATGAAATCAGCCAGGCATCCGAAGTGATGCAGAAAATCAATCAGGTAGTCGATCTGTCCAGCGAGTTTATCAGGAAGATCGCGGATACGTCGGCGGAGCAGTCCGTCGCCACGCAGGAGATTGCCCGGTCGCTTGCTGACATGGAGCGTACAACTCAACAGAATGCCGCGATGGTAGAACAAACCGCGACGGATACGACCTATCTGGAAACCCACTCGCTGGAACTGAAACAATCCGTCAGTCGGTTTACTATTGCTGATTCGATGGCTGCCGACTCAATGGTGACCAATACAATGTTGACCAATCAAGCGCCGCGGCTGGCGTTGAGTGTCGCCAGCCGTTGAGCATACGGCCGTGCAGGATGATGGCGTTATAACGAGGCGCCGCCGCAGATCACCAGTTGTTGCCCGGTGATGGCCGCCGCTGAGGGCGACAGCAGATACGCCACCAGATCCGCCACCTCCTGCGGCTGGATAAACCGGCCGATCGGCGGCAGTTTCGGCGGCGAGCTTTGCCGTCCCGGCTGATTCAGCATCGGCGTTTCGGTGGCGCCCGGCGCGACGATATTGACGGTGATGCCGCGTGGCGCCAGCTCCGCCGCCCAGCTTCTCACCATGCCAATCATCGCCGACTTGGTGGCGACGTACTGGCTACGTCCGGCGGCGCCGCTGGAGGTCCGGCTGCCCAGCAGCACGATGCGGCCGCCCTGCGGCAGTTTGTCCACCAGTCGGTCGGCCAGCACTTCGGCCACCTGAATATGCAGTTTCCACAGCTGTTCGCTGTCGGCGTACGACAGCGAACCCAGCGTTGCGGCTTTCATCACCCCGGCGGCGTGAATCACCGCATCGACGGCGGGCAGGCTGTCCAGCAGCGCGATAAGCGCCGGCGTATCGGTGATGTCCAGCGGGTGATGCGTGAAATTCGGGTGCTGGTGCGCGCCCGGCTGACGCGATAGCCCGATAACCTTCCAGCCCGCCGCCAGCAGGGTGGCGGTAATGGCGGCGCCGATGCCGGAGCTGCTGCCGGTGATTACCACCTGTTTTTGTCCTGACATTCGGCGTTACCTCTGTGCGTTCAGTAGTTCGACCGGCACTTTGAACACCGCTTTTTTCACCGGGGCCGGCTGGTCGTTGATCGCGCACAGCGCCTGATGCGGCTCGCCCGGATAGAAGGTGACGAAATCCCCGGCGGCCAGCCGGATGGCGTGCGGCACCTGCGGTTGTTCCAGAATGAACAGGTCCGGTTTGCGCTCGGTAGCAGGGCGATCGCCAGCGTCATTCAGGTCGTAACCGATGATCTCTTCACCGACGAGGATCAGCTGAATATCAAGAAAACGGCGGTGGAATTCGGTATGACGTTCGGCTTTCGGGGCGGTGGAGACGGTACCGATGGAGTAGAACCAGTCGACGTTGTCCGGCTGGTACTTGCCTTCCGGCAGGGCGTTCAACTGGTCGAGCGTGAAACCGGACAGAATGCGCCACAGCGGCTCGGGTAACGTCGCCAGCGGCAGATAATTCAGATTGCCTGCGATCATGGATGACTCCTTAACTGAAGGAGGCGACGATAGCCTCCCTGAAGGCAATGGATGTGGCAGCCCACCGGGCGGCGCCGTGCGTCGGCAAGTGGGGAATTTGTGTGGTCCCTCCCCCTGAGCGGGGGAGGGCGAGCGAGGTCTTAACCCTTGACCCACTCTTCGCTGACGCAGACGTACTTGATGGCCTGCCGGAAGTAGGTAAAGGCGATGTGCAGCTTGCCGTCCGGCCCCTGCTTGATGCTGGGGTAGGAAAACTCGCGGTTAAGTTTCTCGGTCGAGTTGTTGGTCATGCAGTAACCGTCGCCCACTTCCAGATTGCGCTGCCACGGCCAGGTTTTCCCGCCGTCTTCGGAAATCGCCAGCGTCATCGGCGCACGCGGCGCGCCCCAGAAGGCGCTGCGTCCGGACGAGACTTCCGGCATTTTGGCGTCGGTTTCTTCTTCGTCCTCGATTTCGTCATACAGCGACAGACGGCGCTCGGTGGCCCCTTCGGCGCTCATGGCGTTGAACACCAGCGCCAGATGGCCGTTGTCCAGCGTGGTCACCTGAATAGACGAGTTGTTGTTGGGCAGCACGGTCGGCACCGGTTCGGACCAGGTTTCGCCGCCGTCGGTGGAGTGACTGCGGTAGATACAATCGGCCCAGCGGCTGCGGAACAGCGCCAGCAGAGAACCTTCTTTGAGCGGCGTAATGTTCATGTGTACGCAGCCGGTGCTGTTCGGCACCACCGATTCACGCCAGGTTTTACCCTGATCGCTGGAGATTTTCACCGCGCTGATGTCGTCGTTGCCGACCCATTTTTCACCCGGCTGGGTGCGGCAGTAGAACACCGGCAGCAGCCAGTCGCCGTTGGGCAGCACGGTAATCGGCTGGCGGATGAAGGTGCCGGGCTGCTCCAGCAGCGTGCCGATGTCGCCCCAGGTATAGCCCTGATCCAGCGACTGACGGTAACGCACGATGGCGGTGTCCTGATTGCCGGATTTCTGCGCGGTGTACAGCAACCACAGCACGCCGTCCGGCGCCAGGAACAGCACCGGGTTCTGCTCGGAACGGGTCGGGTCGTCGGAGAGCTTGACGGCGGGCGTCCATTGCCCGCTCCCTTTCACCAGCCGCGACAGATAAATCGATATGTCCGACACCCCTTCCTGGGTGCCGCCGAACCAGACGCACAGCACATCGCCGTTCGGCAGATGCAGCAGGTTGGCGGCGTGATTCTGCGGGCGCTCCGACGGGATGTAAGCGTCGATGCGCTGACTGTCGTTGTCTGCCGGGTGAACCAGGCCGCTGCGTTCGATGGTAATGGTTTCGGTCGTCATGACTATTTATGCTCCAGAATGAGGTGCGGAGGGTTCGGTTTGCTGTTTGGTCTTGGCCGCCTTGTTGGGGATCAGACGGTCGATAGCCATCACCACTGCCGGGGTCAACAGCGCAATGTACATATTGTCGATGCCGAACGGGTTACCCATTATGTACCAGATGGACGTGACCACGCAGGACAGGATCAGACCGGTGTTGACGCCACGGGAACTACTGAAGAACGGCAGGTAGAAGGCGACCATCGCCACCACGGAAATCGACAGGCGAATAGCGCGGGTGAAGAACGACAGTTTCAGCACTTCCGGCACCAGCAGCACGAACACCAGCGGCAGGAAACCGATGATCAGCGAGAACACGCGGGTCATCTTGAACTCTTTTTCCGGCGTCGGTTTGCAGTAAGGCACGTAGAAATCTTTTACGATCAGCGAGGCGATCGCCAGCGCAACGGTACTCACGCTGATGAAGATGGACGCTACCAGCGAAGTGGTCACCACGCCAGCCAGCCAGGGGTTCATGTCCTGCAGGAAGATCGGCAGGGCGTACAGGCTTTTGATTTCCGGGTGCACGAACTTGGCGGCAACGCCGATAATCGCAATCGCCAGCGCGATCGGCATACAGAACAGGAACGCAATCCAGGTGGCGCGTTTAGCGGATTTCTCATCCTTGGTGGAAGCGATAGCCTGAATCACGAACTGGGTGCAGAAAATGGAGCCGATGGTGCCGATAAGCCACGCACCGATGGTGCTGGCGCCGATGTTGCCGTCCCAGGTCCAGTAGAATTCCGGCATCTTCTCGACCATCGGCGTGATGCCGCCAGTCATTTTCAACGCCACGAACAGAATGACCATCACCCCGATGTATTTCATGCCGCTGTGGATCAGCGTCACGTACGCCACGCCTTTGATGCCGCCGAAGTAGAAGTAGAAGGTACTGACGATGGCGGTAATCAGCGCCGCGACCGGCAGGCTCACTTTCAGTACGGTGGAGATGGCGGCGGCGCCGCTGACGTAGTTACCCACGTTTACCAGCAACAGCGCGTAGATCATGATGATGGAGATGATGTTCTTGGTGGTATTGCCGTAACGTTCGGCGATAGCGCCAGAAATAGTGATTTTCCCGGTGTTGTAGATCTTTTTCACCAGAATCATCCCGAACAGCAGGAAGCCGATGGCGGCGCCGATCACCGACCAGGAAGCGGCGATGCCGCTTTCAAAGGCTGCCTGTGAAGTACCGACCGTGGATTTGGCGCCGATAAATTCGGTCATCAGCAGCACGCCGACGATAAACGCCGGCAGCGCGCGTGAGCCTTCCATAAACTCCGAGTTGGAGTTACTGCGCAACCGCAGGGTCAGCAAGGATGTAAGGGCGATGTAGACGACAATTATCCCGACGATGATAAGTGTGTCTGTCAGATCAAAATGGTTCATGGTTTTCGATCCTGTAGGAGTAAGGGTAAGTTCTCATTCAGTGCGAGAACGGTTTGATAATGGCGCGAATCGTGTCTTCGTCTTGTGGTGAGAACTGAATCGGGTAGCGGCTGACGCCCACATCCTGCCCCATCAACGTCAGCGCTTTTTTTACTACGGCCGGCGAGAACGCCACGGCGTACAGCGTCTTACGCAGTTCGCTCACCTGCTCCTGCGCCTGGCGGGAACCTTCGATGTCGCCAGCGTGGAAGCGGTGCCAGATCTGGCTGATGGCTTCCGGCGCCACGTTGGCGAGGCCGGAAATACAGGCGGAACAGCCGTCGACAAAGCCCTGATGAATCAGCGAGTCCGGCCCGTTGAGCACGTCGCAGTTCGGCATATCTTTCACTGCCTGCAGGAAGCCGCTCAGGCTTTCGTAGCTGCCGGCGCTGTCCTTGATACCGATGATGTTGGGATGCTCCGCCAGCACCCGCACCGTTTCCGGTTGCAGGGTGTTGCCGGTGCGGGCCGGAATGTTGTACAGAAATATCGGTACCGGCAGCGCGTCCGCCACTTCACGGTAGTGGGCGATCAGTTCGCTTTGTTTGAGCGGCACGAAGTAAGGGGTGATCACCGACACCGCATCCACCCCCAGCGCGGCGATGCGTTTGCCGAGCTTGATGGTTTCGCGGGTGGAGATTTCCCCGATGTGCGCCACTACCGGCACCTTGCCGGCGACTTCATCAACGCAGGTTTCGGTGACGGCCACCTTTTCATCGGTGTGCAGTACAAAGAACTCGCCGTTGGTGCCGTTACAGAAAATGCCGTTGCCGTAGCGCATCTGGCGTTGAACCTGCTGGCGCATGGCGGCGGGGCTGAATTCCCCCTGATGGTCAAAAGGCGTGACGATCGCCGTCAGTACGCCCGTAATCGGTCTAGTCATCGTTATTGTTCCTCGGTATTTTCATCATCCAGAGCGACGTTGCTAAAATGCGCGACTAAAACGGGCGCTTAAAACAACGTTGAATAAATGGCGTGAACGTCTTCCGCCGTAACGGCGGTCGGGACATTTTTCATCAGCCGCTGCACTTGCAGTGCGGATTCCACCAGATACGGCAGGTGGTCCGGGCTGATCCCCAGTTGTTGCAGCGAAGACGGCAGATTCAGCCGTTTCACCAGTACAGTGAAGTAATCCACCAGCGCCTGGGCTTTTTGTTCGGTGCTCAGCGACAGGTCGGCATCCGGCAGCAGGTCGTAGGCCTGTGCGAATTTTTCCGCCGCCGCGTGCTGAACGAAGCGCATGCAGGGCGCCAGCAGAATGGCGTTCGCCACCCCGTGCGGGATGTGGTACTTGCCGCCTAGCGGGTAAGACATGGCGTGCACCAGATGGGTGCCGGAGTGCGCGATGGAAGCGCCGCCATAGTAGGAGGCCCACAGCATATTCAGGCGAGCTTCCAGATTGTCCGGCTCGTTCACCGCGGTTTCGATGTTGGCGAACAGTTTCTTCATACCGATCAGCGCGTAGTTGTCGGCTACCGGGTTGGCGATGGTGGCGGTGAAGCATTCGATCAGGTGGCACAGCGCATCAATGCCGGTCGACGCGGCGATATGCGCCGGCATGCTGGTGGTCAGTTCCGGCACCAGCGCCACGTAATCCGGCAGCATCACCGGGGTGATGATGCCGACTTTGGTTTCTTTCTCCGGGATCGCCAGAATGGCGTTCGGCGTGGCTTCAGAGCCGGTGCCGGCGGTGGTCGGGATCAACAGGGAGGTGGTGCGGCGCGTCGGCTTGCGGCCTTCCAGCAGGCTGTCGAGCGTGATGCCCTCTTCACCGGCGCACAGCAGCGACAGCAGTTTCGCCACGTCCAGCACGCTGCCGCCGCCCACGCCGACCACCAGGTCCGGCTGCGTGGCCGGCAGCTGTTGCAGTACGGCCGCCACATCATGCTGGCTGGGTTCGGCCGGCACATTATCAATCAGGGAAAGTTGCGGTACGCCCGCTTTCAGTTGCGCGATCAGGGCCTGTACCCCGGCCAGCCCCACGATATTCTTGTCCGTCACCAGCAGTACGTGCTGCCTGCCGCGCAGGAGGTAGCCCAAATCCTGGAGTGCCTGATAACCGCTGATGAGGGTGCTGTTGATATTCATACTGGTACCTTGTCTTTTCGCTGTGACTTCAGCTGGATAAGTCTGATTTTTTTCAATCACATTTCTTTTATGTGACAGAAAAAAATCGTTTTGCTCGCATTGTGTGGATAATTTATAGGTTAAATTGGTTTTGAATAATTTGACGTTGCTCACATATAATCAAACGTGATTCAATATAATCAATTTCAGGTAATCGAACTGACATCGAACTGACGGAGAGCGGCTATGCCGGACGGGCGTGAACTTACCCGGATATTGGTGGTGGCGGATGACTTCACCGGTGCCAACGATGCGGGCGTCGGACTGGCGCTGCAGGGTGCGCGGGTGAATGTGATGTTTGACGCCGCGGCGATCCGTGCCGGGCAGCCGGACGACGCGCTGGTGGTCAACACCGACAGCCGCGCGGTCGCGGCCTCGCTGGCGGCGGAACGTACCGCGCAGGCGGTGGGAATGTGGCGCAAGAGCGGCGCGCACGGCTGGATTGTCAAAAAGGTGGACTCTACGCTGCGCGGCAATCCGGGCGCGGAAATCGAAGCCGCGCTAAACGCCGCCGACTTGTCGCTGGCGCTGATAGCGCCCGCGGCGCCGGCGTTAGGCCGCATCACCCGCGACGGGCAGGTCTGGGTGCACGGTAAATTGCTGACCGACACCGAGTTCGCCAGCGACCCGAAAACGCCGGTGCTTTCGGCGTCAATCGGCGAGCGGCTGGCGGAACAGACCGGCCTGGCGCAGGCGGTGCTGTCCCTGAACGAGGTTCGCGACGGCGATCTGGCGGCGCGGCTGCAACAGTTGCAGCACAGCGGGATACGGCTGGTGGTGCTGGACGCTGAACATCAGCAGGACCTCGACCGGATTATTGCGGCGGCGGCTCAACTGGCGGAAAAACCGTTGCTGGTCGGTTCCGCCGGGCTGAGCGAGGCGCTGGCGCAGCATCTGGCGTATCCGACGCACTGCCGCGCGTTGCTGGCGGTGATTGGTTCGATGAGTGAAATCGCTCAATTGCAGATCAAGGCGGTCAGCCAGCGTCCGGACGTCACGCTGATTGACCTGGATATCGCCGGGCTGCTGGCGACCGGCGACGATACGCTGGCGCAAACGTGTCGGCAGGCGGCGGATACGCTGGCGGCGGGCCGTCACTGCGTGATTCGTACCTGCCACGACGATAACCAGCGATTTGAGGTGGACCGTCTGTGCCAGCGCTACGGCATGAGTCGTCAGCAACTGGGAGACACGATCAGTCGCCGGCTGGGCGAGCTAACGCGGCACATTGTGCAGCGTCAGCGGCCGGGCGGGCTCTATTTATCCGGCGGGGATATCGCCATTGCCGCGGCAACCGCATTGCAGGCCAGTGGGTTCCGCATCAATGGGCAGATTGCTTCCTGCGTACCCTGGGGACGTCTGCTGGACAGTCTGGTAGGCGATATTCCCGTGATGACGAAAGCGGGCGGGTTTGGCGATGAAGCTACCCTGCTGAATGTATTGCGTTTTATTGAGGAGAGCGTGTGTGAGTAAAATTATTGCGGTAACCATGGGCGACCCGGCGGGTATCGGCCCGGAAATCATCATCAAATCGTTGGCCGAAGGTGAACTGTCCGGCGCGCCGGCGGTGGTGGTGGGCTGCGTGCAGACGCTGCGCCGCATTCTGGCGTTAGGCGTTGTACCGCAGGTAGAACTCAATGAGATTGCGCGTCCTGCCGACGCGCGTTTCGCTCCCGGCGTTATCAACGTGATCGACGAACCGCTGGCCGATCCGCAGGGCCTGAAAAAAGGGGTAGTGCAGGCGCAGGCCGGCGATCTGGCGTATCGCTGCGTGAAGCGCGCCACCGAACTGGCGATGGCGGGCGAGGTACATGCAATCGCCACCGCGCCGCTCAATAAGGAAGCGCTGCACTCCGCCGGACATCTCTACCCGGGGCACACCGAACTGCTGGCGAAGCTGACCAACAGCCGCGACTATGCGATGGTGCTGTATACCGACAAACTGAAGGTGATCCACGTCACCACCCATATTGCGCTGCGCAAGTTCCTGGATACGCTTAACCGTGAGCGAGTGGAAACCGTGATTGCGATGGCGGATACCTTCCTGAAACGCGTGGGTTATCAGGCGCCGCGCATCGCCGTGGCCGGGGTGAACCCGCACGCGGGCGAGAACGGCCTGTTCGGCGACGAAGAGATCACCATCGTCGGCCCGTCCATCGAGGCGATGAAAGCCAAAGGCATCGACGCCTACGGCCCGTGCCCGCCGGATACCGTCTACCTGCAGGCGTACGAGGGGCAATACGACATGGTGGTGGCGATGTACCACGATCAGGGGCACATCCCGCTCAAGCTGCTGGGCTTTTATGACGGCGTGAATATCACCGCCGGGCTGCCGTTTATCCGCACCTCCGCGGACCACGGCACCGCGTTTGATATCGCCTGGACAGGTAAAGCGAAGTCTGAGAGCATGGCGATCTCTATCAAATTAGCGATGCAACTGGCCTGATAGAATCGCCGAGTATAGAACCGTTGAATACGTCGTGGGGCACACACATTGACTGATACGTTGCGTGTAAATGGAGAACGAGTGAAAGGACAAAGCCGTCTCGATCAGATTCTGGATTATCTGAAAAGCCATAATCTGGTGACGGTGGATGAACTTGTGACGGTCATTGATGCGTCCCCGGCGACGATTCGCCGCGATTTGATCAAACTGGACGAGCAGGGCGTCATCAGCCGTAGTCACGGCGGGGTGACGCTCAACCGCTTTATCCCTTCCCAGCCGACGACCAATGAAAAGCTGCAGCGTAATCTGTCGGAAAAACAGGCTATTGCGCGGTATGCGGCGTCGCTGGTGCAGCCCGGCAACGCGGTGGTGCTCGACGCCGGCACCACCATGATGGAACTGGCGCGCAACCTGACCCACCTGCCGCTGCGGGTGATCACCGCCGACTTGCAGATCGCGCTGTTTCTCTCCGAGTTCAAGCAGATCGAGGTGACGATCATCGGCGGGCGCATCGACGACAGCAGCCAGTCCTGCATCGGCGAACACGGTCGTCGTCTGCTGCGCAGCGTCTACCCGGACATCGCCTTCATCAGCTGTAACTCCTGGAGCCTGGAGAAAGGCATTACTACGCCCACCGAGGAAAAAGCCGGCATCAAGCAGGATCTGGGCATGAACGCCAGCCGCCGGGTGCTGCTGGCAGACAGCAGCAAATACGGCGCTTACTCGCTGTTCTGCGTGTCGCCGTTGTCTGAACTGACCGATATCATCACCGACAGCAGTTTGCCGCCGGAGGTGGAGCGTCAACTGCGGGCGCAGCCGTTCAATCTGCAACTGGTGAGTGCAGGCCGCTGATCGGCGGCTTTCCCTTCACGCTATTTTTTCCTTCACGCTATTTTTCTTTCACGTTTTCTTTCACGCGCTTTTTCCCTTCGTTCTCTTTCCTGTTTCGATGGCCACCGGTTCATGCGTGCGGCGACTTTGGTTGCCGGAAATCGGCATATGTCCGGCGGTCGTTGTGTGTCAGGATGGCAGCTTACGCCATTAGGCCACCAGGAGATGACTATGGGGATTACCCGACTGAATCACGCGGTGCTGTATGTGTCCGACGTGGAGAAAAGCACCACATTCTACCGTGATACTTTAGGGTTTCGCCCCAAACCGGGCGGCAGTCAGGCCGTGTTTACCCAGGCGGCGGAATCGGATAACGATCACGATCTGGCGCTGTTCGCCAAGAATCTCGGTCAGCAGCGGGCCGGCGTGTTTCGCGCCCGTGGCGAACAGCCCGGCGAACATGAACCGCCGGCGGGGCTGTACCATCTGGCGTGGGAGGTGGATACGTTGCAGGAACTAAAACGGATTCGTGATCGGCTGGCGCAAGACGGGCGGCTGGGGCTGGAGGAAGACCACGGCGTACACAAGAGCGTGTACGGCCACGACCCGGACGGCCTGCTGTTTGAGGTAACCTGGTTTATTCCCGCCGACCAACTGACGGACGCGGACCGCGACCGTCAGGGCATTCAACCGCTGGATTTCGACCGGGAACTGGCGCGTTTCGGTTGATGAAGCATGGCGCTGGGGCGGCAACCGCCTCAGCGTATGACGCCGGTTATTTATCCCACTTGGCTTTGGGCGGCTGGTAGGACAATGCCTTGTCCAGCACCGTTTCGGGGCTATCCGACACGATCAGCATGTCGAGGTACTCTTTTTTCATGAAGCCTTCGTTGACTACCTTGTTCACGAAGGTGATGTATTCGTCGTAGTAGCCGTTCACGTTGAACAGAATGCAGGGCTTGTGATGAATACCCAACTGCGCCCAGGTCCACTGTTCGATGATCTCTTCGAGCGTACCGGCGCCGCCGGGCAGCGCGATGAAGACATCCGACAGCTCGGCCATTTTCGCTTTTCGTTCATGCATGTCCGCGGTGACGACCAGCTCCGTCAGTTTCGGGTGGGCAATCTCTTTTTCCACCAGCTGTACGGGCATCACGCCGGTGACGGAACCGCCATGCTGCAACGCGGTATCCGCCACCAGCCCCATCAGGCCCACTTTCCCGCCGCCGTAAACAATACCCGCCTCTTTCTCGACCAGATAGCGAATAAGTTTTTCGGTTTCCTGCTGATAAATAGTGTTATTGCCAAGAGCGGAACCACAGAATACGCAGAAATTTAACATATATTTCCTTTTAGTCAGTCGGTGCCAGCAATGAAATAAACCTAACGTCTGGCGCTGCGGCAAATATACCGGAAAGCAATGAGGGTACTGGAAGTATCTGGGGGGATCAAGCGATGTTATTCGACGGGAAATAACCGGTAATAATAAAATTGTCGGACTATCAGACAGGCGTAATACAGGTAGGCGTAATAAATGATAAGCGAAATAATAATCCACTGATTTTAAAATAAACCCTAACGGGTTTCGTTAAATCTCGCTCGGATCGGCTGGCGTCAGATTATGTGGGGAAATGACCGCCGGCAGCGGTCACGTGTTATCGGTATCAGCACGGTGTTACTGAATAGCCCGGTGTTACTGAATAGCTCGGTGTTACTGATTGTAGCGCGACAGGTAGGTTTCCATCCGGCGAACCTGCCCGGCGAGCTGGGGGCGTTGACGCATCACCTGCAGGATATCCGCGATGGTGGTCAGCGCGGACACGCGGAAGGTGTTTTCCTGCCGTACGCTTTCCAGCGCATAGCGCCCGCTGTCGTCCGTTTCCTGCCGATCGATAGCCACGATATAGTCGGTAATGATGCCCCGTTGCCCCTGCACCTGCTCGCGTGTTTCCGCCACGGTCTTGCCGGAAGTCATGACGTCGTCCAGTACGATCAGCGGCTGGCCGGCGATGTCGGCGCCGATGGTCATACCGCCGTCGCCGTATTGTTTCATTTCCTTGCGATTGAAGACGTAGCTGATGCCCGGTTTACGCTCGGATAACGCCAGCGCGGTGGCGATCGCCAATGGAATGCCTTTATAGGCCGGGCCGTAAATAATATTCGCGGAAATATTCTCCCGCAAAATATATTCAGCGTAGAAATTCGCCAGCGTAGTGAGTTTTTCTGCCGAAGAGAAACGGCTGAAATTGAAAAAGTAAGGGCTCTGTCGTTTGGATTTTAGCGTGAAGTCACCAAAAATAATAATCTCGGCATCGACAATAAACGTGGCCACGCGTGTTGATAAATCACTCATAATAACTTCCTTTTATTGAAGATAAATGACGAATACCTTGCTGGTCCATGATTTCCCGCAGTTGCCACAGCATGGTGTAAATAATGCCGGGGCCGTGATAGACGAACGACGTTAATATTTGCACCAGATCGGCGCCGCGAATAATACGGTCGTAAATATCCTGTCCAGTGAACAGGCCGCCGGAGGCGATAATCGCCAGTCTGTTTTTGGCGAGCGGGTAGACGCGTTCCAGCATCTGTTCCGACAGGTTTTTCAGCGCCAGACCGGACAAACCGCCGGCAAGTGCGCGGGCGTGTGGGTGGTCGATGCTCTCCCTTTGCGTGGTGGTGTTGCTGACGATAATTCCATCCACCTGCTGTTCGATGAGCAATTCAATCAGGTCATGAACGGCGTTGTGTTCCATGTCGGGCGAGAGCTTGAACCAGATTCTGGCCGGCGCTGGCGACGCCTGCCGGATGGACTGGACCGCCGCCAGCACCGGGCGCAGGTGCTTTTCGTCGACCAGATTGCGCAGGCCCGGCGTATTGGGCGACGAGAAGTTAAGGGTAATGAAATCCACCTGTTCCATCAGCCGCGATGCGCAGGCCGCATAGTCCTGCCGCGGATCGTCGCTGTGCTTGTTTTTGCCGATATTGATCCCCACCGGCGTGTCGCGTCGCACCCGAGCCAGCTTTGCGGCGACGTAATCCAGCCCCCGGGAGTTGAAGCCATACTGGTTGATCAGGCTTTGCTGCTGGGGAAACCGAAACAGCCTCGGTTTGGGGTTGCCCGGCTGCGGCAGGGGCGTTACCGCGCCCGCTTCGACGAAGGAAAAACCCAGCGCCGCCAGCGAATCGACGGCTTCCGCGTCTTTGTCAAAACCGGCCGCCAGCCCAATCGGGTGCGAAAAATGCATACCCAGCAACTGTTGCGACATGCCGGCCGTCAGTTCGGCCGACAGCGTTCCGGCGCGAAAGTGCGGCGCATAGCGCAGCCCGTTGATGGCGCAACGGTGGGCGAATTCCGGCGGCAGGCGGCGCAGTACGCGGGTAATCCAGCGGTGAATGTGCTCAGTCATAATCGTACGGGTTGAAATGGGTGATGTGATGCTGCAGCGCCTGTCGGTCGAGCAGCGTGACGCCTTTACGCTGTAGCCAGTCGCGATCGTACAGGCTATCCAGATAGTTGACGCCGGTGTCCGGCGCGACCACGACCACGCTGTTGATATCGCGGCGTTGCAGCGCAACCAGACCGGCGAACAGCACCAGGCCCGCCGACCCGCCCAGCAGCAGCCCGCGGCTGGCGGCCATGTCGTGACACATCGAAATCGCCAGTTGGTCCGGCACTTTCATGGTTTCGTCGAATTGCTCCAGCGCCGTATTGTCCGAACGCCAGGCCAGACCGATGCCGTTGAGCAGATAAGGCCGAAACTGGCCGCCCAGCACGGCGGAGCCGACGACATCGCAGGCCAGCACTTTTTTGCCCGGATCGCGCGCCTTGATGCCTTTGGCGATGCCGGAAAGATGGCCGCCGGTGCTGACGCAGCCCACCAGCATGTCGAACGCCAGATCGTCAAATTCGCAGGTGGTATGGGCTTCGTGATAGGCGGGGTTGTCAGGGTTGTCGTACTGATTCGGCCAATAGGCGTTCGGAATCCGGCTCAGTAGCTCTTTGACTTTGTCGATCCGCCGCGATTGGTAACCGCCGCTGGCGTCCGGCTCGGTCACGCAAATCACCTCGGCGCCGTAGGCTTTGAACCAGTTAAGCGTGGTTTGCGAAATTTTCGGATCGACGACCACCATAACCTTGATGCCCAGCGAAGCGCCGAGCATCGCCAGCGACTTGCCCAGATTGCCCGAGGTGGATTCGACGATGACGCCGTCCCGTTTCAGCCGCCCGTCCGCCAACGCCTGACTGATCAGTCCCCAGGCGGTGCGGTCCTTGATGCTCAGATTAGGGTTGAACTGTTCCAGTTTGATATAGCAGGATTTTCCCGCCGGTACGAAATCGTGCTGAAGCCGATAGACCGGGGTGTGACCGATCAATTCGTGGGTATGGTTGACGATCCGGGTGCGGTTGACGACCTGGGTATGATTTTCGCTCATAGTGACATTCCTTTAATGACAGTCCATTCAGGCGCCCATTCGCGGGTCAGGCAAATATTGTTCTGGCGGGTAACCAGCAGCGGAGATTCAAGGTGCAGCGCCCCGGTGCCAAACTGGTAGTAGGGCGTTTCGACAGACAGGACCATGCCTTCTTCAATCGGCGTTTTGTCATTGGGGCCCAGCAGCGGCAACTCATACGGCTCCAGCCCGATGCCGTGCCCGACATGATGGCGGCGGTAGTGAAACAGGTCGCAGCGATTGATCTTGTCCATCACCAGATGAAATACCTCCTGCCCCGTCATGCCGGGTTCAATCTGTTGCAGCGCGATGTCCATGCCTTGCTTCAACGCACCGTACTTTTCCCGGTACTCCTGGTTGTCGTGATCGAATATCACGGTACGGGCGATATCGGACCAGAACCCCTGATAACTGGCGTCGGCGTCGAACCAGAGCACGTCGCCGCGTCGCAGGCGGTTCTCCGCGCGCGGCAGGCGTTGCCCGCCGACCGCATGCCGACCGATTTTCAACATGGTGAGGGTGGGAATGCTGCCGTCGCCCGCCAGCGACATATTGAATCGCCGGACGATTTCGGTCTCCTGCATGCCGGCGTGCAGGTGCTCGCAGACGTGGCGCACGGCGTTTTCGTTGTTGATGGCGGAGGTAGACAACTGCTCGATTTCAAACGGGGTTTTGACCTGCCGGGTGCGGCGCAGCTGGGCGGAAAACGGCACAAAGCGGATCGCCGGGAACGCGCGCTGCAGCGCGAGAAACGTCATAGCGTGCAGGCCGTCTTCGTCGATGCCGACGCGGCGCGTTTCGGGGGAAATCAGCGCGGCGACAGCCTGCAGCAATGCCGTTTCCGCATCGGCGAAGGCGGTGTTCAGGTCGGAATAAGATTGCAGACGGCGTTCCTCATCGGTGAGCGTGACCTCATCGTTCGGTTCGCGGAAAAACGTGCCGTAGGTATGCACCAACCCGATGTCGCTCGGGCTATCCAGTACCTGATCGATTTCGCCGATCGCATGCACCAGGTGAATTTGTCTAACGTTGCCGGCGGTAATCATGACGTAGCATTCGCCCTGATAAGGCCGTAGCGTTTTTACTACAGGCATAAAACCGGAAAAATATTTGATGTTCTGCGCCGTGGCGGCGATAACCATCTCAACATCATGCTCTTGCATGATGTTTTTTAGACGACTTGAATGATAAATCATGTTGTTACCTGATAAATGCGGTCACCAGTGGAGCCACCTCGACATCGCCGGAAGCAATATATTTCACCTGTTCAATTTCATTATCCGGCCGAATATCCAGTGACGCCGACGTGGTAAAACAATGCAGCAACGTATCGTCGGAATAATCATGCGACGGGCCGATAACGCTGCGCAGATAAGTCATCTCTTCTTCGCGTAACTGGATATTCAATTCTTCCTGCAATTCCCGAATTAATGCCGCGCGAATATTCTCCCCGTCATTAATTTTTCCGCCAGGGAGATACCAGACATCCTTATTTCGGGGCTTTACCACCAGCAATTGATCATTCAGATAATGAACCAGGCAGGCGCATCTAATCATGATGTCTCTCCTGGTAGGATGAATGCAGCAGTTGATCGAGCGCCGCGAGCAGATCCCGTTTGTCATATTCCTGATGATGTCTGGCGGCAATACGCAGCGGGTCGCCGGCATGGTAGATTTCATACACCATTTGCCGCTGGCCGAAGCCGTCGCCGGTCAGGTCCCATCCCAGATTCAGCAGCGCGGTCCGGTACGGGTCGAACAATTCATCCTGCTGCTGTGGCGGCAGAACGCCCAGCGTGACGGCATCGGGGATCGACAACATCGAACCCGCGCATAATGACTGAATGGTTTGCTGCATATCCTTGTACCATAAAGGAAAATGGTAGCGGATCGCCTGAATGGCGCTGATGTCGGGGTTGCAGACGCCGTAGTCGTCGATGGTCGCCGCGTTTTCGGCAAGCTGGATTGCGCCTTTGAGCAGCTCAAGGCTGGTGGTCATGCGCCCCAGCTTCTCCTGCACGTGCAGGAACCGGTCCAGGCCCAGCGTTTGCGCGATACGGGTGGCGACGCCGGTCAGCAGCTCTGCTTTGGCTTGCCCGCGGATGATGCCCTGATGGCCGGTGTGATTGCGGGCCTTGGTGCTGTCGTAGAACGCGTTGGATTTCTCCACGTCGCGGAAAATCAGCACCCGTTCCCAGGGCACCTGAACGTTATCCAGCAGCAGCAAACAGTCGATTTCATCAAACAGATTGGCGATGGGGTGGTCGAGCGTTGTGTGCTCGGGATAGGTCAACGTTTTCCGGCACAGCATCCGGAGATTAGGGTCGGTGACGTCAAGGGTAAACGCGATGGCGAAGTCTTTGTCGTTCTCGGTCAGGCCGGGCATGTTGAAGATCAGCACTTCGTCGGAAACCGGCGTCAGCGTGGCGATCATCTTGGCGCCGCTGACGGTGATGCCGTTGCTGTCGTAATGGGTCACCCTGACGCCGGCGGACGGGCTGCGCAGTTCGGACAGCGCGCGGCTGCGGTCCACCTGCGGGTTGATGGCCGCGTGCGAGACGTACAGGTTATTCTCCCGGCAGTAGTCGTAATAGCGGCGGGCGTTATTTGCGTAATCGCAATACTGGTCGCGGCCCAGCGCTTCCGCGTGGCTGGCGATGGCCGCAATCGCGCTGTTGATGAAGTCCGGCGTTCTGCCCAGCATGCCGTAGGAGGTGTCCGCCACCGCTTTGTAGGAGCGGCCTTTCTGTCTCAGGTCTTCGATGGATCGGGGAATCAACAGGCTGGCGGCGTACTCGTGATTAACCAGATGCACGGCCGGATCCTGCTGCTGTAATTCATAATAGCGATTGATGAACCGAATAGCGCCGCAGAACATGGGATGCCGGGAGAGATGGCGGACCGGTTCGCCATTGACATAAATATTCCGGGGTTTTTGCATCCTCTGTAGATAATCAGACATAAATCCTCTGTTAAATTCCGTTTCGGTTAAACCGTGAGTAGGGACGATAGCGGCCCTCATTTTCAACAATGAATAATTGTCTCTTTCTTTGAATGTATACCCTAAATAATTCGAGTTGCAGTAAGGCGGCAAGAGAGCGAGTCCCGATGAGCTTACTCAGGTAAGTGATTCGGGTGAAAAAACGCAGCCAACACACCTGCAACTTGAAGTATGACGGGTATATAAAACGTAATATATAAAGCGCTAATAATCCGCCATGTCTGAATTATCCGGCGTGGCGGCGTGTTTCCGCGCGGTTAAATATACGGTTGATGCAATGTTGCTTTATTGTAACGAAAGGCATACTACGCCTTTTTATTCGGAATGCAAACGGTTGCTTTTTTAAAATTAATTGAATGCTTGAATAAATTAATCGATTAATTAATTCATGTTAAATGCTTATTTAATATTTTTATCGCGGTTGGTTTTTTATTTTATGGATATAATTTTACGTGTTTTTATGGTGTGAAACGGCGTTAGCGCCGGGCGAAATAAGCACATAACAGCCGCTGGAACATTACTGTTTTTGGGAAAAAAGTTATACACCGCCGTCGGCGGTGTCAGACTGCTGACAAACCCTATAAGTGCAAAATGAAGGGTTTTCCCGGCGTTAAAACTGTGCTGAGGTGAGCGACTTCGCCGGGTGAGCC